>NZ_JAWOUY010000004.1:106269-412869 GCF_033339635.1 Vibrio sp. 2092 | reverse complement strand
CTCCTAGGTTCATCTGGTGATACAGATGGTTCACTCGTTAAGCGGTGAACAGCGCTTCATACGACTTCACGTCGCACGCCCCTTTTCGTGTTAGCACGGAAACTGTCCTGCTACCAGACTTGTGTTTCAATAGTGCCTTGTAGTATCGAAAACACTTACCACAAACTCTAGAGATTTATGTACTATACCACCTACTGGAAGCTTGATGGGTGGTATTGACGTGAACTTATCTCAAATTGATCTGAATTTGCTCTTTGTTTTAAAGCACTTGCTCGAAGAGAAGCATGTATCTAACACCGCTATGGCTTTAAATATGAGCCAGTCTGCGGTAAGTCGAGCACTGCAAAAAATGAGAGTTTTCTTTAATGACGAATTACTGGTGCGCAAGAAATACGGCTATGAACTGACTCCAAAAGCAGAGTCAGTAAGGCAAGACATCAATAATGTGATTACCAGTTTAGAAAAACTTGCCCATAGAGACTCGTTTGATCCGAGCACTGTATCAAGCACCGTTAAGGTTTACGGCCTTCTTCCTCAGATTAATACCTTAATGCCTAAGGTTATCGCTAAGATTCGGCAAGAGGCTCCAAACCTTAAGGTCAGTTTGGACTCAGCACCAAAACGTCATTTTGATGCGTTGGTGGCTGGAGATGTTCATTTCGCACTTTCCTCTCATCAACCGCCAAGCTCTGAGCAAAATATCTATCGAATGGTTGTTGCTAAGCGTACTTTCCGTTTGCTTATGAGCCGCTATCATCCACTGGCCGATTTAGAGCTAACTCCAGAGCGTTTGGCCGAATTTGACTTTGGACAAGTCTCTTTGCAGGGTGAGAAGCGATTGTCGTTTGAGCATAAATACCAAGAGCTAGGGTTAGCGAACAAAAAAAAGCGTTTATCAGCGCCAGTGCAACTGAATAACTTTAGTTCTGCTCCAAGTATCGCTGCGGAGACTGAGATTATATTTCATCTACCGACACCTTTTGCAGAGGCAGCTTGTCAAGACCCTCGCTTGATCGTTCGAGAAGTACCTGCCGAGCTACAGTTGGACTTTCAAGAAGTCTTCCTATATTGGCACAAACGCTTTAACGATGATCCTATGTGTGAATGGGTACGAGAGATCTTTAAACAGCTCTATGTTGGAACCGATACTTTAGCTTAAATGCTTATATCGGGTAATTCGTGGTTAACTATTCGTATATTGGATAGTGATATTCTCTTTTCTCGATAGTGATTAACTTGTCAGTGATTATGATAATCAGGTTTAATTGATAATAATTATTAAATGCAATTACATTTTAAGCCTATTCAATATGAAGCCTCTTTTCACATACTCTCTATTTTCTACATCAGTTGTTTCTGCTTGTATTACTGTACCTATGGTCGTTGTTGCAAATGACCAGTTACCTGAGACTGGTATCAATACAACAGCAATGGAAACCGTAGTGGTTACAGCCTCTGGTTACGAACAGAATGTCACAGAAGCGCCAGCAACAATAAGTGTTCTCACCCGAGAGCAACTTGAAAATCGCTCATATAAAGATTTGACTGATGCTTTAAGTGATATACCTGGGGTAACCGTTACAGGAGGTGGTGATGGCCAAGATATCTCAATTCGAGGTATGCCTGCTCAATATACGGCCATTCTTGTTGATGGCAGGAAGCAGTCTGGTCGAGAAACTCAAACTAATGGTAGTACGTTTACTGAACAAGACTGGCTTCCCCCGTTGAGTGCAATTGAACGTATTGAAGTTGTACGTGGCCCTATGTCAACCCTTTATGGGTCTGATGCTTTGGGGGGTGTGATTAATATTATTACGCGTAAAAATTATCAAGAGTGGCACGGAAGCTTGCGTGCAGAAACGACGCTTCAAGAAAATTCAAAATCTGGAAATAGCTATCAAGGGCAGCTTTACCTTGCTGGCCCTGTCATTGATGGTCTGTTGAGTACTTCTTTGACTGGACTGTATCAGGAAAGAAAAGAAGATGAAATTGAAGGTGGTTATGCAGGTAAGACACTCGACAACTATCGAGCTTCTTTGTACCTCACACCTACCTCGGATGACACTTTTACTCTGGAGTTCACCAATCATAACCAAGAGCGAGAGACCACTCTAGGTAAATCAGTGGAGCGAGAGTCTCAAGTTGCAGTACGAGAATATGAACGCCAATCTATTGGTTTTAGCCACGACGGAAACTACTCTTGGGGTACAAGTTCTTCATTTATCAGTAATGAAACAGTAAAAAATATCGGTGCAGATAAAGAAGTCGAGAATAGTCAAATTAATACGCAATGGGGTCTGCCTCTTAATGCTCACTACTTAACACTGGGCGCATCTTTCGAGCAAAAGGATCTGACTGATAATAAACTGTCATTGACCTCTAAAAACAAGCAATGGGCAGTATTTGCTGAGGACGAGTGGTATCTCACGGATACATTCGCTCTCACCCTTGGTTTACGTTACGACGACAATGAGATCTTTGACGGGCAATTTAGCCCAAGAGCTTACGGGGTCTGGTCTATTGACCCTAGTTGGACGCTAAAAGGTGGTGTGTCTACGGGTTATCGAGCACCTAGTTTGACACAAATGGACGAAGAGTGGGTTCAAGAGAGCTGTAGAGGGCGTTGTTCTATTTACGGTAATCCAGACTTAACAGCAGAAACCTCCATCAATACAGAGATGGGACTGTATTACGTTAATGAGCGAGACCTTTCTGCAAACATTACTTTGTTTTACAGCGACTTCAAAGACAAGATCGAAAGTGAGTTTGTCGATCCGACGTGTACTGATAGCAGAAGTTGCGACCGCACTTACGTCAACATTGATGATGCGAACAGCTATGGTGCAGAAAGTTCCGTATCTAAGGGTATTACAGAGTCAATTACACTAAGTGCAACCTACTCGTATACTCGTAGTGAAAAGAACACTAATGACGATGATGATGGCTTGCCTCTTGTACAAGCACCTGAACATATCTTCTCACTTAATGGTGATTGGGCAGTGCGTGATGATGTTGCTTCATGGGCCCGCATGAACTATCAAGGCAAAGAGAAAAACAACATCACTAGTGATAGCACAAGAACGTTGGCACCTTCTATTACTTACGTGGATCTCGGTGTGAACTGGCGTGTAACTAAGAATGTGAAGTTAATGGCAGCGGTTTATAACTTGTTCGATGAGCAAATCACAGAGGAAGAGTTTGGCTACATTGAAGATGGCCGACGCTACTGGTTAGCTGCTGAAGCGACTTTCTAATCTACTTACTTTTTTAAGCGAATAACAAAACAATGAATACGAAAATTAAGTCTGCGATGACCTCTCTGCTACTTATGCCCTTTGTCTGTTTGGCTGGGGAGTTCAATGTAGAGAAGGATATCTTGTTCAAAACTGTAGGTGAAAGAGAGATTAAACTCGATCTTTATACTCCTTCGGTTGAATCAAATACTCAGTACCCGTTATTAGTCTGGGTACATGGTGGTGCATGGAAACGTGGGAGCAAAGACGCCATCCCAGAAAAGAACCCATTATTACTTCAGTCTGTGTTGAATGAAGGTTATGCGCTAGCTTCAGTTGATTATCGTTTAAGTGGAGAAGCGATCTTTCCTCAACCAGTACAAGACATTAATGATGCACTGAACTATTTGTACGACAATGCTGAAAAGCTCGGTATTAAAGCGGACAATGTTGTGATAATGGGACGCTCTGCTGGCGGGCACCTCGCTGGCTTTATTGGTGCGACTAACTCGGCATACAACCAAGTAGATTTCTATGAGCCACCAAAGTACAAGGTCTCAGCCGTAGTAAGCTTTTTTGGCCCTACCGATTTACTTGAGTTAAGTAATAAAGGTGGCAAGAAAACCAGCAAAAAATCGTCTGTATCTCGTTTCTTAGGAGATATTCCAAACAATATTCCAAAGCTTGCCAAGAAAGCATCAACGACGAGTTATGTGAATGAAAATACTCCACCATATATACAGTTACACGGCACCTTGGATAAGCGAGTGCCTCTATCTCAAAGTGAGATACTTAAGGCTAAGCTTGATGAGCATGGAGTTACCAACCAACTTTTCATTGAAGAAGGTGTAGGACACAGTGCACCTGTCTTTGATACCGAGAAGTACGTTACTCATGTTTTGGACTTCTTAAATAAACACTTTCCGAACTAACGCTCTAGTCAATATAAGGCTTAAAAGTTCAAGGGGAAATACTGAGCCAACTGTGATTACAGTTGGCTTTTTCATGTATCTCTATTGGGCATTTTATCATTCTGATTAATGGGAGCGGCTGGCTCATTTTCAGGCAGTGGTTGAATAAATCTATGACTACTTTAGGGTATGTATTCTAACGTACTTCTGTCCAAAAAAGTGTTTCGTTAGCTTGAATTAGAACAACAAAGCGCTCTTCACAGAAAATGAAGGTCGTTTATCTCGTCTTAACAGCCTTTCAAGTTGTTTGAAATGAGGTATCGAGATCCGCTTCGCTCTTAGTTACGTTCAACCTTAGCTGCTACTTTTCATCAATAAATAGAGATGAGTTACCATCAAGTAGCATAGGGAAGCGAGGGAGTATTCTCTCAAATGAACATTAAACTCCTTCTTTGTAGCCTGTCACCTTCAAACTACTTCCTCTAGCGCTAACAATTAATTCAAATGTGCGCTGGTTAATGATTTTTCTGTAAGTAACACAATTGAACGTGATAGAAGTAACAAAATGGCCTCTTAACGGTAACGTTCCCGAAAAGTTTATATATTATCGCCCTCATTGATATAAGTAGTAGAGACGCTCTGAGTACGAGCGCTCTGAAATTCAGGCTTTAGATGGACATTTAAAGTCACCATAAGTTTGCGATTTTTCCTTGGGAACGTTTGCAATACGCCTAAGTATAAATTTACGTGAGACTATGGAAATGAAACTACACACTTTGACGATGGCAGTAGCGCTTGGAATGGTTACTGCACCTGCATTCGCAGCAACAGATGTTGACGCTCTTGAAAAGCGAATTAATGAATTAGAACAGAGACTTGAGCAGACAGAAAAAGCATCCACAGAAGCAAATGAGAAAGCCTCAAGCTTTGAGTTTCATGGCTACGCTCGTTCCGGGCTGCTCATTAATGATGATCTGAATGGTGCAGTGGGTACTGGTCCTTACATGACGGCAGCTGGTGCTATTGGCGCGCCAATTGGACGATTAGGGGTTGAGGATGATCATTATGTGGAAGCAAACCTTATTCACAAACGTTTTGCAGATGATGGTTCCAGCGCATTGTTCCGAATCATGTTGGCAGATAGTACGGAAACCAATAACGAATGGACGGCGAGCGAGAGTCAATTAAACGTTCGTCAGATATATGCTGAGCTAAACAAGTTGAGTATGTTCTCTGAATCAAGAGCTTTTGCTGACGCGACGTTTTGGGCTGGTAAACGATTTGACCGTGATAACTTTGACATTCACTTCTTTGACTCGGATATTGTTTTCTTATCTGGTACTGGTGCTGGTGTGTATGACGTCCAAATGAGCGATTCGTGGAAAGCAAACTTCTCGATCTATGGTCGTGATTTTGGTGAGATTGATAGCTCGTCAACGGATGTTGAAAACTATATCGCGACAATGAACAACCGCTTCGGTAATTGGCAATTGATGCTGAGCGGCATGACGTCAGCTGATAACAATGATCGCGTAGAAGGAGCAGCGGACAAAGGTTTACATGCGATGTTTGCCTACCATGGCGATAACTTCTTTGGCATGAGTGAAGGCTTCTCTAAAACCGGTATTTTGATGGGTGATGGATTGGGTGCGGAACTTAAAGGCATCGGTTCAAACGGAGATTTGTTAGAAGACGCAAAAGCCGTACGCTTGTTTAGCTATGGTGTAACAAGCATCGGCGACAACTGGCGTGTAGCACCTGCGTTGCTAGCAGAACACAGCCAAGATCGCTTTGCTAAAAATGATGAATTTACGTGGGCATCGTTCAACATCCGCTTAGCGCAAGAGTTTACGCAGAACTTTGAGATGGTTTATGAAGGCTCATACCAATACATGGACCTAGACAATGCGATTGATAAAGCAAGTGGCAGTTTTTACAAAGCGACAATTGCACCAACGCTTAAGATGTCTACCGCTGCAGGTTTCTTTGACCGTCCGGAGCTACGTTTTGCAGTTAGCTACGTTGATTGGAGCGAAGACTTGAATGGCTACTCGATTAGCCAGGATGCGGGTGCTGCAACGATGGGTGATGGTGGTGAAGTTCTGTTTGCACTGCAAATGGAAACTTGGTTCTAAAGGGACCTAACCTACAAAGAGTAATAAGAAAAGCGCCAACTGATTTCAGTTGGCGCTTTTTCATTAACAGGACTGACGCTCAATAGTTTTGAAGGTTAGTACCATCTTACTCATTTCAAAACTTCTGTTGGCAATTCTATCTAGTAACAGTTTCGCACCATTTTCCCCTGCTTTATCAAATGCATAGTTAAATGTTGATAAGGTTGGGGTGCACACTGATGCGAGCTCATCATCACCAACGCCTAGCACTAAAACGTCTTTACCCGGTGTTAACCCGAGCTCTTGAATCGCTCTCATCGCACCGATAGCAATACGGTCTGTCGCACAGAACAAGCCATCTAGCTTAGGGTTCTTTGTTAAGTGTTGTTTTGCCAATGAATAGCCAGAATCGATGGTAAAGTCACCACGAGCATGGAAGGCGAGCTCAAAACCATGATGCTGTAGCGCTTGAACAAATCCCTCTGAGCGTTGCTTATCTACCGCGATATCGTCACCTTGCACACCAATAAAACCCATAGTTTGGCAACCTTTTGCAACCAGTCTATTTCCCGCTTCAAACCCTACTCGTGCGTCATCATGAATGATGCTTGGAATGTTAAACATGGAACCATCTTGACCGACGAGCACAACTGGAACGGCTGAGTTTTGAATTGCTTTTACCAGCTTGGAATCGAGGTGGGTGGCGTAAAGAATGATCCCTTCAACCCGTTTTTGGTTAAAGATCTGAATGTATTCCAGTTCTTTTTCGTGGGCTTGGTGAGTGCTAGCAAGTAAGACATGTTTCCCGGCTTTTTCAAGGACATCGGTTAATCCATCGACACCTTGGGATGTGGCATGAGAGGAAACCCGAGGAACAATGACACCAACCAGATTGGTCTTTTGAGATTTTAGATCTTTAGCGACTTGGTTCGGCACATAGCCACACTCCGCTACTGCTTGGCGGACCTTCAGTTTTGTCGCTTCTTTTACGCCATACTCATCGTTTATAACCCGTGACACTGTTGATTTTGATACGCCAGCCAGACGGGCGACATCATGCAGACTCGCCATTGTTCCTATCCATTCTGTTTTTCGTTTTTGGGATTGTTTGCAAAGAGAAGATGAAAAGCTCTTTGATAAGTAGCGATTCTAACCTCCTATACTGCTCTTAGGGAGGGAATTTGACGATCATTCTCACATTCTCTCTGCTTTATCTTTGATCATTTGGTTTTATTGAGCAAAAATCTGTTTTGCAAACGTTCCCGAAAATTTCGCAAGCTCAGATAATAATCCAATGGGGTATGAAATGAATTATCCGGCAGTAGCAAAAGAGTTGTTAACTCTATTAGGTGGTAAAAGCAACATCACCGCACTTGCGCATTGTGCGACACGCTTACGCCTTGCCGTTGCAGATGAGCAAAAAATAGATGAACAAGCGATTGATAACCTTGAAGGGGTAAAAGGGCAGTTCAAAGTTGCGGGTCAGTACCAAATCATTTTTGGATCAGGCATCGTAAACCAAGTTTATGCAGAAATGGCGAAGTTGACGGGTATGAGTGAAATGTCCACCAACGACGTTGCGTCTGCTGGCGCAGAGAAACAAAACATTGTTCAGCGCGCGGTGAAAGGGCTGTCTGATATTTTCGTCCCAATCATTCCAGCAATCGTCGCTGGTGGTTTGTTGATGGGTATCTATAACCTATTGACTGCCCAAGGCTTGTTCATTGATGGCAAATCTTTGATTGATGCCAACCCAGGACTGACAGACTTGGCGAACATGATCAACACGTTTGCAAACGCGCCGTTTGTTTACCTGCCTATCCTGTTGGCATTTTCAGCCAGCAAGAAGTTTGGCGGCAACCCATATTTAGGGGCAGCGCTAGGTATGTTGATGGTTCACCCTGACTTGCTGAATGGTTGGGGATTCGGCGGCGCATCTGTGTCTGGCAACATTCCGGTTTGGAATATTCTTGGCTTTGAAATCCAAAAAGTGGGTTACCAAGGTTCGGTGTTACCGGTTTTGGTATCGGCATTCATTCTTGCGAAGGTTGAGCTAGGCTTACGTAAAGTCATCCCTTCTGTTTTAGACAACCTTTTAACGCCATTACTGGCGATTTTCATAGCGGGTTTGCTGACGTTTACTGTCGTCGGTCCGTTCACGCGTGATATCGGTTTCCTATTGGGTGATGGTCTGAACTGGCTATACAACACAGCTGGCTTTGTTGGTGGTGCGGTATTTGGTCTTATTTATGCTCCGTTTGTTATTACTGGTATGCATCACAGCTTCATTGCGATTGAAACTCAACTTCTTGCGGATATTGCGACGACGGGCGGCACCTTTATCTTTCCTATTGCGGCGATGTCTAACGTTTCTCAAGGAGCGGCAGCGTTGGCGGTGGGCGTGATGAGCAAAGATAAGAAGATGAAAGGTATTGCGATTCCATCGGGTGTTACGGGTTTGCTGGGTATTACAGAACCGGCTATGTTTGGTGTTAACTTAAAACTACGTTACCCATTTATTGCGGCAGTTTGCGCTGCGGCGTTATCAAGTGCGTTCATCACAATGTTTAATGTGAAAGCTCAGGCATTGGGCGCAGCTGGTCTTCCAGGCATCATTTCCATTACGCCAGAGAAGATTGGGTACTACATCGCGGGTATGGTGATCGCGTTCTTGACCGCATTTGTTCTCACCATTGTTCTTGGTATGCGTGACCGCGCTAAAGTCGGTAAAAAAGCAGCGGCTTAATCTGAACTCCTTAAGGGTGGAGTCCCCCAAAATCCACTTCTTTTCCTAAATGTTTGGGGTGCTAGCCAAGCACTAATGGCTTGGCTAGCCTTTTTCAATTTTTACTTGGTAGTGAAGGTGTTCAACACGTTGGACTATCAGGGCTTTAATTTTAAGGTAAGCAAGATGAATCAAGTATGGGTAACTGGTGATGCAGTTGTCGATCTAATACCGGAATCTGAGACTTCTTTACTCAAATGTCCCGGTGGTGCACCAGCGAATGTCGCCGTAGCAATTGCTCGTCTATCTGGTAAGAGTGCGTTTTTTGGACGTGTAGGTGATGACCCATTTGGTCGCTTCATGCAATCAACGCTCGATCAAGAGGGCGTGAGCACGGAGTTTCTCGTTAAAGACCCTGAGCAAAGAACATCAACAGTGGTGGTAGATTTAGACGATCAAGGGGAACGCAGCTTTACATTTATGGTAAAACCGAGCGCTGATCAGTTTATGTCTGTTGAAGACATCCCAAACTTTAAGCAAGGTGACTGGCTACACGTTTGCTCAATTTCACTGGCAAATGAGCCAAGTAGAAGCAGCACATTTGAGGCGATCAAAAGAGCAAAAGCCGCTGGTGGTTTCATTAGCTTTGACCCTAACTTGCGTGATGAAGTGTGGCAAGATCAATCAGAAATCCAAGCTGTCGTGATGAAGGCTGTAGCGATGGCCGATGTGGTTAAGTTCTCTGAAGAAGAGCTTTTGTTCTTAACTGACTCAACGTCGATGGCGCAAGGTTTACAACAAATAGCCTCTTTGAATATTGCTTTGGTCTTGGTGACACAAGGTGCGAAAGGTGTTTGGCGCGTCTTTGAAAGTCAGAGTGAACTGATCACAGGTCAAGTCGTTAGTCCGATTGACACCACAGGTGCGGGTGATGCTTTTGTCGGAGGGCTACTGGCATGCCTGTCTCGGCATGACGATTGGAAAAATCATCCTGTTGTTAGCTCTGCGATTCAATGGGCAAATGGCTGTGGTGCATTAGCGACGACGCAAAAAGGCGCAATGACCGCGCTTCCGACCCAGACAGAGTTGCTGCAATTTATTGGGCAATGATCTTCAGATCCAATTTCAGTTGAGAAAAATTATGAGCTTAAACAACCGTTGGACTGTAGAGCAAAGATATCGCCGACTTGAGCAAATCCCTCAGTGTGATATCGAAGAAATGACACTTTCACGTCAGCAAGATAAAGGCTTTCCTAGTTTTCATATCGCCCCTAGATTTGGGCTGTTAAATGACCCAAATGGGTTGTGCTATTTCAATGGTGAGCACCACATCTTTTACCAGTGGACGCCTGTGGGACCAGTCCATGGAATGAAGTATTGGTATCACCTTTCTACTAAAGACTTCATCCATTTTACTGATCATGGCGTGGGTCTTCATCCCGACCAAGACTACGATTCACATGGTGTCTATTCGGGCGGCGCTTTGGTGGAAAACAACAAGGCTTTGCTGTTTTTTACTGGCAACAAGCGTGACCAAAACTGGAATCGAATCCCAACACAGTGTTTTGCCACCATGGATTCAGACGGTAGCATTGAAAAGCACGGTGTAGTCATTGAGAACGAACATTACACGGAGCACTTTCGTGACCCAAAAGTTTGGAAGAAAGGCGACGACTATTTGATGGTGGTGGGTGCTCAAACCAAAACCGAGCATGGTTCTATGGCGCTCTATCAAAGCAAAGATTTGAAAACGTGGCAGCATAAAGGTCCTATCAAGACCAAGTTCTCTGACCTTGGGTACATGTGGGAGTGTCCTGATTTATTTGAGATTAATGGTCAATCGGTGATGCTGTTTTCTCCACAGGGCGTGAGCAGTAGTAATCCTTATGATTTCAAAAACATCTATTCTGTCGCGTATATCGTGGGTGATCAGTTGAACCTAGAGTCGATGACTTTAGAAAACCACCAAGATATTTTACAGCCAGATTATGGGTTTGATTTCTACGCCCCACAAACCTATTTAGATGAGAATGGGCGTCGCATTCTTATTGCATGGATAGGGTTGCCAGAAATCGACACGCCATCGGTCACACACCAGTGGGCAGGAATGTTGTCTCTTCCTAGAGAACTAACGTTGAAAGATGGTTTTCTTGTTCAAACTCCACTCCCTGAATTGGAGAGTTTAAGAAAAGAAGAGGTAGTCTTTGCACAGTCCCATACACTGGAAAGCACAAGTTGTTTGATCCAATTAGACCTTGAGGGCGATGGCTTTGAACTTGAGCTGAGTAACCTCAAAGGTGACAACATCGTCTTTAGTGCGACAAAGCACGAGTTTATGCTGGACCGTCGTCACATGTCTCATTTGTACGCAGAAGAATTTGGTAGCATTCGAAAAGCACCAAGATTGGACGCTAAGCAGACGATTGATATATATATCGACAATTCTGTCATCGAGATTTTCATTAATGGTGGCAAACACACGATGACCAGTCGTTTCTTTATTGATGACCTTAGTAAAGTAACGTTGATAGGTTTGGAACAAGCAAGGCTTTTCCCTTTGAAAGGTATAACTGGTTTGTTTGAATCAGCTAAGTAACGGTTTCGAATACATTAAAACGCCCTTCATTGATTTAGTGAAGGGCGTTTTTCTTTCTAACTATCTAACTTAACTGCCTATCACGTACGTAAGTGGTTTGAACTAGGGTATCCAAAACAACGTCACTCTTGGTGACTTTGAAGTTCAACGGTTGCTCCAAATCCCCAAACAGAGGTGCGCAGCCGAGTGTCGCTTACTCATCGTTGGCATCTCGAACCTAGTTCACATTATCGCGACGTTTTTACTTATAGCGTGAAAGAAAATCCCATAACCAAAGGTTCTAACTAAAAGAGATTGCAGGACTTTTATTTAGCGAATTCGACCTAATATCTTGAGTATGCCTAATCGCAGTTGGCGAAGAGGTGATGTTAATAATGCTTGCTGGCGCGTAAGACCCGTCAGTTTGAAGATGCATTCAAACACAATAAGGGAAAACAATGGCTAACAAATACATTCCACCAAAAGTTTGGACAAACGATAATGAAAACGGCGGTCAGTGGGCGAGCATCAACCGTCCGGATTCTGGCGCACGTCATGAGCAAGAGCTTCCTGTTGGTGAGCACCCATTCCAACTTTACTCAATGGGTACCCCAAATGGTCAGAAAGTGACGATCATGTTTGAAGAGCTTTTGGCGGCTGGCGTAACGGCAGCAGAATACGATGCATACCTGATTAAGATTGGCGATGGTGACCAGTTTGGCTCTGGCTTTGTAGCTGTTAACCCAAACTCAAAAATTCCGGCATTGGTTGACCGTTCGGGTTCTGAGCCAGTGAACGTGTTTGAATCTGGCAACATCTTGTTTTATCTAGCAGAGAAATTTGATCATTTCTTACCAAAAGAAGGCGCTAAGCGTGCTGAGGTAATGAACTGGTTATTCTGGCTGCAAGGTTCTGCGCCATACCTAGGCGGTGGTTTTGGTCACTTCTACGCGTACGCACCAGAGAAGTTCGAGTACCCAATCAACCGCTTTACAATGGAAGCAAAACGTCAGTTAGATGTATTAGACAAGCGTCTTGCGAACAATGAATTCCTAGGTGGCGATGAGTACAGCATCGCTGATATCGCAACATGGCCATGGTACGGCAACCTTGTGTTGGGTCGTGCTTACGATGCGGCTGAATTCTTAGACGTAGAAAGCTACAAAAACGTTGTGCGTTGGGCAAAAGTAATTGATGAGCGTGAAGCGGTAAAACGTGGTCGAATTGTGAACCGTTCATGGGGTGAAGAATGGGAGCAGTTACCTGAGCGCCACAGCGCAGAAGATATTGATAAAGTATTGAAACTCTAGCTACGTCAAATGAGTTTAGTTTTATCTATGCTTATACAGTGACCTTAATCAAATCTATAGCGCACCATATACGGTGCGCTATTTTTATTCTCATTTAGTCTCGAAATGCTAATTTATATCACCTCTTGAAGAGCATTTAGTTCGTAGATGAATCTTTAATATATTTATATATTATGATGCAAAACAAAGCTCATATTTCCATGTTAAATATGGACTGGTTATACTGATTTCTAATAATTAAATTATTTAAAAATTATAAACTGATTTTATATCCATTATAAATAAAATTAATGATAACTAATGTTTGACATAACCACTAAATTTGTGTGGAATATGCGGGTTGATTTGTTTTGATGAAATAAAATTAATTTCTAATACTTTTATTTCTGACAAGCTTAGCTTTTAGCGATGTTTAATTATTAATGCTTATATTATGAAAGAGGATATGTATGATGTCGTCGTTTGAGTCGTACTGGGTTGGGATACGTCAAAGAATAGCCGCACAAACCGAAGGTAACCGCAGTTTAAAGTCTCTAGTCATTAAAAAGCAGCGTGTGAACTTAAATAACAGTGGGTTATCCTTTCGCGCTAAGTCCGGATGTCTTATCCCTCACTGTTATACCAAGTTCTCTGATGAGATAAACCTAAAAACATCGAAAAAATCGTCTCTTAGTTTTAAAAAAGGAAAGCTGTATTTTTCTCCAGTTTAATAATAAATGAAATTTACATAAATTATAATATTAGGTTTTTAAATTTATCGATAATTAATTACGATTTTATGATGCGTTTTCAATATGTTTTCTTGGTAAGTAATTAGCTGGACTTATTGTTGATTGTTTTTGTTGTTTCCTATTTAGATATGGATAAAAGCTCAACTACTTTTCCTATACCAACTTACTCCCTGAATTGACTTGCGCGCTTTTTCTCCCCTCTCAAAAAACATAGCGTTACGGAATTATTTTCGCTCCTGTTTCATTCTTCAAGACGAAAGCTCTACCTACCTCTCATTATTTTCGACAAACATTGAGTAAAAGTAACCAATCGTAACAAGGTGGCTGTAACTGAGCGCCGTTTCAATATACTCGTTTTTTAACTAGGTAATCCCGCGCTTTGAATTCATTCGGGTACCGTTTGTAAGCCTTAAATGCTACTAAGATAAGATGTCATGATGAGAAAAAGTACTATATTACACACAGTGTTAATTACAGGGTTCGCTGCTGTATCCTCGTTGGCTTATGCTGCGCCTTCAGTTGTGCCAAATGCGCCAGAACTCAGTTCTCGTGGTTATGTTTTGATGGACTTCCATACGGGGAAAGTACTGGTTGAACGTGATGCCCACAAACGTTTAAACCCCGCGAGTTTAACGAAGTTGATGACTGCTTATGTAGCTGGTCAAGAAATTAATACAGGCAATATTACGTTGAATGATGAGGTTGTCATCAGCCGAAATGCTTGGGCAAAAAATTTCCCAGATTCTTCAAAAATGTTTATTGAAGTCAATACTTCCGTTTCTTTGTCTGACTTATACCGTGGTTTGATTGTTCAATCTGGTAACGATGCCAGTGTCGCTATTGCTGAGCATGTTGCGGGAAGTGAATCAGGGTTTGTGAGTTTGATGAATAGTTGGGCCGCCAAGCTTGAATTGTCTAACACGGCATTCACCAACCCTCACGGCCTAGACAGTGACGGTTTATATTCGACACCTTATGATATTGCCAAGTTGGGCCAAGCGATTATTCGTGACTTACCTGATATCTATCCGCTGTATAGCGAAACCTCGTTTACTTACAATGGCATCACTCAATACAACCGTAATGGCTTGCTTCGTGATCGTAGTATGAATGTCGATGGCATGAAAACTGGTTATACAAGCGGCGCGGGTTATAGTCTAGCGACTTCTGCAACACAAGGTGATATGCGTTTGATTGCCGTAGTGATGGGAGCGAAGAGTGAGAATGTTCGTGAATCAGAAAGCAAGCAGCTGTTGAGTTATGGCTTCCGCTTTTACGATACGGTAATGCCGACTGAGGCGGGTGCGGAACTTGCGAAAGCTCGAGTTTGGATGGGCGAAAAAGACGAGCTTACTGTCGGCGTAGCTAACGATGTTTATCTCACTTTGCCAAAAGGAGATGTAAAAAATCTGCAAGCGGAAGTTGAATACAACGGTGATTTAGTTGCGCCAATTTCTGAGCAACAAGTGGTTGGTAAAGTGCTTTACAAAGTCGAAGGTAAGGTCGTAAATGAAGCCGAGCTCGTTGCATTGGAGTCCGTGGAGGAAGGCAGTTTATTCAAGCGAATTTTAGACTGGTTTAAGCAATTGGTCGCTAGCTGGTTCTAAACAGTAGCGAACTTCTGTCTATATCACTCTATCTTGTTAATTTTCTATTAAATCAGTTTACTAAGGCGACCAACGTGGTCGCCTTACGTTTTTGGAATACTCGTTGCGTTAAAACACAGGCCCTCTTGTAAGGGTGTGTTTTTACCTGACCAAGAGCGTTTTGTGTTTTTGGGTGCGAGAGAAAAGAAACTAGAACAAGAATGGAGTGACACGTGCACAAGATTTTATCTTTGACATTGATTTTATCGCTCATGGGCTGCGCTATGCCTTACCAGCAGGAGGTCGATAGCGGCCAATGTGTTGGAGTCATGACCTCTCAGGATGCATATGGTTATTTAAACCCAAACCATTACACGATGCAGGTACTCGCGCTAAAGCAAGAAAAAGATGTGAAAGATTATATTCGCTATATCGATCCTAAGCATCCGGTTTGGGTTAACTGGAAAAACAGCCGAGGCACGCGTTGGTATACGGTAACTGTTGGTGATTTTAAAACGAAGCAGGATGCCTACAATGCGCTTTCTTCATTACCAAGCCGTGTAAAGCAGTCATCCCCGTTTGTGCTGACTTTTGCGGAAATGCAGCGTAAGCAACAAACGAGTGTTGTGAGAATGCGTTAACCAACAAAAAACGGAAGCGATGGCTTCCGTTTTTGTATTTAGGAGTAAGCTTAAAGCGCCGCTAAAATCGTTTCTGCTTTGCTTGCTTCAAACTCTTTTGGCTCTTCAACGTTTAGCTTAGTCACTGTGCCGTTTTCAATGATCATTGCGTAACGTTGTGAGCGAATACCACCAAAGCCGCCTGTATCCATTTCAAGACCTAATGCTTTAGTAAAGCTAGCGTCGCCATCACCCAACATCAAAATCTCAGAAGCGTTTTGAGCTTCGCCCCACGCTTGCATCACAAATGCATCGTTTACAGAAACGCACGCAATTAAATCAACACCTTTTGCCTTTAGCTCATCAGCTAATACCACATAGCCTGGTAGATGGGCTTCTGAACAGGTAGGGGTGAATGCGCCAGGTACAGCAAAGAGTACGACTTTCTTGTTCGCAAACAGTTCTGTAACGTCGTGGTTCACCATACCATCGGCAGTCAACTCACTTAGAGTTGCAACTGGTAGAGCTTGGCCTTGTTGAATCATGATTCTATTCCTTTTTGTGTGCTAGTTTAGCTTTCTCAGTCTAGCGTTTATAAATGCGGTTAACCACAGAGTTTTTGTAGGGTTTTAATACCTACGCGTTTGGCCTAAGGCGTGGCACTGATGCCTTTATTGCAAAGCTTCGTGCTGGTTTACGTATTGGCTAACAAGGTGACGATATTTCGCCTTTAACTCGTTATCGATAAAGCTGGCATCAATCGCGTTCATTGTAAATTGGGCAAGTTCACTCTTACTCATTGGATGTGCGTTGTTGACGGCCAGAAAGTTATCCGTCATGTAGCCACCAAAGTACACAGGATCGTCTGAGTTAATCGTTACAGCGACACCTTTTCGTAGCAAATCCACAATATTGTGATCTTTCATATCGTCGAATACACATAGCTTAAGATTCGATAACGGACACACTGTCAGTGGCATTTGGCTTTCGATTAAGGATTCAACTAATGCTTCATCATCAACACAGCGAACACCGTGATCCACGCGGCTCACGTAAAGCATTTCAATTGCATCGCTAATATTTTGTGCGGGGCCTTCTTCTCCTGCGTGAGCAACGGTAAGTAAGCCTTCTTCTACTGCTTGTTTAAATACGCGCTTGAATTTAGCTGGCGGATGACCTTGTTCTGAAGAATCTAGTCCAACACCAATGATCTTATCACGGTGTTTCAGAATAGCCTGTAGGGTCTCTATGGCGCTCTCTTCTGAAAGGTGACGGAGAAAACACGCAATAATTTGCGAGGTAATGCCAAGTTTTTCGTGACCATCTTTTAGCGCACGAGCGATTCCATTGATAACAGTGTCAAAGTCTATGCCGCGTTCTGTGTGTGTTTGAGGGTCAAAAAAGATTTCGGTATGAATAACGTTGTCTTCTTTACAGTGCAGTAAGTATTCCCAAGTGAGATCGTAAAAATCTTGCTCCGTACGCAGAACTCCCGCTCCTTGGTAATAGAGGTCGAGAAATGATTGTAAGTCTGTAAACTGATATGCGCTGCGTAGTTCACTCGGAGAAGAGTAAGGGATCTCGATGCCGTTTCGTTTTGCTAATTTGAATAAGAGTTCCGGCTCAAGTGAACCTTCGATATGTAAGTGCAGCTCTACTTTTGGAAGACCTTGAATAAATGCTTTCATATTCCACCTTATGTGTATTGTGGATGCAGTTACTCTAAGAATAGGTATAGATAGAAATAAATCGAACGCTATCACAAAGAGTAAGACCCACGATGATCTCAACTCTTCGTAATCAGCACTTTGCGGGAACTGGTAGAGACCCCCAAACCATATCATTGGGGTTATACGAAGCAAACGAGAGGGATTATACGCAAAAATATCGCTTTGGCTATACGCAAATAACCTAGCTGTCATTAGTCACGGGGTTTCCTGTGAGCGAAACAACTATTTGCAAGTCACTTGAGTATAGAGGAGCCAGTTGTTTTTGCGTGTGAGAGGCACGTGTAGTTAGAAGAGTAGTCTAAAAGAGTGGAGATTCGTTTGAGCAAAGGTAGGTGGCGGTAACTTGCACAACGATAAAGGCAGAGAAAGCACTAGAGAGCATTTATAGATCGAATAACTTATCAAATTCTCTTTGTTCCATAATGTCTTCTATGCGGCGTCGAGTTTTCTGCTTTATCGCCGCCGCGTTTTGTTCAGACTCTTTTTTGTCTTTTTCTGACTGCTTCTTACTTTTTCTAGCCATTGGATACCTTCCAAATTAGTTGCATTATCCATTAATGCATGAAAACTGAATCAGTTAACAGTAAAACTTCCTAACTTTGAACCTGAGTCACAGAGAATAGTTCCAGATTGCGTTTTCTCACAATATTCAAAATCGATCATAAAGCTATGAGAAAGAAGTTTCGGTAATACGTGTCTTCGTAAAATATCACCATTTAATTGATGTATTTTAGCGTTCCAAGAGGTTTGAGGTTGTTCTAAATTAAATTCAATTTCTAACATTTATTCTCCTGTTTTTTAGTGATTTTCTCTTTGTTAAGTAATTGATACCAATGTCTTTGACGGCCAGTTCTTTTTGAAGACATGATTTTTCCTATAAATAATAAATTAAGCAGTACTATTCAGTTTATTTTAGATAGCACAAAGCAATGCCTAAAATTAGGCTGAATGATTGATGAAAGAATATTTTAGAAGGAGAGAGGTTTGGTGCAGCATGGGCATGCTACACCAAGAAAAGCAGTCTTATAGAGGAGTTACTTCAGTCGCTTGAGGACCTTTTTTACCTTGCTCTACATTGAAGCTTACTTTCTGACCTTCAGTCAGTGTTTTGAAACCGTCAGAAACGATAGCGTTAAAGTGTACGAATACATCTTGGCCGCCGTTGTCTTGAGATAGAAAACCGAAGCCTTTAGTTTCGTTAAACCATTTTACTGAACCAGTTACTTTAGACATAAAAATACCTTTGAATTAAACATTAAAATTATGATTTGTTTTGTGGATCTTTTCTAAGCTATTGAATGTTCAATCAAGAGGAAGTTGTACGCAGGTGTCTGAATTGGGGATTCAAGATTTTACTGAGAGGAAACTTAAACTAAATGTTGCATTAACAGCTCTCTTCTAAGAGCCAAGGCACACTATACACCTTGTTTAGAAAATAGCTACATTTATTTTAGATAAATTAAATGTGCTCATTATTAACTCGATAAATTGTATTGTTCGAAAAAGTTGAATAAGTAGAACGAATAGTATGGCTCATAATTTTAGCTCATCAACCTAAAATAGAACCTTATCGATAGCCATAGATTGAACATGCGATTTGCAAGCGGTCACAAAGATAAACTAGGAGAACTAGTATGAGTAAATTCAGAGAAATTCGTCAGCTTATTCCTGCGCAACCTACTGCTGATGGTGATGGAGTGAAAATTCGCCGAGTAGCGGGTTTCAATCATGCTAGCTTTTCTCCATTTTTGATGATGGATGAACTCAAATCAGAAGACCGTGCTGACTATATCGGCGGTTTCCCTCCGCATCCGCACCGCGGTATCGAGACGCTTACTTATATGTTGAAAGGTCATTTCCAGCATCGTGATCATATGGATAATGTTGGCGAGCTTCGTTCCGGTGGTGCACAGTGGATGGCAGCAGGAAGAGGCGTCATCCATAGCGAAATGCCTATTATGAAGGAAGGCGAATTGCATGGTTTCCAAATTTGGATAAACCAGCCTGCGAAAAATAAGATGCAGCCAGCTCAATATCATGACTTTCAACCTGAAACGATCACTGAGTTTGATACTCCGAATACGGGGGTTGTACGTTTGATTGCGGGTCATATGACTATAAACAACGAACGAATTCAGGGGCCGCTAACAGAGACAGGTGTTGCTGCCACGGTAGCCGATTGGAGAGCGATGGGGGGGCAAGCTTTGAATTTGAACACGGATCAAGACAACAACATGATGCTCTATGTCTATAAAGGTCGTATTCAATTAAAAGGTCGTGAGATCAATCAAGGCGAAATGGCCATTTTATCGAAAGGTGAATGGGTTGAATTGCAGGCCGAAAAAGAGAGTGGTGCACTGATCTTTATTGGTGAGCCAATTAATGAACCCGTGGTGCATTATGGCCCTTTTGTCATGAATAGCATGGAAGAGATAGAACAAGCCATCCAAGATTACAACTCTGGGTTGTTTGAAACTTACTAGTTTGGACTGCCTACTCGCTTTCTCAGTTAGCGAGCAAATTAAAACAGTTTTGAGCCTGAATATTGGGCTCGACCAGAAGCAAATACGATAATCCACTGCCATCGAATTTGCGTTAGCCACGTTTAATCCACGTGGCTTTTTTCTACTTCTGACTCCAGCGTATGATGGCTTCCTTTCCTGCTTCAATTCCTAACTCATAAGCATGACGCAGTGGTGCTGGCGATCGACTCAGCCGTTTCAACTTGAATGTTTCAGGAGGACACACTTGAATGATTTCGATACCAGGTGGTGGGTTGTTGATCAGCGCTAAGGTCTGATTGTAGCGAACTTCACGTGTCAACATAGGTTCAATTAATCCGGGCGTTTCTTTCAACATCCTCCTAGTTAGGGCGCTGAATCTTCCTCTTGGCTTTTGATAGCTTGCGGGCTGACTGCGTAAAACCATAATCTTTTTGGCTCCTCGCTTTATTGCTTCTGCAACAGGAAGTGCGTCTGAGACGCCACCATCAACGTATTGAATTCCGTTCAGTGATACGCCATTTCGGTAAAGTACAGGCAGTGCGCTGCTGGCTTTCATTGTTTCTGCCAAGTCGTCGACATCAGGAAGGTGGTACTCCGCTTGCCCATTGTCTTGACGCGTCACGCCTAAAAAGAAAGGTCGTGAATCAGCTTTGAGCGCAGATTTATCGATGCCAAGTTCTTCGAGGGTGACATTCCACATCCAGTCTAAGTTCATCATATCACCACCACGTAGAAGTTGAGATGGAGAGATAAATTCTTTTCTTAAGCTGTAATCGAGGTAGATTTTTAAGTTACGTCCGGGCATTTTAGCTAAGTAGGCAGCCAAGTTGCTAGCACCCGCAGACACTCCCCAAAAGCTATCAAATGGAGAAAACTCGCTAGCAAGAAAATGATCGAGTATGCCGCATGAAAATACGCCTCGCATGGCTCCACCTTCGACAATCAATGCTCGAGAGCCTACTTTTTCCATCACTTCGCTCCACTCTTTATCAATCGGATAATAGCGTGCAGCTTAACGCATAATGGTTTTATACCCAAGTGGGCCAAAGGTCTAGGTTGCGTTCCTTTGAATAAAAAGGGCATCGATGGATGCCCTTGTCACTTTTAGCCTATGGAATTGCGGGTAATTGAGTCGCTAATTTAGTGAAGGAGAGCCGACTAGCCCCCTTACATAGAGCCATACCTGTAGTCCCATACTGATCGTTGTTGGAATAGTTTGATGATCACTTGTTAAATAGGCATACAAACACTATCCAGAGCGTTGTAAGCAAAAGTAATGGGGTGAATACTTTCTGGATAGAAGCGCCATCCGTTAAATTGTAAATTTTGATGGATTCATTATAAAACGCTCGTTTGAATTCTTTGAAGCTAATGTCGCTCTTCGCATGCGACTGTTCATAGTGCTGGTGCGCTGCGTCCGATAGTTGGTATTCCAAGTCTTGGAGCTCGTACTCCTTGTTAAAAAACGCATCCCAAGCCGAAAGGCGGGCTATCGTTTTAGGAGATGGATCCCCATTTAGTTTCTCTAGACGCTTAGCATAAGCTGCTTGATATTTATCCACGGTATATTCCTGTCTGAATAGACGTTGAGTTAGAACATATGTAAAAAGAAAAATAAGTAATAAAAGGTTTTTTACGTTCTATACCTGTGATAAATGCTAAAAAGTTCAATGCTCTAGCACTCCGATGTCGCAAATGATATTGATGGAATTGCTCTGCGACAAATAAAATAATTACTCTAGATAACAACGAATTTTTGTTGTTTTTTAAAAAAACTGATCATGAGATTGAGTGGGGAGTTTTACCGAGAAGAATTTCGCTACTGTAACTCTCTATATTTACTCAAAAAGAGAAAATCTTAGAAGCTTTCTTTGAGTGATGTGAGATATTTTAGGTCGAAAAGCATTAATTTTGGCTATGCTTATAGTTCGTCTTTTTTGTTGTTGAACTCTACTTCGAGGGGGAAAGAACCCATATTTCGAGCATAGGATAGCTCGCTTTTTCGTTACGTCGTTCTTGGAGTTTGAATCAGTGACGACGCTATGAGTCTAGCATCTTGAACTCACTTGGGTGTATTGATTAATTATAAAAGTAAAGCAGTGCTGAGCTAGGATAAACTTCAACGTAAAGGTGACGGTATGAATATACAATCAGCCATTATTGAATATGCGATAGCGATTATAGGCTTACTTTTGACGGGCGTTACCCTCTGAGCATGACTGCCCAGAGGATAGAAAGCGCATTAGCTTTTTGCTAACGATTGATGTTGTATCGAGCCATTGCAGCTTCTTCTGACGATACAACCGTTTTACCAATTGGTGCGAGTGAAATAACCGCTAGCTTGAGGTGTTGGAGCGCAAACGGAATGCCGATTATGGTGACAAAGCATGCTGCGGCAGAAAGTACGTGACCGATAGCTAACCAAAGGCCTGCAAATACAAACCAAAGGACGTTACCAATAACGCCGAGCGGACTCGTGCCAATGTCCATTTCATTGGTCAATTCATCGCGTGAGATGGCCTCTTTACCGAATGGGAAAAAGGAAAAATTACCCATAACGATACACGCACGCCCCCAAGGTATTCCGATGATGCTAATAAAGGCCAAAATACCAAAAAACCACCATAGCAACCCCATAAATACGCCACCAAATACAAACCAAATGATGTTACCAAGTGTTCTCATTCTATTTCCTTTATTCTTGAATGTGATGATTCAGATACCTGAGAGCACCGTAAAACAAATCTAAACCGTCTGTTTTGTCGATGTGTGCTTTTGTGCCCTCATTCACCTGATTGATAGAATAATCGCCGTAGTCTTAACAGAGAATGAATGCCTTCCTTAATGCAAGTCTTTTTAGTATAGAGCGTAATACTCAATCAAGCATATAGCCAAGAATCGCATTATCTAGAGACAACTTTCTCGAGATATTGACAAATTTGCTCTGCCAATCGATGGCTGGCAATGTTGCGTGTTACTACTTCATCAGCAATATTTCCAGACTCAACGACGCCAAACCAATCGAGCAACATCGAATGGAAACCTTTACTCGTCAGCATTGGCGTCCAGTCTTTCAAATTGATTTTTTGCTCTTGGTTAGCTTGCCATAGTTTGCCTTCAACGAAGGAGTCGAACTCAACTGCCTTGTTTGCATAACAAGCTTGAACGCGCTCTGTAGTGATACCGAAGTGGCGATTCATAGAGGCGTGGAGCAAAGTATCTCCATGTTGCCACTGAATATCTAAACGCGCCAACTGACCACCTTCAAGTTGATGAGTTACATAAGCATCTTTTAGATCGGCTTTGGCTGTGACGTTAACGCTGTCTAATGGGTGAATAAAATCATCAAATATAAAGGTACGAACATCCCCCGGTAGTTGGTGACGGTTCTTTTCCCAGCGTAGCGACTTTAAGTCAGATATGTTGCCTTGCTGCACTTGTGGCATATGTTGGTTGTAAAGTGGAATGTGACGACGGTTAAAGCCCACATAGAGTGGCTGTCTCTCTTTTTCGGCAATGTCGTACAGCTTTTCTACGTCATCAGCACTATTCGCTAATGGTTTGTCGACAAAGGTTGGAATTCCATGCTGCAGAAAAAATGCCGCTATTTGAGGGTGTACGCTTGTTGCCGCATGAATCATGACGGCATCGACGCCAAAGTGCAGAAGTTGCTGGTAGTCTTGGCAGATCTCTGAGATTCGATACTGCTTAGCCAGGCTCTCAAGTGTGTTTGGGTTGCGGGTACAAAATACAAGTTCGATATTTGGAAGCTGAGTGATAACAGGAAGGTATGCTTTCTGAGCGATATCCCCTAGACCAATAATACCAATTTTCATCCTAGTCCTTATCTCGATGTATGGATCGCGGACTGTCAGTATAATGCTTGGCGCGGCGATGAGTTTAAATACCTTGTTAGAAAAAGCCTGATTCACACTTTGAGCCAGGCTTTATTGAATGATTTAGGAAACGGCTCGGCAGGCTTTGAATATATCTAACTTGCTATCGTAGGCTTGAGTTTGTACATCCATAATGCCTAATAAAGAGTGGAACACGTTATCATGTGAGTATTGGCCTGCATTCTGTGCTTGTTTATACAAACAGTCGGTATTGATCTGCTTCGCTTGTTTAAAGCCCGAAGACAGCCACATAATCAAAGGAACGCGTTTTTGGAAATCTGGTGCAAGGCCATAAGGCATACCATGTAAGAACAATCCGTTTTCGCCTAGTGACTCACCGTGATCCGATATGTAAATTAGCGCAGTATTATACTCAGACTCTAACGCTTTAAGTTTTTTGATGGTTTCTGCCAATACAAGATCGGTGTAGCGTATTGTATTGTCATATGTGTTCACTATTTGTTCGATGCTACAGTTTTCGATATCTGCACGTGGACAGTCTGGTTTAAAGAAGGCGTTGTCTCTTGGGTAACGCTGAAAGTAGGTCGGACCGTGGCTTCCTATAAGGTGCATGGCGACCACTCGGTTACCGTGCATATCCGCGACTTCCTGATCAAAATGATCTAATAGCGCCATGTCGTAACAAGTTTGGCCATTACACATAGGGCTTACTTGCTTTCGATCAACTTCGATTTTCTTGATCTTGTGGGCTACTTCTTTATCCCCACCGTCATTTTCTTTCCAAATGAGGTCAACCCCGGCGCGCTGCATTATATCGAGAGCATTGTCCTGGTTATCCGCTTTGGCGCGTTCAAACTCGTTTCGCGTGAGCTGTGAAAACATACAAGGCACAGATACAGCAGTCGCGGTGCCACAAGACGCGACGTCTTGAAATGAGATAACATCCAGTTTACTAGTATAAGGGTTTGTCTCTCGTGTATAGCCATTGAGTTGGTAGTTCTGAGTTCGAGCGGTTTCTCCTACGACAAAAACCAGTAGTGTTGGTTTGCTCTGTGCTTGCTGTACGGCGCTATTTGACTGTTTTGCATCTGTGCCGATTTCTCGATATGGCTCTGGCGTGGTGAAATATTTCTCCTTCACATACCCGGTCGCGCTGTAAACGAACTGGGTGGGTATGATGATTTTTTTTAGGTGGCTATTGTTGCGCCCTACAGATGCGTAGTCTTGATAGTACACGCTGGCAATGACGGCGATGACAGCTAGCGACGACAGCATCGATACTAATTTGGTAACAGAGAAGTACAGTAATTGGTGACGTTGAGATTGCAGCTTGACCTTAAAGACAATTATCGCTGGGATAACTCCCATAATCAGCGTCCAAATTACAGAGTGAGCACTCAGGTAAGAACTCGCCTCGCTCGAATCGGTTTCAACAATATTGGCAATCATTCCAGAATCGAAAAGTGTGCCATAGTTATAGCTTGCGTAGCTCACCATACTTGAAACAATGATTAAAATTATAAAGAACGGCTTGCCGATCCAAGGCCAACTAAATAAATTAAAAAGGAAATTGAGCGCGGCAAGAAAGAAAATTGGTATTGTGATAATAAATCCAATCTTGACATTATCTAAGTGTGTAAAGATGCCGATCAGTTCTTTATAAATAGGGATATTTACGACGAGAGCGAAATACAGCGCCAACAGGAAAGTAAAGGTAACGTAAGAGATACCTCTCTGTTGTAAATCATGTGTCTTCATTATGAGTGTCTTGAATAAAAATTAGAGCAAGAACGAAGCCCAAATAAAAAGGGCAAGAGTTAACGCAACAAATACTGCTGCTGAGCCAATATCTTTGGCTCTACCACTGAGCTCGTGCCAGTCATCGCTAACACGGTCGACAACCGCTTCTACGGCGGAATTAATGAGTTCGACGATCAATACCAAGAACAGGCTACTGATCATCAGCACTCTTTCGTATGTGGTGACAGGAAGGAAAAAAGCACAGACGGAAAGCACCAAGGCGAGAATCAATTCTTGTCTAAAAGCGGCTTCGTGTGTCCATGCGGCTTTCAATCCTTGAAATGAATAGCCGGTCGCATCCATGACACGGCGTATACCTGTTTTACCTGGCTTCAAAATATGACCTTACTATTTAAGCATTGGGATGGAACACATATCCCAGAGAGGTAACGAGATTAATCGTTACAGCGTGAAACATTTGTGAATAGAATCCATCGCGCGATAATTTAAGAAAAGTGCTTATTTAATCAAGATCGTAGACGGTATAGCCTTTGTGCTGGAGGCATTTACGCAATACGAGAGATTGAGTTTTGGTTGAATCATTTGTTCCACTCAAAGCACCAGCTCCAGCTCCTACAGCACCGCCGGCAGCAGCACCGACAGCCGCTCCACCTAATCCGTCTTCTAGCGCACCAGCAGCTGCGCCGATCAATGCGCCTGTAACTGCCCCATTAGTGGCTTCAGATTTCGCTGCCTCTGATTTGTCGACATTTTCTGCATAGCCTTGGCAGTAAAGAAAGTCTTGTTCATATGTACTAGGGTCGACATTGGTCATGTCGACGACAGGTTTTTGGTTGTAGGCGCAAGCTGTAAGCGTAGAAGTAAGCGCCATAATCAGGATAAAAGATTTATACATGAGTACTATCCATTTAGTGTGTGAATCTTATGGATTAAATGTACACTGTTTTATTGTTGGGCTCTGTCGCTTGAGTGTATTGAAGTGTCGTCTTCTGTAAACGGGGTAGGAAGGTTAAGTTAACTGTCTGATTTTTTGAGGCTAAGTGTGAAGCAAGCTCCTCCAAGTGGGCTATGGTAAATCGAAACTTCTCCACGTTGAAGCTCCATTATCTGTCTGACAATCGCCAAACCGAGCCCAAACCCGCTCGTCTTTTTGTTGCGAGATTCATCCGCGCTGTAAAATGGTTCGAATAGATGAGGCCAATGCTTTTCTTCAATACCTATGCCATCATCATGAACATTGATGAAGCAGCGGTGCTGATCGTGTTTTATCTCTACTAAAATCTGCTTATCTGCGTACCGCATTGCATTGCGCAGCAAGTTATCTAAGGCTCGCTTTAACAATTTTGGGTCAGCAAACGCAAGAACGTTTTCTGAGTTTACTTCTTGAAGCGAGATAGCGAGCGTAGTCTCTTTTTGCCATCTCTGTCGTAACTCTTTGACTAAGTTGAATAGGACGACTTCTTCTTGAGTTTGTAATGCTGTGTCAGGACGCTCCATCTTTGCGTAGTAAAGCAATTCTTCAACCATTTCTTCCATCTCGTCAATGTCTTCGACGATACTGTAAACATACTTTTTCTGTTGTTCAGTTAAGGTTGAATCCGATAACAAATCTGCTTGCCATTGTAAGCGGAAGATTGGGGTACGCAATTCATGTGCAACGGCGTTAGTTAGCATTTTATTGCTAGTGATCAAGCGAGATACTTTATCGGCCATCGTGTTAAAGCTTTTGTTTAACGTCCCAACAGACTTAGCGCTTGAGGTACTAGCTCGAGCCTTGAAGTTACCTGAGGCAAACTCAACGGTCACTCTCTCTAGCTCTCGAATCCGACGGCTTAAGAACCAGATCAACAATATGCAATACAGAGCAAATCCAGCTAAAAAGAACAACCAAACGATATTGTCATCAAAGTTGGCAGCTTTAACCACAGGACTATTCGGATTATCGCTCATTTTAAAGATAGGCGTGCTCGCATCTAGGCGGAACCAGATATCCCTTTCTTCATCGTAAGCGACGTTAACGGAGGTATCACTTTCAAACGCCTTTTTGATGTCTGTTGGAAGCTCTTCAAGCGTATGAGGCACCAACAAACGATGGCTTGATGTGGCAAATTGTTCCAACTGTTGTTGAGTATATTCTAATCCGTGTTCTTTATAGATAGGGTAGATCAGATCGTGAAAAGCTTGACCCTCATGCTCTTGTAATAGGTAGTCATAATCTGTGTTGATCTCATAAACTAAGAACTCGTATCCCCACAAGCTAGCCATAAACAGAATGATAAGGCCAACAAAGCTTTCCAGATAAATCCGTCTCATTATTCATTCCATGCATCAGGCATAAATAGGTAGCCTTTGCCGCGAACGGTAATGATTTTTTGTGGTGAGCAAGAAGCATCGCCTAGCTTCTTTCTCAGTGTCACTATGCGATTATCAATGGTGCGGTCTGTTCCATCGTATTCAATACCACGTAGTGTTTTGGTCAGCCACTCACGTGATAGTGTTTTTTCAGCATGCGTAGCAAGAACCCACAACAAATCGAACTCGCCGTCTGTCAGCGCAATTTCTTCTTGGTTCATTACGCACGATTTACGCAACCGGTTTAAACACAGAACACCAATTTGTAGGCAGTTTTCGGACTCGGTAGGCGCCGCCTCTTTTCTTCTTAATAGCATGCGAATACGAGCTAGCAATACGCGAGGTTTGATGGGTTTAGTAACAAAGTCATCTGCGCCTATTTCTAATGCGGCGACATGATCGAAGTCATCATCACTTGCTGTCAGCATCAACACTTTGCCTTTGTAGCATTCTCGGATTTGACGACATACACTCAGACCATCTTGCCCGGGTAGCATCAAATCTAACAGCACCACGTCTGGTTGTGTGTCAATAATCGCATTAGGTGCGTCCGTCCCATTGTCGATACATTTGACCTGAAAACCTTGTTCAACAAAATACTCACCCAACATAGTTTGTAATTTGGGATCGTCTTCCACAATGATTAGAGATGGTTTGATTTGTTGTGCGTTCATTTAAGTGATGTATACAATATTTAATATCAATGGAACTTAAACAAATTTACGAATTATTTCAAATAAAGCTTTCTCAGAATAAGGTTATCGGATGAGTTAATTGGATAAAATTGCCAATTAATGATTTAAATCTAATCACCTATCACATTTAGAGAGATGCAAAAAGGCGCAACGTTTGCGCCTAGGTATGGAATCTTAAAGCGAAATTACCGCTTATTCGGTGGTACACACGACGCTGTTGTCGCTGCCAAATGCATTTGGAACGTAAGCATCAGCTTGTGGGTCATTTTCCCACTTCGCGTCATCGAGCAAGTAACGGAACTGAACGTTCTGCGCTTTAGGTAAGCGGGTTTTAAATTTAAACTGACGACTTTTCTTCACTAATTTCATCGGTTCTGGCTGCCAGTTGTTGAAGTCTCCAGCAATTTGGACAGAGTCCCACTGATCTTTATCTAGCTCGAACGTGACTTCGACTTCATCTTTTGTCTTAAAGAATCTCTTTTTAAGCATTGATCTTTCCTTGTTCGTACAAAAACCGTTCTAACTATTACTCGTGTTTCATAATGATTTCAAGTTTTATCGAATTGTTGCTGGTATCTGATGAGGGGAGTATCCGAACGGTGAATAGCTCGTTGTCCTGGTTTCGTGTACTGAGGGAGCGTTAGAGAGAAAATTCACTAGCCTAAAATAGTCAAAGAACAGAGTTTGTTAGCGAGCCGAGAGTCCGTATCTTGAAGTCAAACCGTTATCATGTATTATCTTAAATCACCATTTTCCTTGATGTAGCTATGTTGAAGTTTAACCGTACATTGTTCACTGCGATAGTTTGCTTAGTTGCTATGCTTTTGAGTAGTGTCGCTCCTGTGGCGCAGGCTTCCGCTCCGATGAAAACAATTGAAGTACGCGATCTTATTGTTCAACAGGCTGCTCTGCACAAACAACTTGGCGTCAATGACGACTGCGTAGAATCACATCACGATGAGTCAGCCATCAATAAGGCACAACAATCTCACACGAGTTGTAGCTCTTCCTGCATGGTCAAAATTCCCGCCAACTTATCTCAAAACGACTTACTGCTTCTTCCTTATAGCCTTGCCTTGATTGGTAGGCCTCTAGTCGAAAAAGTAGTGACAGTGATCACCAAGCTTTATCGCCCTCCGATTGTTTAATTCCTCATCTCAAATTACTTGGGGTTTACCCCTTTTTACCAAATGAAATGATTTGGCATTTGAATGCCACAAGGAAATAAACAATGAAAAAACTACTTGCCTTATGTAGTGCACTTTTACTGACTTTTACCGCTCATGCAGCGCAATTTGAAGAAGGGAAGCACTACAAAGTTCTGGATGTAAAGAAAGCATCGAAACCTGTTGTGACGGAATTCTTTTCTTTTTATTGCCCACATTGCTACAAGTTTGAGTCGCTTATTGAGCGTTTAAAACCTGCTCTGCCAAAAGAGGCAAAGTTTGAAAAGGTGCATGTGGGGTTCATGGGCGGAGATATGGCGATTCCGATGGCCAAGTCCTACGCGACGATGGTGTCGCTAGGAGTTGAAGATACAATGATTCCTGCCATGTTTGCCCAAATTCATCAAAAGCGACAAGCGCCAAAAGACGAAGCTGAGCTGAAACAACTCTTCGTTGATAATGGCGTAGAAGGTAAGAAGTTTGATGCGGCGTACAACAGTTTCGCCGTAAACTCAATGCAGAAAGGTTTTGATAAGCAATTCTCTGCCAGCACGTTAAGAGGGGTTCCGGGTGTGGTTGTGAACAATAAATACATTGTTTTGGCCAACGAAATTCGTACTTACGACGAGTACAATCAATTAGTTAATTACTTATTGACGCTGTAACTGTAAATAGCATTGAAGCTTAAAAATGGCGACGGTAGAGTCGCCATTTTTATGCTTATCACTTTCGTATTATCTAAGAACGCTTGTACATGCTTGAGTCGGAACACTAGTCATAAATATGGCATGCGGATAAAACAAGCTAGCAGCAGTGATTGCAACATTACATGGCTGAGCAATCGTGGTTTTAATCACATTGGTAAGCACAGCGCCTGTATTATTTACTGTTTGAGCGGCGGCTTGTTGTGCCTGGTAAGACACGCAACCTGTCGTTGCATTGATCATCGCAGTGCTAAACAAAAGTTTGCGAAAAAACATATTCATATCCTTTGTGAATGCTTTGAATTACTTATATGTGGATTGATTCATAAATGAAACAAAACAGTGTTCAAAATATGTGTGCATTCACGAAATAAACATTGTTTTATAAAAAGACGTTTTTTTGTGATCTTAGTACTGGACAGACCAGGTTATGAAACTAAAGCCAATCCGTGCATTACGATTACGCCGAAGGTCAGTTTGCTCCTCATTCCTTGATATCCCTTGGGCTCGGCGTCTTGTTCGACTTTCCTCACGAGCTTTTCTGCATACCAAACAGCAAGGTACCCAATTGCTAAGAGTAGGGTTGCGACTGCGTAATGTTTGTGGCCCTGCAGTAATGCGCCCCAAGCCAGTAAGACAAAAAGGTTGCTGAGAATTAATATATTTCGGCTAAGGCGATGGTAGTAATGCTCAATGCCATTACCCCAAAGGATGCCGGATAAAAAACTTAATATAACGGCGCTATATGCGATGAAAAATTGCTGACCACTTAAATTGAAGAGTGAGATGTCAGCGAAAATCAGCCCTAAACTAAACACAAATGGAACCAGGCCTAAGTAACCGAGTTGTAGCATGGTTGAGCGTGTTGTCATGGTCGTCACCTTATAATTGTTGCTCTATCATATTGGTAAGCGTAGTACTTGTCGGTGATGTGGAGCTTGGAAAAGTAGCAATAACTTTACCTTCAGAGCTAATTAGAAACTTGTAGAAGTTCCATTTTGGTTTTATGCCTGCTTGGTTAGTAATCTGGTTGAAGACTGGATTCGCATCTACACCTAATACTGAAGAGCGTGCCATCATTGGAAAGGTTACCCCGTAATCGAGATAACAGACTTTCGCTGTGTTTGTTTCGCTTCCTCTATCTTGTCGAAAGTCATTGCTCGGGAAACCGATAACGGTGAAGTTTTGGTCTTTGTAAGTTTGATAGAGGGTTTCTAACTGTTCGAACTGAGGAGTGAAGCCGCACTGGCTTGCTGTATTGACGATTAGTAGTGTCTTTCCCTTAAAGCTTTCGCATAGATCGACTTCTTCCGTTGAGTTTAACAACCTTTGCTTACCTTGAAGAATATCAGGGCACTCAGATGCAAGAGCAAGCGAATTCATGGAGAGAAAGCTAACGAGAGCGGTGAGTTTCAGTAATTCTTTCATGGTGTTGTTCCCCTTGTTTTCAATAAGTATAACTACTCAAGTGCAAAGAGGATCGATCAAAAAAGCCGCACAAATGCGCGGCTTTTTTCAAGAGCTGAGATCTGACTATGCCAGTTTCAACTCGAACTGGTTCAGGTACATTACCATGTCTTCAATCGTCAGTACCGGCATGTTGTGCAGGCGACCGAATGCTACGATCTCCGGTGCCTTTGCCATCGTGCCATCTGGATTGGTCACTTCACACAGTACGCCAGCGGGTTGAAGCCCTGCCATTTGCATCAGATCAATCGTACCTTCTGTGTGACCACGGCGAGTCATTACACCACCTGGACGTGCGCGCAGAGGGAATACGTGACCCGGGCGAGCAAGATCTTCCGGTTTTGCGTGCGGGTTTGCCGCCGTTTTAATGGTCGTTACGCGGTCTGCTGCTGAAACACCCGTTGTTACACCAACTTTCGCTTCAATAGAAACCGTAAATGCGGTTTGGTTTGCGCTGTTGTTGTTTACCACCATTGGAGGCAGTTCCAGTTTGTCTGCTTGAGCATCTGTTAAGCACAAACAAACTATGCCGCTACATTCGCGGATCATCAATGCCATTTGCTCGTTAGTGAGGTGCTCGACTGAATAAATGATATCGCCTTCGTTTTCGCGATCTTCATCATCAAGAAGCAGTACGCCACGGCCTTCTTTTAAAGCGATAAGTGCGTTTTCAACGCGAGTAATTGGGTCGCCGAATTCGGCAAGTAGTGATGACTGATTCATGGTTAACTCCTAAATTTCACCAGAATCAGGGCGGTATGAGAGATCGCCGTAAAATACGATCAAAAAGAAGTGCACCAGCATTCTTAGCGATCTGACTCGCTATGCTGGTGTATTCTTATTCTCTTTCATCCGGACTATAACCGTCGGCTCTGGCATCTCACCAGATCTGCTGACCTCGACGAATCGAGCGCTCGCGGGCTCACTTGAAAAAGTATACCGCCGGTGGGGAATTTCGCCCCGCCCTGAGAACAATTAAAAATGTACCACTTCATCCAAGTTGTGAAGAAGTGGAGCTAGGATAGTACTGCGAACTGAATAGCTTGGAAAGTCGATTCCATCTGTATGATGGAAAAGTGTGCTATCGACGGAAATAATCTGTGCGAATAAAGTGATCAATCTGCTGCGGCACGAAGGTGTTGTAAATCAGGCTCGTATGCGTTTGCTTCACTTCGATATGATCTTGCATACCGTCCAGTCTTGTCTCTTCTACGGTAACGGTACCGTCCGACATGGTGTTGTCATTACGGATCAACAATGGGCGAGCGCCAATCGGCATCGTTCCTGCGATACTGCCGAGTTTTTGAGGGAAATCCCAAGCGTCATCATGTTTGTTTAATCCGTGGTGTGGCGAATTGCCTAAAATTGCACCCAATCCGAGATCTTGAATTCGACCTACAATGGACGCGCCTTTCAGAGGCGAACCGATAGCGACAACATGAGAGATTAAGTTAGTGCTCGGTTTTCTGTTGGCGAGATAGCGCTTAATCATCAAGCCTCCCAAGCTGTGTCCCACGAGCACGTTTGTGGTCAGTGGATTAAGCGAATGATCAATAGAATCAAACAGTGAAGACTCATCGATAGCAACGGTGTTATAGCTGAGTACTTGCGTTTCGTATCCGAGTTTTCTCAGCTTTTGGCTAAGAGGCTGCATGACCAGCCCATGCATATAAAGACCATGTAAGATGATGATTTTCATAATACCTCCTAGATTTATGACGTCGTAGATATCCTACTCTAATTGACAAGAAACTACTTGTGCTTTGTGGTGCATATTTACGTTTTGCTGCAAAGTTTGACTGCTGTAGCAAGCGACTCAGCCCAGTAAATCCTGTACTTGTTGTTGCAATTGATGACGATTTAAAGACGCAGGACTTAACACTTCACCGATAACAACATCCACTTTTGACCAAAAACGAGTCGGTCGTTTTGTGAGAGCATGTCCGCCTTTATGGCTGAAAAAAGAACCCCAAAGCCCTTTTAACGCCATAGGGATGACAGGAACAGGGTTACGTTCAAGGATTTTCTCTACACCAGGGCGAAACTCACCCAATTGACCGTTAGACGTTAAACGACCCTCAGGGAAGATACAGACAACCTCACCGTCGTAAAGTGCTTGTTCAATCTCCTCAAATGCTCGTCGGTAAGTGTCGGCACACTTACGTGGAGAACAGATCGGGATAACACCGGCATGACGGAATACATATTTAAGAACAGGTAGCTCGCTGATGGACTTGTCCATCACAAAACGAACCGGGCGAGTAGAGGTTCCCATCAAAATCAACGCATCGACATAGCTAACATGGTTAGCCACGATTAACACAGCACCTTGTTCAGGAATATGTTGACGCCCCTTTACAGACACACGATACATACAATGGCTGAGTAAATAACTGATAAAGCGTTGTGTAAATTCCGGTACTTGACGATAGACATAGATTGCCACGAAGAAGTTACCTATTGCCATCATGGCAAACAGTTCCACAATAGAAAGATCTAGTACGCTGAGTACAACGATCGAAACCAAAGCAGACACCACCATAAACAATGCATTCATGATGTTGTTAGCAGCAATGGCACGTGCACATTCCCCTTGTTTGAACGCGATTGGATGAACGCATAAAGAGGAACAATAAAGACACCGCCGCTTACACCAACAAGGAACAGGTCAATCATGACGCGCAGATGTTTGGATTCAGCAACGAAGCTTTGCACATCATAAAAGTGCACCGGAAGCGATGGATAACTCGGGACTGCCCATAGCAAGTCGACGCCAAACACTGTCAGTCCAAGGATACCGAATGGCAAAATACCAAGCTCAACGTGGTTGAAAGAGAGCTTTTCACACAACCAAGAGCCTGTAGCGATACCAATGGAAAACAATGCCAACAGTAAAGAAACGACAGTACTGTCTGCAAACAAATGTTCGCGTGCGAAGTTAGGGAATTGAGTTAGGTAAGTCGCACCCATGAACCAGAACCAACTGATGGCAAGAATAGACATCCAGATGCCTCTCTGCTTTTTTGCCACTTTTAACGTGTTCTTTAAACCAGAAATCGGTTCAAACTTCGCTTTGTCATTTGATTGGCTAGGCATCGCTGGAATATTCACGCTGCTCATGAACCCAAGCAAAGACAAGGTAATCACGGTACCATTAGGAATGGATAGCAGCAGGCCTGCACTAAGCGTACCTATAAGAATCGAAAGGAACGTGCCCATTTCAACCCAAGCATTTCCTTTAACAAGCTCATTTGGTTTGAGCGCTTGTGGTAGTAAGGCGTATTTCACGGGGCCAAAATAGGCCGATTGAGTGCCTGTCATAAACAGCAGAACCAGCATAAGCATGGCACTTTGGGTGGCAATAGCGGTTGCTGCGCAAGACATGATAGCCAGCTCGATGAGCTTTAGACGTCGGATTAATTTGGCTTTGTCCATGCTGTCAGCGACGGCACCAGCATGCGCTGAGAATAGAAAGAAAGGTAGGATGAATAAGCCTGCCGCCAAATTAACGAATAGATTGACGGATATTGGTAGGTTATCAATTTGGCTGTATGTCACCATCAATAACAGAACGTTTTTGTAGATGTTGTCATTGAGTGCGCCAAGGCATTGCGTCACAAAGTAAGGAAAAAAGCGTTTTGAGAAAAACATACGGGCCCCGATTAAACAAAGTCGAATGAGATGGGAGCACTTTATGCTCAATGAACGATTAAACCAGCTTTCTCTTTCTAGTGACGTTGTATGCCACCAAAAGTAACGAAATTCGTTACTTTTATTTCCATTTGTTTATTGAGTTACTAATTGCGAGACTTATTGGTGAGTTTTCTTTCCCATGGTTCAAATAAAGGGAACGTCCAGCGACGCATCGCAATAATCAGAGAGGTGCCGTGTTTTTCGTCCATATCGAGAGAGCTATCACTTTGGCAAGCCTGATAAAACTCATCGATGACCTTTTGCAGTTTCTGTTGTAGCTTCTTGTTGGTTGGTACACTCATCAATCCTGTTGCCATGGAGAACTTTTCATCTTCACCAGAAAAGTAGCTTTGGAAAAAGGCGTCTTGAACTTGCTGTTGGAAGAACCGTTGAATAGGGCCGCCCATCTGCCACTTAAATGTCGGAGATATACGCAAACGAATTTTGTTATTTGGCTGCAAGTCGATGATGTTCAGCCGATCCAAATGAGCAAGCTTTTGCACCAGTTCCAACTCATTGAAGGTATATTGCTGAACGATTTGTTCAAACTGATAGCCATTTACAACACAGATCGCCACGAGCAGCAGGGCTTTATCGTCAACCAGCTGCTTTTCTTGCTCTAACGTTAGCGACTCTAGACCTTTATTGTGCGCAGCCGCGAGCTTAAATAGTTCCGCCATTTCTAAACCAATCAATTGGCAAATTCGTTCTAAGCGCTCAAGGCTAATGTGCTGACCTTCAGCGAGTAAACGTTTGACGCTTCCTTCACTTAAATTAAGGTGTTGTGCAACATCCGCATAATGCAGCCCAGCTAACTTTAGTTGGCGTTTAAGCTCTTTAATTAACGTATAGCTTTCTGACATTTACGCTGTTACCTCGTCGTGTAACTGCTCTAGGTACGTTTGCATAAAGGTTTTGCGTTTTTGCGCTTCGCGTCTCGCTGACTCCGTGTTCATGGTTTCAGCGATTTTGAATAACTTGGTTTGAAAGTGATCCAGAGTGAATTGTTTATCGTTAAGTTCACGTTCTTCGGCAAATATATCGCTGTCGTTGTAAAGTTGCGCGTTAAATTGAGTGCTGACTTGAATGCATCGCGTCACGCCAATTGCGCCTAAAGCGTCCAGACGGTCGGCATCTTGGACGATTTTGGCTTCCAACGTATTTGGCCTGATGTTTGCGCTAAAGCTGTGTGCCTCTATCGCATGAGCAATGGCATCATGATATTGCTGCGGATAATCGATACTCTCTAAAAATGCGACCGCTTTTTTGGCTGCGATGATTGAGCTCTCTTTGCGATTTGGGTGATCTTTCGGGTAAGTAAAGCAATCATGCAAATAGGCAGCCGGTAATACAATCGCGATGTCTGCATTTTCTTCTTTGCAGAGCTGTTTCGCTGTTTTGACCACGCGTTTTACGTGTTTAAGATCATGAGCTGCATCTACTTGCATCTCTTGCTGCATAAATTCCAAAAATTGCGGTTCTATCTGGCTTAATGACGTCATGGTTCATATCTACAACTAAAATGAAGTCAGAAGTATGCCCAACGCTTAGAATAATTTCCAAGTGCGATGGTGTAATTGAGATTCAGCCACCAGAACCTTGTGCAACGTTTGGTACTGAGCCGTTTTATATGGCCTTTCAATGTGTTCAGTGGTTTATGAGACAAGAATAGACAGAGCGAGCAGTGATGTTTACCAGTAGAAAAAAGGCCTGACGATGTCGTCAGGCCTTTTTCGTTTCGCCGATCTTTTTAGCGTTTGAACGTTACTTGCTCTGCTTGTTCAAGATGAATATGAGTTGTCGCAGGCTGTGTTTCTGCAATCACTTTACCGTGACGAACAGAGTAACGAACCGGCACTTGGCGACGTACTGCGTCAAAACCATTTTCTGCGGGAAGAATCAGTAAACTACCTGGTTTGCCTTCTTCAATGCCGTGCTTGTCTTGAATGTTCAGTGTACGTGCTGAATTGTTGCTGATCAGATCCAGTGAGTTGTTGATTTGGTCGTAACCCATCACCTGACACACGTGCAGACCCATATGCAGTACTTGCAGCATGTTTGCAGTGCCTAGTGGGTACCAAGGGTCAAATACATCATCGTGTCCAAAGCAGACGTTGATGTTGGCATTCAGCATCTCTTTCACTCGTGTTACGCCGCGACGTTTTGGGTAATCATCAAAACGTCCTTGTAAGTGAATGTTCACCAATGGATTTGCCACGAAGTTGATACCGGACATGCGTAATAAACGGAACAGGCGAGATGCGTATGCACCGTTGTAGGAACCCATCGCTGTGGTGTGACTGGCCGTGACTTTATTCCCCATATCAAACTTGTGCGCTAATGCTGCCAGTGTTTCAACGAACCGAGATTGTTCGTCATCGATTTCATCACAATGCACGTCGATCAGGCGGTCGTATTTTTTCGCTAACTCGAATACGTAGTGCAGCGATTCAATGCCATATTCGCGTGTGAATTCAAAGTGTGGAATCGCGCCAATCACGTCCGCACCTAATTTGACGGCTTCTTCTAGCAGCTCTTTGCCATTTGGGTAAGAGAGAATTCCTTCCTGCGGGAAGGCGACGATTTGGATATCTACCCATTCTTTCATCTCTTCACGCACTTCTACCATCGCTTTTAGGGCAATTAGGGTAGGGTCTGAAACATCGACGTGGGTACGAATGTGTTGTACGCCGTTTGCTATCTGCCATTTTAAGGTTTGTTTTGCGCGCGCTTTCACGTCTTCAATCGACAGCATTTCTTTGCGCTCAGCCCAACGTTCAATACCCTCAAACAATGTGCCAGAGATGTTCCAGCTTGGCTCACCTGCGGTTTGAGTTGTATCTAAGTGAATGTGTGGCTCGCAGAAAGGCGCAACCGCCATACCGCCTTCAGCATCGATGATGTCACCGTTATGACTAAGCTCCACATCGTTGCTTTCAATGCGCTTGAATTGACCATCTTCAATCAAAATTTGCTGCAGACCTTTTTGTCCTTTTAGCGTTACGTTTTTGATCAGTAGTGTTGTCATGATGGTTCCTTACGCTGGCTGTGTAGCCAGTGCTTTTTTGTTGAGAACAGGATTAAGAATCAGGAAGCTAATTGCGCCGCCAAGTACAGCGTTAATCGGCACTACGCCAGGCAGGAAGTGTCCCGCACCAACGCCAATCACGACAGCGATAATGCCAGCCCAGTTAACGTTTTGGAATTGGGCGGCTTCAAAGTTTGCGTAGCGTTTACGGTTCGTGAAGAAGTCAGCGATGATCACACCGCCAATCGGTGGAATTGCCAAAGATAAGAAGGTCAGCCAGCCAACAAAGTTATTGTAGAGCCAGAGAGCGCAAAGTGTGCCAACAAGACCGTTCGCCATTGAGATGTATTTACTTGGTAAGCCTGTGATGTTGGAAAATCCAAGACCCGATGCGTAGAGCGCGTTGTCGTTGGTGGTCCAGATGTTCAAGCCAAGAACGATGATAGCTGGAATAAGAAGACCTTGCGCGATCATCACTTCAGAGATGTCTGATTGACCCGTCACCGACGCACCTGCCGCGCCAAAGATAAACATTAACGAGTTACCGATGAAAAATGCCACCATGGTGATCATCACGGCGCTGCGCGGCTTTTTACCAAAGCGTACGAAATCCGCCGTTAATGTACCAGCACTGACAAAAGAGCCGACAACCATCGCGAGAGCTATTGAAAAATCGAGTGGCTCGGTTGGTTGAACTTGTTGTAGTTCGCCAATACCACCAACGCTATTTACTGCCTCGATGACAGAGTAGCCGCCAAGTAGCGCAATGGCAGGAACGGCAATTGCTGACAACACCATCAGTGCGGAGATGCCAAAGTAAACGGTCGCGGTCATGAGCAAACCGGAGACAAGGATCAAAGTATTGGTATCGATGCCCGTTGCTTTATGCACCGGAATCGCAAACATCGCGACACCAACTCCAAACCACCCAACTTGAGTACCGCCAAGAAGAGCGGAAGGAAGCCAAGAGCCTTTAGAACCAAAAGAGAAACGAGCAAGAAGGTGGGTAGAGAGACCAGTAGAAGCGCCGATGTAACCGAGGAAAGAAGTGTAAATACCGAGGATTAGGTTACCGATGAGAACAGCGAGGAAAAAATCATTAAAGGAGAGCCCAGTACCGAGAGAACCCCCTGTCCACATACTTGCGGAGAAAAAAGTGAGTCCTAACATCACCATGGTTAGTGACGCCACGCCTTTTCTGGCCGTGTTGGGAACTGGTCCAAGACTGTAGTTATTGTCTCCAGCCATTATTGCCTCCGCACATTGAAATATTAAATTATAGCACCTGATTTTCAGGCAAACGGCGCGTATTATCGTGATGTAAATTTAATAGTCAATGATAAAATTGAAATTTAAACGTTTGCTTGGTTTTTTATGTGTGTTTTTTCTTTTAATAACAATAGTTTGATTTTTAAATTCTAAAAGTGGAAAGTTTGTTTTTACGTATTTTCTATGATTTATAGACAGGTTTTCTATGTGAAATTAATGTTTTGAATTGCTATTTGTTTTTATGGATTAAATTTATCTATACCTCTGGATTGTTCAGTCGATTTCTATGAAAAGAAAACGATTTCATGATGAGGTTTTTGGTTTGGACGTTATTTGTTCTTTTCTTGGGTGTGTTTTCTTGGTTTTATTTTATGTAGGTGATTTATTTTTGTTGAAGCTGGCATTTCTAATGGTTTAGTGGGCGAATATTTGAATTTTATAAACAGTAAACAATCTGTTGTGGGTAAGAAAAGTACAACCGAGCTCGGTCAGAGGATAAGAGGGCAATAGCCACATAAAAAAATAGCCAACCGCAAAGAGTGCGATTGGCTTATATACATGTGAACAAAATCAAGTTCACTAACAACGTCAGTTGGCTAGGTGACCCTCGGCTTAAGAAGGGTCGATTTATATAATGCAGTTACTGTGCCAACTTTAATATGCCCTAAAATACGTAGTTTCTGTGACATGCGTTGCTTAAAGTTTGAGTATGTTTGCAATTTGCAACTGCGTTATGCAATTTGACTCTATTATGCTAATGATTGATTAATAAACAATGAACCTTTTAAAGCATGACTAAACTCGCCGTTCCTAAAAAGGCGAAAAAACCAACGACATCTGTCACTGTTGTTAGAATCACCGAGCCAGCCAAAGCGGGGTCCAATTTAAACTTATCCAGAATAATGGGAATCAGCACACCAAATAAAGCTGCGGTAATAATATTGACGATAATGGCCAGCGCGATGGTTCCCCCAAGAACCGGAGATTGAAACCACAATCCGGCGAGCCCGCCGATGATTAACGCCCAAGCAATGCCGTTCAGAGAGCCAATACCCAACTCATTTTTCAAAAGCTTGAAGCGGTTACCTGGGGTGATCTGATTAAGCGCCATCGCACGAATCATTAGAGTGAGCGTTTGGCTGCCAGCAATGCCCCCCATGGATGCAACAATTGGCATGAGCACCGCCAAAGCCACTACCTGAGCAATTACATCTTCAAACAGTCCGATAGTGACAGACGCCAAAATAGCAGTAAGCAAATTGATGCCTAACCAAACCCCGCGCTTTTGCGAGCTTTTTAATACTGGTGCAAACAAGTCATCGCCTTCATCCATACCTGTACCGGCCATCAAACGTGCTTCGTAGATTTCACGCTGTGTACTCAATGCAAACTGCCAATCGACTTCACCGATCAGTGTTTGGTCTGCATCAGTTACAGGGAGAGCGGGCAGTGTGCTGTGTTCTAATGCCTCTACCGCTTCAGGAAGCATCATTTTACTGTCTAGCACCGTCACAGCCTCAATAACGAGTGTTTTTAAGCGAGTATCGGGGTCACCACGCAAGATATCGAAGTAGTTGACCGTTCCACGATACTGTTTATTACGATTAATCAGATACACCTGTTGAGGCGTGTCGTAGCTATAGCGCTCCATTAACTGCTTAGCTGTCCCAATCGTAATGTTGAAGGGCAGAGTGATGATCTTACGTTCAGCCCAGTGGCCGAGTTCTTCATCAGCATACTCGTTTGCTTGATCGTAAAGTTCCAACTCATCTTTTTCTATCAACGAGAGTGCTTCGTTGATGATCGACTCTGGCAACGAATCGGCCCATTCGATGAGCGACAAGTTGTCGAGTTTAGCGAGAGTGAGCTTTAGCTCGACTTCAGATAACGCATTGATGATAGAGAAACGTACGTCCGCACGCATTTCCGTTAACACGTCGATATGTAGCTCTAGTGGTAAAGCTCGCCATAAGCGAACACGGTCGTCGATTGGAAAGGCTTCTAGAATCAGGGCAACCGCGCCGGGCTCGAGGCCCGCTTCAATAGATTCATTGAGCGTTGCGACTTGATCCGCTTCTTCGGCTTGGCCAATTTGCTGGATTAGAGTGGAGAGATCTTGAAACTTGCTCACCGAGTACCCCGATAGTTAATTCGTTTTATGGAAGTATGGCATGTTATTGAGATGCACAACTATGCATCTTAACCTTGCTCAAGGTACTTGAAAGTAACAGAAAAACAATAGGCTATTCGCTGTTGATGGTGAGATATGGCTGTACCAATTGGCGAATGTTCACTTTTGCGCCGATACGGGCTGCCAGCAAGTACATTCCGCCGATTTTTCTGTGTAAAAATAGGGCATCTGCTGGTGGAGTATGCCAGTATTCTTGTTCCATGCTCAAAATAGTGCCAGCTTCGCGAAGCTTTTGTGCTAAGCCGCTGGCTTTAAAGTCATAAGGCTCATCAACTAACATTGGTTCACATGCCATTTTCACTAGATCGAGAATCGCTTGGCGCTGGTCTGGAAGGATGGTTTGGCTGAAGAAGCCTATTTGTTCAAGCGCATCATTTAAGCCTTGTTCGTCATTATTCACGACAGACGCAAAAGCTTGGCGATAGCCGGTACTGAACCGTTCGCTGTATTCGCGGGTCGCCCCGAAATCTAGCAAGCCGATTTGACGAGTGTTTTCGATATATAAGTAGTTGGCGAAGTTTGGGTCGGTTTGTACCATCTTAAATTCGAACAGCTCTCGAAACAGTAATTCGAGTAGGCTGTGCATGACAAAATCTCGCGTACTCTGATCATAATGTTCGATTTGCTCAATCGGACTGCCATCAATGAATTCCATCGCGAGAACGGAGTCTGAGCAACTTTCAGTATGAATCTTGGGCACCACAAAATGAGGGTGCTCCTTCAAAGCGTCATGATAACGAATGGCAAATTGTGCCTCTCGTGCGTAATCGGCCTCGTCATGTAGCTGCTTTTTCGCTTCTTCGAGCAATCCTTTGTAGTCGACAGACTCGGGAATCAACCCAACGACCTTGAGCAGTGTACCGACATTATCGACGTCGCTATCGATACTTTTCCGTATGCCCGGATATTGCACTTTGACGGCTAGGTTATCGCCCGCATCGCTGTAAGCTTGGTGCACTTGTCCTATTGATGCACTGGCGATTGGTTTGAAGTTAAATGACAGAAACTCAGCTTTCCAATTCGTTCCTAGCGAACTTTCCATTACTGCGTTGAGTTGTTTTGCAGGCATTGGGTCTGCGTTGGAACGAAGACGGGAAAGAATATCGGCAAGTTCAGGTTCTAAAACATCACCAGCATCCATTGACAGCATTTGACCAAGCTTCATTGCAGCGCCACGTAGGTGAGCAAGTTGGTCAGTTAAACGCGCGATGTTCTGTGGCGTCAGCAAGAGGTCTTTCGCTTTTGGTTTGTTGCCTTTGGCTATCTGCTTCGTGCCTTCTGTAATCACATTGCCTGCGACACGGGTAGCAAGTGAAGCGAACTTGCTGAATCTTGAGATGCGATGGGTAGGTAGGCTTCTTTCCTTTGCCGACATGAATCTTCTCCGCTATTTACTAACTAATTGTTATACGGGAAAAGGATATGTTTGGATACAAATGAAAAGAAAACCGCCAGCGTAACTGGCGGTTTGCGAGTTTAGATAGAGTAGAAGAAGTACAGTTGAGACTTCATTCGGATGATGATCCCGCGAATCACATCTAAGAAGGCCATGAAGCCTATCGGTTTTTCACCGCTGACCCATGCGAGGCCAACAGAGCCAACAGGGATGTCGTAGCCTTCTGGCTCATCAATCTTAAGACGAACAAAGTGGTGTTTGTTCTGTAAGTTCTTTCCAGTGGTGACACGTACGGAATCATCGAAACCCAGTAGATTACCTTGTGACTCACCTGTTGCTTCAACAATGCCTTCGACGGTCGCTGAGAAGATCTTACCTGGGTAAACGGACGAAGAGAATTCCGCTGGCTGACCCGGTTTGATGTTACGAATCGCCTGGTGGTTGACTCGCATCAGCACGTACTTCTCGTTGGTGTACATGTTGATACGCGGCATCATCGATACACGCTGACCTTCACGCAGGATAAAGTTGGTGACAAAGCCATCTGTTGGGGCATGAACTTTTGTGCTATTCAAATCCCATTGCGCTTTTGCAATTTGCTCTTCAGCTTGGCGCAGTTCGGCTTGTTTAGTTTCAACTGCAAGTTCCGCTTTATGAATCGCCAGTTGTGCACGGGAAATATCGACTTGTTTCTTCTTGATTTGAGACTCAAGGGTCAACACGTTGTGACGTGCCATATCAACCGCACTCGATTGTTTGTCGATATCGCTTTCCGTGATGGTGTTGTGCACTACTCGGTTTTGCTCAACATAGCGATCTAGCATTTTTTTCTGCAATTTGTAGTCAACTTTCGCCGCTTCCAACTGGCTCTTTGATGTTTCTAGATCTTGCACTAGCGCTTCGTGGTTAGCTTCTTCAATCTCGATGTCGCCTTTTGCCGTAGCTAATGCGACTCGTGCAGAATCGGCGGATACGTTCGCTTGATTTAATGCGATTTCGTATTGCGTTGGGTCAAGTTCATAAATGAGCTGACCCTCTTTAACTTGCTGATTCGGCTTAATGTAAATGTGGTCAACTTTACCTTTTACATTGGTTGAATCTGGACGCAATTGGATGTGTGGTGACTGCACGACAGAACCACCGGATAAATCCATCGGGGTGAAATTAATCAAACCTACCCAGACGAACATCAACCAACTCAAACCGCCAAGATAAGCGAACGATTTGGTTGCTTTGTTCCAAGGCATGCCAACCAAACGCAGCAGATAGATGAAGAGAGCCCATACCGCTAAACCTTCTAACATTACGCTTCCTCTTTTGGCTGTGTTTCTGTTTGCGGTTTACTTCTCCATGTATCACGCAGATTGATGATGGCTTTTTCCATATCAACGAATGCAAAGATCACAGCTAGCACCCAAACCCAGTGCCAGACAAACCCTATCCAGGTGAGCGCAGTGATGAGCCCTATCTGATGATGGTCTTTGCTGTGCGCCTTATTAATTGGCAACTCATGGATTTTCCAAAAGCCGTAACACGCGCCCGCGACACTCGCGATTAAAACGACAGCAGCGACAACATGTAACGCCGTATCTGCGCCTGTACCGACAAATGGGACACTCAGTAAACTCATTAAACACTCCTCTATCAAACTGTTGGCGTATTGTGATCTGAATTTGATTTGCGGCTTTCTTTGTGACAGATTCAATCACTATAGGATTAAATTTGATGTAATTGGTTATGAAAACGGTTCGGTTTATTCGCGCGATGGGCATTCTAAACATGCATAACCTCGCGTTATCTAAATACAATTTGGACTCAGATGAGTTAGGGATCCCAGCATCGGTGTTTCGTAACCCAATGACACTGATCCCGCTAAAAGCCGTTGCGGAATGGTATCGTTGTGTTGAACAAGCCAGTTGTGACCCGGATGTGGTGTTGAGTCTCAGCCGAGGTATTGAACTGCAAAAGCTAGGGCCAGTGGGACGCTGGTTATTCTCCGGCAATGATTTAGCCAGTACCATTCGGCGAGTGAATTATGGTGTGAGCAACCTACAATCAGGGGCGTTTTTTGCTGGCGAACAGTCGGGTAAAATCATCAAATGGACTTACCACAACCCGTTTATAGAAACGTCAGTAAAGGTGCACGATAGTATCCGCTGTGCGGTATTTATGATTAAGGTGTTACGCGAATTTCTTGGCAAAGATTACCAGCCTTTACGTGTCAAGGTTTCAGGCTCGAGAAAAAATACTGAGCGATACCGGGAATATTTCGGCTGCGAGGTGGAATGGAGTCAGCCAAAAACAGAGATATGGATCCCGGGAGATGACCGACTAGCTTCTCGCCAAGTGAGCCATCGAGAAGACAACCGTCTAGCGATGAGTTTTTCCGATTTGGATGATTTGCTTAATATGCCCGACCCAGAAGATGAGTTGAAAGTGATTTATGAAGTGGTGAATTACAGCAGCCATTATGGATTGCCAACGTTAGAGCGCGTGTCTTCTCTGCTTGATTTATCTGAACAGCAGTTTCAACGTCGTTTGCATAAATTAGGGCTCAATTTTTCGACGGTTTCTGGCTATGTATTGAGTAATATTGCAGCTGGTTTGTTGAGTAAGCGCGTGAGTATTGATGACATTGCCACGCGCCTTGGTTACACCAATGTGGCGAGCTTCAATCGTATGTTTAAGAAACATCGTGGATTAACGCCCAAGCAGTATACGGGAAGATTAGAGAAGTAGTGCTCCACTTATCTCTATGAGTACAAGCAATAAAAGCCCTCAAAAAAGTAGAGGGCTTTGTTTTTTTGCGTGTTGTTGTTTTATGTAATGGCTATTTTTTAGGGCGCCAACTTAGTGCACTTGCAACAGCGCCGATGGCAATTACATCCTTTTTTTGTTCGCTAAGTTCAGGGAGCATCTGTACCGCAATGGTACCGTTCGTCTGCACAGCGGCAATTTCTTGTGTGCCTTCCTTAAAGCTATAACCCAATGGAATGTCTACCGCCATCATGGCGTCAGGACTAGTATGTACAGTTTCTACATTAAAGTGGGTGCTACCAATACGCACTACGCCTGTCTCTTTTTTCTCAAAGCTGATGTCGATGAGAGCGGATTTTGGCTCCATCGCAAACTCACCGACTTTTTTACCATCTTGAGTAATGTCACAGGTGTAAGGATCATTCCCACCAAAATCGACGCCCATGTAGTTAACCGACATACCGCCTCCAGTGCAGTTCAAAAGCCAAGTTTCCCCGCTGTCGATACGAGTCACTTCTGCGCCCATTGAACCTTCTTTGAAAGAGATACGGTTAAACCAACTTGAGTTAGAAGCACTGCGTGAATACTTGCCTTTGTACTTACCAGCAAAATCAAAATGGCCATCCGCACCGAATCCCCAAAAATCACCGTCGGTTTTGATCAGCATTTCTGGTTGTGCTTTTACGGCATCAGTACGATCCATGACGGCTAGGCCACCACAACCAGCAAGGAGCAAGGGAGCGAATAGAATAAGTTTCTTCATGTTTTTCATTTTTTATAGCTTGGTTACATCTAGGGTTTGGTCGGTGAATTGGATGTTCTGAATGTCGTACAACTCGTCAGTGCCTGTACTCGGGCACTCAACAGAAACGCTCTTTGCTTTGATAACAGTACATTCCGCCAGTTTGTGTGGCACTATATAGGTGTTGATACCGCCTTCACCATAAATGCTGTTGTCTTTGCTGTTGCCTTCAAAAGTATTGTTTTGATCATTACCGATCACATTCATCGCGTCGCCGCCAATGATCTTCACTTTTGTTAGCCACTGAGATTTGTAGGTGTACGCTTCTATCAAACCGTCTTTGTTGGGAGCCATACGGAAGGTAGGTACTGTGCCTGGACTTGTCTTTTCTGTGTAGAGCTTGACGCCCGCAGAGTCGATATTCGCGGTATATTGCAAGTATCCGTGGAATAAGCCACTGATCCAATCAACGGCTTGTGGATCTTGGGTTTGCATTTCTTCACGCGTTAACGCTTGGTAGCCATCTAAACCATGTCCGTTTGCTTTTGCTACACCCATGTAAGCTTCAAAAGCGGCAGCAAAATATTCGTGAGAATATGAAGGGCCCGTTTGTTTCACACTTTCAGGATCGAAGTCGTCCGATTTCCAATCGTCCCAGTCATACTGAGTAGGGCGCCACACCGTCGGTTTGCCCGATTGAATATCGTTATAGATGCTTAACGCATGAGCTTGAATGTCATTTTGCAGTGCCGCAGTCGCCGTGTTAGGTGCAATACCTTGCGCTTGGACCAAGTGTAAAATTTCTTCAAAAGCGGCGTCTCGTTCGGCTTTTTTACCAAGATTGGCGCAGTAATCGGCAAAATTACTCATGTAATGGCAATCGCCTTCAACTGTCAGTTCTCGATACATTAAAGATTGGCTATTCCTTAGCCAGTTTGGTGTTTCTTTACTAGTTACTAATGTTGACGCGATAGATGTGACAAGTGTATCCATATCATCTTCGTTAAGTACCATCATGCTTACAACAAACTTTTCTAGAGAACTCGTATCAAAAGAGTGTGCTAAGCCCGAGCTTGTAACTGCATCGTTCAATTTGCCTTGGCGAATCAGTTCGTTGATAAAGATTTTGGTTAGCATCTCATCATTCTGTTCGTCGTTTTCGGTCAGCATTAGTGTGGCATCACGCTCGGCTAATGTCTTAGCGATACGAGACTTGTCAGCACCGTACTTAGAGTCTGGTTGGTTTGTGAGAAGGTGTTGGATGATTTTGGCTGCACGAAAGATTTTTTCATTATTCGCACCGTCATCAACAGCCACAATGTGAAATGTATCGTTGTTGTTTGCTTCGGAAAGGGAGATTTTCACATAGTGGGTGAAGCCAGCATCAGCAGCCACTTTTAACTTGGCTGGAAACTCTGTAGAAACGACAGTTGGGATTGTGACAGTGCTCAATGTTGGCATTGGTGGTGGTGGAGGTGTTGTTTTCGATGGTTTCGGATTAGATTCACTGCCGCCACAAGCAGTTAGACTTATCGCGCAAAATATGGCTAAAGGTGTTAATTTGGAATATCTCATTTCATGTTACTCGTAGACTTTATTAGAGCAAGAAACTTAGAAGCAACATAAAGTCCTGTCTATATAAGCAAACTAAGTCATATATGTTGATATTGTTTTTTGGTAAGACCTATTATTCGATACATTTAAAAATATAGTGGATTTTTATTCCGAATTTTATTTTCTATGTGAAGCTATATTCTGGTAATGAATAAAACCTCAGGTTATTGCATGGTTTTAGGGGTATAGAATGATTAGGATTATCGTATATGTATGGTTTGTAAGCGTATGTAAGCCTGCGTTTTATTAAAATTATCATTTAAGTAGGTTGCGCAGTATAGGACGAGCGATATACTCCCTCCATCATATTGGTGGAGTAAATGATTCATGGTGGGTAATACAATCTTACTGGTAGAAGACGACTCTGAGATTGCTCGATTAACCAAAATGTACCTCGAAGCCGAAGGATATACGGTAACTGTCATCGATAACGGTCAAAATGCATTAGAAACGATTAAGGGGCTCAAGCCGGACCTAGTGCTGTTAGATTTGATGTTACCAGGAAAAAATGGCGCAGAAATATGCCAAGAGGTGCGTAAGTTTTATCATGGTATTATCATTGTTTTGACTGCGAGCGATGATGAAATGAGCGAGGTGAGCTTATTTAAGTTTGGTGCTGATGATTACCTTACCAAACCGATAAAAGGCAATATCCTTCTCGCCCGTATTGAAGCAGCGTTGCGTCGCTATTGTCGTCAAGTTGATATCGTTGAAGAAGAAAAGCTGAGCCGATATGGCATTAGTCTTTGTCTTCGTCGCTCCCAGGCATTTTATTTGCAAAAAGATATTGGTTTAACGAGTTCTGAGTTTGAAATTTTAGAGCTCCTGATGCTGAATGTCGATAAGCCAGTATCTCGTGAATCATGTTGCCGTCTTGCCCGAGGCATTGAATACTGTATTACTGATCGCTCGATTGATATGCGTATATCCTCACTAAGGAAGAAATTCTCTAAGGCTCATATCCATACGGCTACCATTAAAACCATACGCCACCACGGCTACATGCTGACAGGTAAATGACGCATGTTTTCCCTGTTTACTCGTCTATATGTGGGGTTAGTAACTGGCCTTGCGCTGACTGTTGCTTTGTTTCTCTTTATGGGGGAAGAGTACATGCGCAAAACAGAAGTCGGTGTTTTTTTGAGTGATGGTGCTTATTTTGTCGATCAATACATTGAGCAACGAGGCACTCCGGATTCTCTCTACAAGAAGTTAACCGAAAACGGCAAGCAAGATTTCTTTATCTTTGATTTAACATTGGTTGAAAACTGGGACGGATCACCGCCTTGTCGAGATTGTAATCTGTTGTACCGAATGCAAGGGATACCTGTTTATCTTATTGACGGCAGTACCTATGCTGCGGTATTCCCTTTGCCTAACACTTCGAAGAGTTTAGTTTTCAAAGAAAAAACGGACTTCTTTAGCCCACACGTTGATTGGAATGAAGATTCTGAGATTGTATTTATACTTACTCTGCTTTTGGTTGTTGTATGCAGTTTAGGCATTATGGTTTACATACCTGTACGACGTCTTGACCGCCAAATTCGGCAATTAACGGCTGCGCAACAACAATTTGGTTCTGGTGAGTTGAATACGCGAGTCGATCTAAAGCAATTTTCGCAACCCGTAAAAGAGCTCGCCCAAGGCTTCAACTGCATGTCTGAAGAGATTGAGAGACGAGTGCGCCAAACACACATCTTTACTCAAGCTATTCCTCATGAAGTGCGCACTCCGCTGAGTCGTATTCAGCTAGCGACGGATTTAGCTCGACGCACGAGTGGTGAAATGCAGGCAGAGTTACATGACGATATTGAACGATACGTTGATGTCGTGACGGATTTAACATCCGACATCGTCATGCTGTCTCGCTTGAGTGTGAAAAACCACTCATGGATCGATTCTGTTGAAACCATGGAACTGCCACTTTGGTGTAAAAGCCGCATGAATTACCTAGGCTTAGAGTCCGCCATGTTGAGAGCAGAAAATGAACTCGCGAACCGATTGATTCACTTTCAGCCTACTTTGGGTAACCTCGTCCTCGATAATTTACTGCAAAACGCCAAGCGTTACGGTGAATCCTGCGTTGAGGTGACGATTCGAACGGTAGCGGATTGCTGGAGCATCGATATTGAGGACGATGGTCCGGGCATCCCTGAGGCGATGCGAGAAGAAGTATTTATGCCATTTTCGCGCTTAGACAAAAGCCGCAACGCCGACATGAAAGGCTTTGGTTTAGGGCTTGCCATCGCTACCAGTGCAGCGCGGCAACTGGGGTGGGAGCTTTCTGTCGGCGAGAGTCACTTAGGCGGCGCACGTTTTACGGTGCTTATTCCTGCCAACGGTTAGAGTAGGCACTGCGGTAGTCTGGCTCTGCGATACCTTCATACAAATCGTCACAAGCTTGCAGCGGACCTACGACGGTTTGGTAGGGTAGGACACCTGCCCAAACAGGGATGTCCATGTCTTCCGCATCGTCGTTGACGCCAAAATTGCTGATTTTCACCGATGCTTCTGTGAGTGGAATACGCAGCAGCATGGTGGCTTTGAGTTCTTTTTCATTACTCAAACGGATTTGTTCTGTTCTCCCCGGAGCGATCTGTTCAATAAAGTGATTCAGCAACCTGTCTTTCTCTTGGTTATCTTCCACCACCTCAAACTGGCCAAAGACCACAGCACTGCGATAATGCGCACTGTGGTGAAACGCACTTCGAGCCAATACCCAACCATCAAACAAAGTAAAGGTTAAGCACGTTTGCACTCCTTGTTTGAGTGAGCGTAACAGTCGACTGTTGTTGGCACCATGGATATACACGTAATCATCGACACGCCATGCCAGCATAGGGATGACCACAGGGCCTGACTCGTTGGTTATCGCAATATGAGCGATTAGGCTTTCATCTATGATGGCGTGCAGTTTGCTAACATCAGAGACGGCTTTATGTGCGCCTTTCTTAATTTCCGTTCTATTGGTGTTGGATAGCATTTTCTCTCCTTGCTTGCTCACGATTACGAGCGATTTATCCTCATTCTTTGATTGCAATGTAGCGTTTAACTGGTAGCTTAAAGAGAGCCAGTTTTAACTAATGGATGGATCCAGTTTGTCTTTGATTGATATCGGTGACCTACATTTAAAAGACAGTGAAGGAACGCGTCAGCAAGCGTTGTTTTTGGCTATTCGTAAGAAAATTGTTCAAGGACTGTGGGTGAAGAATGGGAAGCTGCCTTCTACGCGGAAGCTTTCACAAGAGCTTAATCTAAGTAGGAATACCGTGATTTCTGCCTACGAACAGTTAGTGGCGGAAGGGTACTTGAACAGCCAAAAAGGTTCTGGCTTTTATGTTGCCGTAGAACTGCCAGAGCAGTACTTGCCTGAACCTAGTTCAGTTCAGAGAGACTCATCACCGAAAGCTCACTTTGATATCAACCGCGCATTTGCACCGGGTGTGCCGGATTTGGACGCATTTCCGATGGCGCAATGGCAAAAGTTACTCACTCGCCATATGTCTCGTACTTGCTTGTTGGGGAATCAAGATATTCAGGGTAGTTGGGCATTGCGCTGTGCTTTAGCTGACTACCTCGCATCAAGCCGTTCAGTGAATTGTTCTCCAGAGCGCATTATTATTACCTCTGGGGCGCAGCAAGCGTTGTCGATTGCGACGATGGTAGTGCTCAAACAAGGTGATAAGGTTCTGATGGAGCAACCAGGTTACGCGCAAATGCGGAAGTTGATTCAGTTCCAAAACTATCAATTTGAGCCTTTGTTCGTAAGAGAGACATTAGGTTTTGATGTGGAAGCGGTGACCACAAGCGATGCCGATGCCCTGTATATCACCCCAAGCAATCAATATCCGATGGGCACCACACTCAATACTGAGCAAAGAGGGAAGATCATCAACTGGGCAGTCGAACAGTCACGTTGGATCATCGAAGACGATTATGACAGCGAATTCCAGTTTGCTCATCGTCCCTATACCAGCTTACAGGGGCTAGCGGCTCAAATGGGTCGAGATGAGCGTGTGTTGTATGTGGGTTCCTTCAGTAAAGTGATGTTTAACGGATTGCGGCTTGGCTACCTTGTAGTTCCTGAACGTTTAGTAGAGCAATGCTTAGTGGTTAAGGATGCGTTAAGTGGTGATTCGCCGACGCATACACAAGAAGCATTGGCAGATTTTATTACTGAAGGTGGGTTATTACGTCATATTCGAAAAATGCGTCGACTGTACAAAACTAAGCATGAACAGATGCATTTATCCATTCAACAGCATTTTGGCGACCATGTTTGCGTCGTTAGCCAAGCGGCGGGGCTTCATATTACGTTGAAATGGCAAGACGGTATGGATGAGCTGCGTTTTACGAAACTAGCAGAGCATGAAGGGATCATCTTGCGACCTTTGAGCTATTATGAACACCCAGATTTTCAAGCACGTCACTGGCATGGTGCCGTGCTTGGTTACGGCAATATCGCGTTAGAGAACATAGACGCTGGTATCCAACGTTTAGCTCACATATTTCGAAATGGGAAGCGATGACTATTCAACTACACGTGTTTGTCGCTTATGTCGCCACTGTTTCCAAGGCAGTAAAAGTAGAGTAAAAATGCCAAGTGCATAAAACATTGACCAGCCTAAACATATAAAAACACCGGTACAAAGCAGTAGGGACAGTCCCGCAAGTGTTTTACCAAATCCTCGAAGCAATTTGAAAGCGGCTAACATCGCCAACATGTAAACCAGAACGAATACACTGTTTGCGAGTTTTAGGAAAAACTCCAGATCGAGCTGTGATAGGGTTCCTATCACACAAGATATCAATAATATACCGCCAACTAATATGGTGGCTGAGAAAGGGACACCACGACGTGAAATCTTGGCTAGTGGACTAGATGGACGATGTTCCCGAGCTTGAGCCCAGACCATTCGCGCTAGGCTCTGTGTGTATAAGTTAACGCTCGCGAAACAAGCGGAGAAACCTATCAAGCTGATTATCCATTTGGCTCCATCGCCTAGTAGTTGGGCACTAAGCCAGGGGATGGATGCGTTATCAAATTGAGCGTTACCATACGCGCCAAATTTTAAAATAACGACAGAGCATGCCCAATAGGTAGCCCCTGCTACAAAACAACCGACCACAATGGCAATAGGGAAATCTCTTTGAGGGTTTTTGAACTCTTCCCCCATGTGGGCAAAAGCCTCTATGCCAACAAAACACCAGAACATCACGCCTAACGCTGCGGTAATAGGCCAAATTGACTCTTGTGTGATGGCGGGCATCACAAGATCGGCGCTGTTAACGTCGCCTTTCCATAAAAATGCGCCAACAAGTGCGAAGACACTCAAAGCAATAAGAGTTTGTAAATGACCTGATGATTTTGTGCCCATCAAGTTGACGAACACAAGAAGTACTACCGTGAGAACTTGTGCAAACAGATTGTTGCTAATAGGCTCTGGCAATATTTGTTGTAGGAAGCCTGCGGCGAGTGCAATCGCGGCCGGAACCCCTACCGGAATGACACTAACAAATAGCCAAGCGACACTACTTTCCAGTTTGGCGTTAAAGGCTTTGCGTACAAAAAAGGCTGTTCCGCCCGCGTTGGGGTATCGTTTACCCAGTTGAGCAAAAGTCAGCGCAATAGGACAAATCGCGATGAACAATAAAATCCAAGCCCATAGTGAAAAATGGCCAGCTATACCTGCTGCGATAGCCGGGATCATAAACAGCCCCGTTCCCATTAATGTGGTGGATAACTGTGCGATACCTGATGTGAGTGAAATGTCTTTTTTGAGCTCTTCCATGCGAATTGATTCATCCAATGTTATGAGGTTTATTACGAAAAAGCTTGTGGCTTCTGGTTATTTCGTTTTATGTGTTTAAGCGATGCTATTTATGTGCTGAGTACTTAAGTTGGGAATTTGATTTCAATGTGTTATCTATTTTCTGTTGAAATGGATAACAGCACTCATCTCATGCCCGCCAAATAGCATATCCAAAATGTTAATAACAAAATGATTTACTAAACCGTCAATATGACGGTTGTTTTAAATAATTCCAACAAAATGTTGGTTTCTTATGCAGTTAGAATCGGTATAGAATGAGAAAAATAAGGAAAGCTTGGTAACGGTATGGACAAGTTTGATCATAAGATTATGGATCTGCTCAGGCACAACGCTCGGCTGTCGGTGACTGAAATTGCGGATAAAGTAAACCTTTCTCGTTCTGCGGTAACGGCCCGTATTCGTAAGCTAGAGCATGACAAAGTGATTCTAGGGTATCACGCTGAAATTGCGCCTTCGGGTGGGGATTCGATTTGCGCCTATTTTGCCTTAAAGTTCGATAAATCAACCTCTACGTATTATTGCGAATCATACGCGGACGAGTTATACAAAATTGATGGCGTAAAATGGTGTCATGCGATCAGCGGTGAGACGGACATGATGGTTTTTGTCGAAGTGCCTACGATGGCTCGCTTGAACGAAATCAGAGATCAAATTCAACGATATCCAGAGCTTCGAAACCTGATGACTCATACCGTCTTAGCTGAATTCTTTAACACGACTGGGAACCTGTTTGTGAAGTGACCATGAATGGATGCCATGTTGAAAACCCTTCAGAGCGAATATGTTAAACAACATTAATTTGAATCTACTTAGATCCTTGCATGTACTTTTAGAGGAGTGTCATGTCAGCCGGACCGCAGACCGTTTGCACATTACGCAGTCTGCCGTCAGTCGACAGCTTGCACAATTGCGCGATCTGTGTGGTGACCCACTGCTTATTCGTCAAGGTAATCAACTGATACCAACGCCACGAGCAATAGCGTTAAAATCAAAGCTTGATGCATTACTGGCTGAGTTTGACCATTTACTCGATGACCAACCTTTTGAGCCGCGGCAGTGGCAAGGTGAGCTTGTTATTGCTTCTAGTGACTACGTGGCGCAATACGTATTGCCCGATATTGCCTCTCACTTGGGTGAACAAGCGCCACAGTTAGATATGGCGTACCGACTGTGGCAACCCAACTTTCTTGATAAACTTCATGAGACGGGCATCCATATCGCGTCTTCTATGTATCCAGAAAAACCACAGAGTGTGTCGAGCGTTAAAATTGGTGAGGATTCATCAGTTTGTTTGATGAAATCTTCTCATCCGTTAGCAAAGCAGGACCAGATCAGTATTGAAGACTTGATTTCATATTCACACATCAAAGTGACTGGCGGCGGAGACAAAGATTCCTACACTGATTTAGCATTGAAAGAGCTAGGGCACACCCGCCACGTTACCTTTAAGGTTCCATTCTTCTCTGCTGCGATCAATCGCTTAGTTGCAAGTGAGCACCTGATGGTGGCTCCTGAACATATTGCCGTTAACCTCGCTAAGCATTGGGACTTAACCCATAAAGCATTACCACTCGAAACACCTATTCATCAATATTGGTTAATGTGGCACCCCAAATACGACACGGATCCTGCGCATAAATGGGTGCGAGAAGAGATTCGCTCAGTAATGCAAATTTCTGAATATTCCATTCGCTAATACGTACACCGTTTAGCTATGACTTGAAGTCATGATTAGTATGAATAACTTTGATTTCTAATTATACCTCTTCCGTTGATAGAGTGAGCGTCAAAGAGGGGAGATTCTTATGACACTAACAGTTTGGTTATCACTTTTTACCGTGTGTTTATTAGGGGCTATGTCACCAGGTCCCAGTTTAGCTATTGTCGCTAAGCACTCGTTGGCTGGTGGACGTATCAATGGATTAGCTACGGCTTGGGCTCATGCGTTTGGCATTGGTATATATGCGTTTATTACCTTGATTGGGCTCGCTGTTGTTTTGCAGCAAAGCCCGATGCTGTTCAAGACGATTAGCCTTGTGGGTGCGGCATATCTTGCGTATTTAGGGTTTAATGCTTTGCGTTCAAAAGGTGGTGTGGCTGCGAAGTTGGAGTCAGGTGAGGAAACAACGGTAATCCAGTCTGCGCGAGAAGGCTTTTTTATCTCGATTTTAAGTCCCAAAATTGCTTTGTTTTTTATCGCATTATTCAGTCAGTTTGTCGCGCTCGGTAATGATTTGAGTAATCAGATGATCATTGTTGCCACGCCGTTTGTTGTGGATGGGCTTTGGTACACCTTTATTACCCTAGTGCTATCGAGCTCTAAAGTCGTTGACAGAATTCGCTCTAAGGCAGTGTTGATTGATCGTTTGTCAGGGGTAGTACTCATGCTGCTGGCTCTTAGAGTGGTCGTAACGGTATAGACAAGCTCGCAAGACAGAAATACTAAAAGCAGCCCGTGTGGCTGCTTTTCAAAAAAGCACCCTGCCATTTTAAGGACAGGGTGAAAGCAAGAAGTTTCTCAGGAGCGGTCTGGGGAGAGAAACTCATCTAAATCTTATTTACTTACCGGCGAACCTCTTCAAATTCACCTTCAATCGCATCTGCTTTACCTGTATTAAATTCATATTCTTCGTGCATTTCTCTCTGCATTTTCTTGACGCGATTTTCAATACGCTTGCCGGTAATTAATGCTGCGATGGTCAACGGAATCGCAATGATCAAGCTAAATACTAACGTAAAAAAGCCGGTAATCAGTGCTAGTGCAGTTACAATAATCCGATTCATAATCATGACCTCTCTGTAATTTATGTGCTCAGATTAATGCTGTGAACATGAACAAAACATGAATGCTGACGTTTACTTTGTCCGGAGAGTGTCAAATGAATGAAACGAAAAAACGCCTGAGAGTGATCAGGCGTATAAACGGGGAAAAATATTAGTAATGCGCATGGCGCTTATTATTTAGAACAAATATGAGATATTGTCCGCTACGCTATGTGGTTAACGTTGTGGAGCAAAGTTCACCTATCGAGGGAATGTTTGGTAACGAACACCCATCATTTGTTCCATACAGTGCACAACTTGGCAGCTGTAACCGAATTCGTTGTCGTACCAGATGTAAAGTACACAACGCTTGTCTTGTGCGATAGTCGCTTGACCATCTACGACGCCTGCATGACGAGAACCAACTAAGTCAGTTGATACAATTTCTGTTGAATCGGTGTAGTCAATCTGTGCCGAAAGCTCAGAGTTCAACGCCATTTCACGCAAGTAATCGTTCAGTGAATCACGGTCTACGTCTTCACCTAAGTTTAGATTAGCGACTGCCATAGATACGTTTGGTGTCGGTACGCGAATCGCGTTGCCTGTTAGCTTGCCTGCAAGCTCTGGCAATGCTTTAGCAACTGCTTTTGCCGCGCCTGTTGAAGTCAGAACCATGTTTAGTGAAGCACTACGTCCGCGACGGTCACCAGAGTGGAAGTTGTCGATCAAATTTTGGTCGTTTGTGTATGAGTGCACGGTTTCAATATGGCCAGAAAGAACACCATATTTATCGTTCAGAGCCTTAAGGACTGGCGTGATTGCATTTGTTGTACAGCTTGCCGCAGAGATGATGGTGTCATCTTCTTTAATTACCGACTCATTTACACCGAATACAACGTTTTTGATGTCACCTTTACCTGGTGCTGTTAGCAGTACTTTCTCTGCGCCTTTACACGCTAAGTGTTGGCTCAGGCCTTCAGAATCACGCCAAACACCTGTGTTATCAACAACTAGCGCGTTATTGATACCGAAAGCTGAGTAATCCACTTCGCTTGGGTTATTTGCGTAGATGATTTGGATGTAGTTGCCGTTAACGATCAGTGCTTTACGCTCTTCATCGATAACAATGCTACCGTTGAACTGACCGTGAACTGAGTCACGACGCAACAAGCTAGCACGCTTCTCCAAATCGCCTTTTTTACCGCCACGAACCACAATCGCACGTAGTCTTAGTGGGTAACCTGGACCACTTTTCTCAATGAGAAGGCGAGTAAGTAGTCGACCAATGCGACCGAACCCGTAAAGAACCACATCACGCGCTTTCAATGAAGAATCTGCGTCGCGAGCGCCATCAAGTGCAGTGATAAGGAAATCGTTTAGAGAGCTTGTATCGTCATGTTCATTCCAGTACATAGTTGCCAATTGGCCAACATCGACACGGCATGAAGAAATGCTCATTTCACAAAGCGCTTGAATAATAGGCATCGTGTGCTCAAGCGAAAGTGGGTTACCGGTATAACGTCTTGCAACGCGATGAGTTTTGAGAATGTCTATAGTAGTAGCATTAATAAGCGTTTTACCAAACAGAACCACTTCGATTCCTTTTTGACGATATAGCTTACCAATTAGAGGGGAAATAGATTCAGCAATCGTTTGGCTAGTTTGCCAGTCTTGGAGATATTTCTCTGGACTCATTGTTGTATTAGACCTTTCACGTTTTGGGGGCTAACCATACTCTCTGCTGTTGCCTCTTCGGCAGCGTGCAAGAGTGTGGTGGGTTATGTAATCGGGTTGTAATAGTTATGTGTGCGGATTCTAAGGTCAGAGTCCTTATTCTGCTAGGAAAATTAAATCCAGTGTAAAACACTACTTAAGGGGACGTTAGTGGTGGATTAATGTGACTAAAGCAGTGGTTTTCACGTATTGACATTTAGAAAGTAACTTACTTTTTTTGCGATGATAACGTTTGCTTTCAAATTAGTTTTGTTGACAAAAATGGATATTTTGCATTTTTGTGTGATTTGACTCGATAAGGCAACTCAATAGGTAAACATACAATAGATGATTTCCTGAAAAGTGATGCGACTCTTAGTTGTGAGTGAAACTTTATTGTTTGCATCCAACTTTAAGATCAAAAAATATGACTTGAATCACAATTGCCACTTCATTAGCCGATGATAAAACACTCACAATAACCATAATCTAGGTAGGTGAATGTTGTTTGAAAGTAACAATGTCGTATATGCCTTTCAATGCAAGAAACTAGTCTAATATTAAATAAACGGATGAAATCAACCATTAGGCTGATGGATGTTGAGATTATCAATAAAAACACGCTTAGCACTCCTCGCACTATTACCCGCTGTGGTAATAGTGGTGTTTGCAGTTCAGCAGTTTTCTGATAATGCGTTGCGCGTGAGCCGTCTCAATCAAACGGTTAGCAATATTCAAGGTTTCCAATTGATATCCAAGGCCTCCCACTTTATTTACTCCATAGAGAAAGTACGCCGACAGCCTGATCTTCAAGTCTCTGCAGCCATTAATATTGAAGAACAAGGTGAAGTTATTTCTTCTTTGCATCAAAAGTTTGTGAGTAACCCTAATACTGCTGAGTATGCTGATGAACTGAAAGAAGCCATGCTGGGGGTATTGTCAGGTAGATTGAGTGAGATGGACGACCTGGGTGATTGGGCATTTCAACAGCTCCAAAATATGTCGCGCTCTTTGTTGCAAAATCATCAATGGTATGGCAGTGACGATGGCATTCGCATGCAAAATTTTATTGCCTACCTTGCTCAGCTCTCTTTTTGGACACAGAAAGAAGCTTGGCTGACGAACCGTTTAGTCCAAGACCCTAAGAGTCGGCTAAGTCAAAGCATGTTTTATCAGGCGATTGACCGACAGCAGCAAAATTTGGATGCGTTTTTAAACTTAGGTGGGTCATACGAGCAAGTGGATAAATTGCTTGGCTTGTTTACTTCGCCGAGATATCAGAGAAACTTGGCGTCTCGCGGACAATTAATGTCAGGAGACATGTCACAAAGTGACTACGCCGCATATTTAAAAGAACTCGATTTTCGTGTGCAGCGCTTACAAGTGCTCATTGATGGGTTCACCAAACAAACTGAGCAGTCGCTTCTCACGCAGGTTCATGAACAAAAGGCCAATATAGCGGTGATCAGTTTTGGCGTTGCCTTAGTGGTTATCCTGCTTTGTTGGCTCGGATTTAGTACTTGGTTCCGAGTTAACAGCAAACTCGATGCGATCATTCACACTTTAAACGCGTTGATCAACTCCGAAGAGAAGCAAACAAAAGTCAAAGTTGATGGAAGTGATGAACTGACCATTTTTGCTCAGCAAGTGAATCGAGTGGTTGAAGAAATGCAGAGACAAACTGAAGAAATACTGCATGCAAAAGAGTCAGCAGTATCGGCTAATCGTGCAAAATCTGTGTTTCTTGCCAACATGTCACATGAAATACGCACGCCCCTTAACGGGATCATGGGCATGACAGAAATACTCTCTCAAAGTGAGTTGTCTTCGCATCAACAAGAAGTTGTTGATGACATTGACTCCTCATCTCAAACACTGCTTACTTTACTTAACGATATATTGGATCTCTCTAAAATCGAGTCTGGACGATTGGAGCTGTCACTAGTAGAAGCGGATATCCGAGAAGTCGTGTATCAGTCGATGATTTTATTCCAATCCAAAGCAACATCTAAACAGCTAAAGTTAGGTATTAATTTAGCTGAAAATATCCCCATTCGCGTGATGGTCGATGATCATCGTGTCAAACAGGTCGTTACGAATCTGGTATCGAATGCGGTTAAGTTTACCGAAAGTGGGCATGTATGCGTTGATGTTAGTTATGAGGAGTTACTTGAGAAAGAACGTGGAGTGCTGACGTTTAAAGTAGAAGATACCGGAATAGGCATTGATCAAGATAAGTTAACCACGATTTTTGAACCCTTTACTCAGGAAGATGAAGGAGTGTCGAGGCAATTTGGCGGCACAGGGTTGGGTTTGGCAATTTGTTGTCAGCTTGTGTCGATGATGGGGGGCAAGCTCGTAGCAACATCTACAAAAGGAGTGGGCACATGCTTTGAATTCTCGATTGAGGTTGAAGCAATTCCGGTGTTTGGCTGGCGTTCGGAGGTGATTAATAAAGGGCTTTTGATCTGCTCAAATTACGACTACGCCGACCAAGTATTAAAAGAGTGTCGCTTAGCGAAAATCAATCTCTTTGGTGTTAATAATGTGAATGAAGTGCAAGCGATAAATGATGACTTTGATGTCATATTTCTGTGCCACAGTAACGACGCTAATACCGATGAAATCTTGGATAATCTATCATTTAATTACGATCTTCGCCGTGTGATTATTTGCCAGCATCATTTATCCACTCCCTACGAAAATGCAGAAAAAGTACATGCCGTACTCACATTACCTTTCCTTGGCAATCGATTTAAGCATGTCATTGATGATTTAGCTAAGGTTGAAAAGACTATATCAAGTGACAATGTCACCAATAATGTTGTCAGCTCTGAATATCGAGCGTCGCGCTCTCATCGGAGGATCTTAATTGCGGAGGATAACTTGATGAACCAGAAAATAGCGAGTTTCTTTCTGGATAAAGCAGGTTATGACTATTTGATAACAAGCAACGGTCAAGAAGCGTTAGAAGCCATCACAAAGGGAGAAGAATTCGATGCAATTTTAATGGACTGCATGATGCCCGTGATGGATGGACTGACCGCGACGAAAGAAATTCGTCGTTGGGAAAAGAAAGCAGGACGTGAAAAAACGATGATTATCGCACTCACTGCGAGTGTTTTGGAAGAAGACATCCACAACTGTTTTGCGGCAGGCATGGATGCTTATTTACCTAAGCCGTATAAATCGAACCAGTTGTTTGAGCTCTTTAGTGAATTAAAACTCGCCTAGCTAACATTTCAACTTAGACAAGGTGTCAAAACGATTAAGCCCCATTTCAGGGGCTTAGTTCTGATTATTCATCGTTACGCGTTGGCTTGAGCGCCTGCGAGTTTGCGTATGGTTTGGCGATAGGTTAGGTATGCGGAAACACCAGCTAACAGGTTGCCGATACAAGCGCCTAAGAGTAAACCTCGGATTCCATCCATTTGAGCGCCAACCCACAAGCACGGTAGGAAAAAGACAAACAAGCGCAGCGCTGAAATAGTGAGCGCGGTGTAAGATTTGCCTAATGCATTACAAAGAGAAACCATTAGCATACAAACCCCTAATGAACCCAAACTGATCGGCACTATCAGTAAATGCATTTCCAAGACTTGCTCCACTTGCACATCACTTGTCATCAATAATGCGAGTGGGTTTGCGACGGCAAATGTAATGGCAGCAATCAAAAGTTGGAAACCTAGAATGAATTTTACGGCAATACTGACGAGCCTTTGGATATCTTCATAGTTCTTTGCTCCAAGTAAGCGTCCAACCATTGGAGGCATAGACATTGTCAGCGCCAAGACCGAAACGATAGCAAAGAACTCATAGCGTGAACCAAGCGCCCAAGCGGCGACTGCTGCGGTTCCAAAGCTTGCCAATAATTTTGTTGCTAGCATGGAAGACAACGGTGGCAGCAGTTGGCTAATCATCGCAGGGCCCATAATGTTACCGATAGATGCAACACTTTTGGCTACGTTAAGATCTTGCCATTGTGTCGTTGCCCAGTGATTCTTTTTCACGCGAGGAGCGACGACTAAAATACCAAACCCAAAAGCGACGATGGTTGCTATTGCCGCTCCGTTAATACCCAAGTCAAACGTGAAAATAAATAGCGGATCGAGTACAAGGTTCACGCCGCTGGTTATCATCATCATTGTGCCAGGTAACATTGTATTGCCATTAGCTCGGCAGATACTGTAATAAAAATACAAAACCGCACCAGTCCATGAGCTTAATAACCACCAAGGCCAGTAACTGTCGATTATCGGCATAACAGATTCTGGAGCGCTTAATAGAGCTAAAATGGGGTAGCGCAAAAGCCAAATTAGCCCGCCAAAAATAGCGACACCAATTGAGCCGATCATCAATACCAATCCGCCAAGTTGTTTGGCATACCGACTTTCATTCGCCCCAAGAGCTTTAGAAATGACCGCTGTCGTTGCGATCCCTAGACCGACTTGAATGCCGATAATGACCATTTGCAAAGGCAGAGTGAAACCTTGAGCGGCTAACGGTAAAACGCCGAGCTGACCGATAAACGCGCTATCCACAAGCTGAAAGCTCATTAAAGACAGAACACCAAAAAGCATTGGCCAGGTCATCGTAAATAATTGTTTTGCAAGCGTTGGTTGTGTACTTGTCGTAGTTGAAGACATAGAAAGCTGAATGCGTTAGGAATAAGAGTTAGATTGATTGTACACGGCGGTTAGTTTAGAGACAAAAATAAACCCCGAGGAAGATATTCTTGCTCGGGGTTCGAAAATCTAGCTTACGCGTTTATTTTTTGCCGCTAGTTTGCTTGTCTTCTTCAGTCAGCTCACGAATGCGACGGCTGATGTCACGACGTGCTTTAGAGATCTCAGCGCTTTTAATGATGTGGTCATCAACACGATCTTCATAGTCTGCTTTCATATTTTTGATGATTGCGACGATTTCATCGTGAGTCATTTCTGGTTTGATGTAGTCTAGAAGGTTTTCTAGAAGATCAACACGTTTACGGTTATCACGAACTTTCTTCTCGTTATCAAGAAGCTCACGTTTTAGTTTGTTTTTACGACGAGCTTGGTTAACGATTTCAAATACGCTACTCATAGTTCTCTTTCCTAATTTTATGAATATCTTCCTCGATTAAAGCACAACATCCAGTGGCATAACAGTCTTTAGATCAATAGCAATGCAGAGTTGAACATTTCTCAACCAATTGCGCTGTGTCCATATAATCGTGCTGCTTTCTTCGAGTTTTGGCCAACATCGTAGAATCCATCGATTCATTGTCATAACGTGGCCTTCACTATATTATCAACACCATTGAATGCAAAATGATGAACTTGATATGGACTCTGGTAACACTGCGGAGCAAGTAAATAGTCAAGATAATGAGCAAGTCACTCGCTCTGTGGCTGAAAAGTTAAAAACGGCGTATATCAACGCTCGCGAGCAACTCGAAATCATCGAAGTTGAGCTTAATCGTTCAAAAATAATGATGGTCGACCAAGATGGCAATTTGACGAGAGTGCCGATTCTCTCGGAGCATTGATACCTGACCCTATTCGTAAGGGGTGTCAGGTCTTACGCTATGCTTTAGCCTGACACCAACACCTGAACCGCTAACGCTTCTTGCACTGCTGTGTGAATTTATGGCGTATGATTTCGAAGCGATTTAGGTACAAAGTCAAATGCAAAAATAATAAGGAAATGCATTATGAAAGTTGAGCTAACGGCAATTGAAGCACGAGTTATTGGTTGCTTGATCGAAAAAGAAGTCACTACCCCAGATCTTTACCCCCTCAGCCTAAACGCATTAACCAACGCGTGTAATCAAAAAAGCAACCGTGATCCCGTGATGTCACTCTCTGAGTCAGACGTTCTCGATGCCGTTGATGCTCTTATTGAGCGCAGGCTCGTCAGTGACGAAAGTGCGTTCAACAGCCGCGTCAGCAAGTATCAACACCGTTTCTGTAATACGGAATTTGGTGATTTAAAGCTGACAGAGCAGGAGAAGGGCATTGTATGCTGTATGCTTTTGCGCGGTGCTCAAACACCTGGGGAAATTCGTACTCGTACTAATCGTCTCGCGACATTTCATGATGTAAAAGAAGTGGAAACGGTCCTTGAGCATTTAGCAAGCGAAGAGAAAGGACCATTAGTGGTCAAATTACCACGTGAGGCTGGTAAGCGGGAGTCGCGTTATATGCATTTGTTCTGTGGTGATGTTGATGCGTCCGAACTTGCAGCGCCTGTGTCTGCTGCAATCTCGAGCTCCGATCGAGTAAGTCAGCTAGAGCTCGAAGTCGCTCAGCTGAAAGAAGAGCTGGATGAATTAAAAGCTAAGGTTGAGTCACTGCTTTCATGATGGAAAATACAACGCAGCGTTGGAGTGTCTATCTGATACGAAATAACCGCAACGCGTTGTATTGTGGTGTTACCAATGATGTTGAACGAAGATTCAATCAGCACCAAACCGGAAAAGGAGCGAAAGCTTTGAAGGGAAAAGGCCCTTTGGTATTGGAATGGTCATCGGATTTTGAGTCAAAGACGCTTGCCATGCGAGCAGAGTACTATATTAAGCAACTAACTAAAGCGAAAAAAGAGCTGCTCGTTATGTCAAAAGCAAATATTGTCGTCGACGAACATCAACAAATGATGTTAGAGATAGTGGCACTCTGATAAGCCCTTGCTACGCAAAGATACACGGAAACCGCCCATGTCACATTGGCGGTTTCTTTTTGTTTTTGGAGTACCATGTAGGAATAAACTGACGCATAATGGGCTGGTGTTCTGTTTACAGGTCCTGAATATGAAAAGCGCGAAATGTCTTTGCGTCATCGAGATAAAGGAAGCGACTCAATGTACTTTCATTTGCATCCACTCAGACCAAGAACCAATTTACTATTGAAACAGACACTAAGAGGAAGGTAGATTACAAGAGTATAGGATGACTCGGCTAGGTAATGAATAGAGCTGAATTAGGCTCATAAAAAAGCTAAAAGAGCAGTAGATGAAAAAAGCGTTAGTATTCTCCCTGATTTCAATGGCCGCTTTTACGCCGAATGTGCAGGCCACCCAAGTTCTTAATGGGTATTGGGCATATCAAGAATTTTTAGACCAGTTTCCACAACAGAAGCAGCTAACTAGTGCGTTGGCTGAAGTGGTAAGAGAAACCCCTGTACCCGTAGCAAAAGACAAAAAGCGTCCACTGAAAATTTCTGTTGTTTATCCAGGGCAGCAGATCTCTGATTATTGGATTCGAAACATCGATGCGTTTGAAAAACGCCTAGATAAGCTTGATATCGACTATCAACTAAATCAAGTGTTTACTCGTCCTAATGCAGATATAAAGCAGCAAAGTTTGTCTTTAATGGAGGCGCTGAAAAGCAACTCCGATTACTTGATCTTTACTCTAGATACCACAAGACATCGTAAGTTTGTTGAGCATGTCTTAGATTCAAAGAAAACCAAGTTAATTTTACAAAATATCACCACACCTGTTAGGGATTGGGAACATCATCAGCCGTTTCTTTATGTTGGTTTCGACCACGCAGAAGGAAGTCGTGAATTGGCCGTTGAGTTTGGCAAGCGTTTCCCTAAACATAGCCACTATAGTGTTCTCTACTTCTCAGAGGGCTACATTAGTGACATCAGAGGCAACACTTTTATCAACCAAGTGAACCGCGATAATCAATTTGAACTACAATCTGCTTACTACACCAAAGCAACAAAGCAATCTGGGTATGAAGCTGCAAAAGCCAGTTTGGAGAAGTATCCGGACGTTGATTTCATTTACGCGTGTTCTACCGATGTAGCATTAGGTGCTGTTGACGCTCTTAAAGAGTTAGGTCGTGATGATGTCATGATCAATGGTTGGGGCGGCGGTTCAGCAGAGTTAGAGGCGCTTTCTAAAGGGGAGTTAGACGTTACCGTTATGCGTATGAACGATGATACAGGTATTGCAATGGCTGAGGCCATTAAGTGGGATTTAGAAGGAAAGCCAGTTCCCACCGTTTACTCTGGTGATTTTGAAGTCGTTACCAAATCGGACTCTCCAGAAAGAATTGAAGCATTAAGAAAACGTGCATTTAGATACTCAGATAATTGATGACAACTACATCAAAAACAAGAAAGCGTCGCTCACTGTCGACGCTTATTACCAAAATAATTATTCTCGTACTTGCTCCGATCATTCTAGGCATCTTTGTTCAGAGTTATTACTTCTCGAAGCAGATTATTTGGCAGGAAGTCGACCGAACCAAGCAGCAGACCTCTGCCCTGATCCTGAACATTTTTGATAGCCATTTTGCAGCGATTCAGATTCATCACAACAGCAATTCGAAAAGTGATGTTGTATTGGATTTTTATACAGAACGTGATGAAGAGGCACTCAATTACTTTTTCATGAGTATTGACCAGAGTGATCCTTCCCATACACCAGAGTTTCGTTTCCTAACCGATCATCAAGGTATTATTTGGGACGATGGCAACGCGCATTTCTATGGCATCAACAATCTGATACTTAGCCGACTTGCCAGTCAGGTGACCTTTAGCAACAACTGGTATTATCTACCCTCACAGACCCCGATGGGAACTCGCCATCTGTTACTTCGTCGCGTACCCGTTTTACAACCTAAAACCGGTGAAGTGATGGGGTACTCTTACAATGTTGTTGTTTTAGATAATAACTTTGGGTTGATGGAAAGGTTAAAAAATGAAGGCAACGTCGACAATGTTGTGTTGGTCGCTAACAACACACCATTGGCAAGCTCATTAGTAGGAGATGAGGCTTATCAAATATTTGACGTACTCAAACGACGAGAGTCCCAGCACAAGCTTGACCAATTATTGATCATCAAAACCCCTATTGAGGTAAATGCCGCCGAGACTGACTTGTGCTTGCTTACTGTGCAAGACAATCAGAGCGTGGTGACATTGCAAATCCAACACCTGCTAGCAATGCTAGCCTCAGTTATCGGTATGGTCATGATTGCGCTAATGACTAAAGAATGGATCGAGAATCGAGTAGTTGAAGAGTTAGGATCCCTGATGGCATATACCCGCTCGGCTCGTGAAGAAAAAGGATTTGAGCGTTTTGAGGGGTCAGATATTGAGGAATTCGATCATATTGGTTCGACACTAGAAAACACTTTTGAAGAGCTTGAAGCACAAAAGCGCTCTTTCCGCGACCTGTTTAACTTTGCGTTATCACCTATTATGGTGTGGTCTGAATCGGGTGTGCTTGTCCAAATCAATCCGGCAGCACGCAAAGAGTTAGTCATGGAAAACGATGTTGAAACCATGCACCCAGTGTTCAAAGGTTTCAAAGAAAAGTTGATGCCACACCTTCGCATGGCGGCTCAGGGAGCTACGTTGACAGGCGTTAATGTGCCAATTGGAGACAAAGTATATCGCTGGAACTTATCGCCGATTCGAGTTGATGGAGATATTAGCGGTATTATTGTTCAAGGTCAGGATATTACCACGCTAATTGAGGCGGAAAAACAGAGTAACTTGGCGCGCAAAGAAGCAGAGAAATCTGCTCAAGCCCGTGCCGACTTTCTGGCTAAAATGAGCCATGAGATCCGAACGCCAATCAATGGAATTTTAGGGGTTGCTCAATTGCTAAAAGACTCTGTGGAAACAGAAGAGCAGAATAACCAAATTGACGTACTTCGACATAGTGGTGAGCACTTACTTGCTGTTTTGAATGATATTTTGGACTTTTCGAAGATTGAGCAGGGTAAGTTTAATATCCAAAAGCACCCGTTTTCTTTCACTGATACAATTCGAACGTTAGAAAACATTTATCGTCCTATTTGTGAAAGTAAAGGCGTCAACCTTGTCATTGAAAACAAAATAGATCCCAATGTTGAAATCTTTACTGACCAAGTTCGTCTGAACCAAATTTTATTCAACCTAGTCAGTAACTCAGTAAAGTTTACGCCCTCGGGTAGCGTGCGCTTGCATGCTGAACTTGAGCAGTTCTATGGCGCTGACAATAGCGTGCTGGTCGTGGAAATTACGGATACAGGTATCGGCATCGAGTCTGACAAACTCGACCAAATGTTCGAGCCTTTTGTTCAAGAAGAAGCAACAACGACTCGAGAATACGGCGGCAGTGGCTTAGGGCTGACCATTGTGAAGAGCCTCGTCGACATGCTGGAAGGTGATGTTCAAGTCCGCAGTCAGAAAGGCTTAGGAACGACTTTTGTCATTACAATGCCAGTGAAAGATCGTGAGCGAGTACTCACCCCTCTTGATTCGAGTTTGCGAGTTAAGCCAGGTGAACTATTTGCAGAGAGTCTCAAAGTGTTGTTGGTAGAGGATAACCATACTAACGCATTCATTCTAAAAGCGTTTTGTAACAAGTACAAAATGCAGGTTGATTGGGCGAAAGATGGGTTAGAAGCAATGGAATTCTTAAAAGATCATACTTACGATTTGATACTGATGGACAACCAACTTCCGCATCTTGGTGGAATTGAAACGACCAAAGAGATCCGACAAAAGCTAAAACTAGGCACGCCAATTTATGCGTGTACTGCTGACACCGCGAAAGAAACCAGTGACGCCTTTATGGAATCGGGTGCGAATTACGTGCTTCTCAAGCCGATTAAAGAAAATGCGCTCCATGAAGCATTTGTGGATTTTAAGCAGCGGTTCTTAGTTGAGCGAACATAAGGAATTGGCTCACTACGAGATAACCCAATTATTCATTATCTGAAAAGCACAACACCATGACAGTGGGTTGTGCTTTTTTGTATCTGACCCTTTTACTCTTATACAAATCAGACTTTATTGGTCTCGACGTTTGTTGTGTACATCGCTGCATTTCAAGTTCAAACATAGTGTTGTGTTACTTAGATTTCTGCCCCTTCACTGACACACCCAACGTGATTTCAATCACAAAAAGATATTTACTTAGCGTGCTAACTATTTTATATTACTTAGCACGCTAAGTAATTGAGTAGATCTTATGATTCAAGACATCAACAGTTTGCGAGACCTTTCTCTGGCTGAAAAATTATCTCGTGTTGCTCGTTTGTGGAAAATGGTTGCAGATCGCGAGTTAGAGCCTTTAAACCTAACGTATCCGCGTTGGACTGCGTTATGGAAGCTTTATCGAATGGGTGACAACATCAGTCAGAAGCATTTGGCTGAAGCGCTTGAGATCGAGTTAGCGTCGTTGATGCGAACATTAAAATTATTAGAAGAGCAATCTCTGATCGTTCGCCATTGCTGTGAACACGATAAGCGAGCACGTATTGTTAGCCTCACAGAAGAGGGGAAAACCCTACTAAAGCAAATGGAGGCTCGAATTCTTCAAGTTCGAAGCAAGCTCCTAACGGACATCAACGACCAGGAACTTCAGCAGCTTTCATTGATTCTTGATCAGATTGCTCACAATGCGCTTGATTCACTTAGCGAATAAGTCAGAAAACCGAATAAAAAGAGAAGTAAACGCCTATGACTCCAGATCAAAAATTCGCACGTTGGATCAAATATTCTTGCGTCGCGTTTGTCCTTGTCTTTGCCTATTTTCTAGTTGCAGATCTCGCCATGCCGTTGACGCCTCAGGCAATGGCAACGCGTGTGGTAACTAAAGTGGCCCCCCGTGTGAGTGGGCAGATTACGCATCTTTATGTTGCCAACAACCAAGAAATAAGCCAAGGCGATCTACTATTTCAGATTGATCCCCAGCCTTATCAGCTCGCCGTAGAAAAGGCTCAACTTAACCTTGAGCGTGTGATTCAAAACAACGAACAACTTGATGCTTCTATTGCTGCGGCAAAAGCAGACGTTGAAGCGAGCAAAATCGTGGCGGAACAAAAAGTTCGCGAAGCAAAACGTCTTAATACCCTGTTTCACCGTAATGGTACTTCGCAACAGCAGCGCGATGACGCACAGAGCAGTGCAACGGCAGCTAAAGCGAACTTACTGGCCGCACGTGCTCGTTTAAAAGAGTTGGAAGTAAACCGCGGTGATTTAGGCGCAACGAATGTGAATATCCGCGTGGCGCAAAACCAGCTAAAACAAGCGGAACTTAATCTGTCTTACACTCAAGTCTCGGCGGAACATGATGGCGTTGTCGCTAACTTGCAGCTGGAGACGGGGGCCTATGCGGCAGCTGGTACACCTCTTGTCGCTTTAGTCTCCGATGACGTGGATATCATTGCCGACTTTCGTGAAAAGAGTTTACGACACTTTAATCAGAACAGCCGTGCGTTAGTGGCTTTTGATAGCTTACCTGGTGATGTATTTGAAGCTCGTATTACGAGTGTGGATGCCGGGGTCAGCTCGGGTCAATTCGATGCGGATGGTCGCTTAGCAACACCAACTGACTCAAACCGTTGGGTGAGAGACGCGCAGCGCTTACGTTTACATTTAGCTATCGATGAACCTCAGCAGCGCGCATTTCCAGCAGGGGCACGAGCAACCGTGCAGTTGTTGCCAGAAAACTCATTATCTGGTTGGTTAGCGAGGTGCCAGATCCAATTCTTGAGTCTTCTTCATTATATTTATTAACGAGGAGGCGATATGAAGTTATGGGACCACCCCATGTCGGAAAACGACTTCCGTCAGTGTTTGCGCATTGCAACTGGTGCGACCATTGGTTTCACTTTATGTAAAGTATTTGGTTGGAACTATGGCGTATTCTTTACTGTAACCCCGATGCTGTTACTTGGAATGGTGCCAGTCATGAGTCTACATGCCGCACGACAACTGATTTTTTCAGCGGTTGTGTGTGGATTAGAAGTTGGTGTGCTTGGTGGGTTATTTGGTGGGCACCCAGGCATGATGACAATCATTGCATTCGGGTTGTTCCTGTATAAATTCGCCTGTATGTCAAAAGGGAGCTTATTCTTATTTGGAGCGAACAGCGTACTGAGCTTAAGCATCATGCTGCACTTTGCGAGTTATCCAACCACTGACTTAAATGACCTAATCTTTAGCAATCTGCAAGCGAATGTTATTTCAGTGATCGTTGCTTATGTGGTGACATTTTTGATTCCCGATGCGGAACCTCGTCAGCCACCAGCGAAACCGTCGCAGCCTAAACAGAGTCATCGCATGCGTCATGAAGCCCTTATGGGGGCGAGTATCGCTACAATGTCTTTCCTTGTATTCCAGCTATTTGACCTCAGTGACTCTATGTCTGCTCAGGCGACAACCTTACTTTTATTGTTTCCTATGCATTGGAACGGTGCTTTAGGGTATGCGCGAAAAAGAGCAATGGGGACCTTGATGGGGGTGACCTTTGGTATTGTCGGACAACTTGTATTATACGATTGGTCGGATACCTTATTGTTTATCGTCCCATTGCTTTGGATTGGGGCTATGATGTTCAGTTATATGCACGTGAAAGAGTCTAGCGGTTCGGGAGCCGGATTTGGCGGTTTAACCACATTAGGCATTTTGTTCGGCCAATATCTTACTCCGGATGGTGACTTAATGTTCAGTGCGCTGTATCGCGTGAGCAGTATTTTGTTTGCTATTGTTGCGACGCTGCTTGTGACCTATACGGTTCACAGAATACTCAACAGCTTTGAGGCGACGCGCTTTAGCGAGCAGTAAGTTCAGACGTTACTGGTTAGAAAGGATTGCTCCAGTAACTCTGTTTTTAGTTCGTGAGTCATCTCAATGGGACTGGCAAACTTAATTCCAACTACCCATCCCTTCACCAATTTCTTAATGTTGGCAATGACACATCGATTTTCTTCTCCGATATAGTGGCTTAACGGGCATTCGATGGTAACACTCTCACCCACGTTGAATTCGGGCTCAATCAAGGTTGATATACCAACACCTGCTAGAGAGAAATCGATAAGGCTACCGTCGTAGACATTCCCTGCATGAATAACGTTACAGTCCATTTGCAACTTGTAACGCTCATGTTCTCGAACTGGTTTGGTTGCAAATGTTCCTGGAATGCGGATAAACAAAAGGGGGGATGGTCGAACGGTCGTCGTCAGTACGCTGGACTTAAACGCAATGACATGGCCTAACTCCGTATCTGATACACCACGCACGATGACATCGGCGTTGGGGAGTTTCCTCATCACTTGCTCTTCAAGCAAACGCGTTGGTATATCAAGAATCAAATAAGCATTTTCTTTCATCCCAAGATAGGTGGTGGAATACGTATATTGATCCTTAGGCCCAAATTCTAAATTAGTAGAAAGTTTCATTCCCGGTTTGAGAAACCTATGCAGTTCATCTTTACTATGAGTGGCTGGCATCACATTGGCGTTTTAATTATTAGTTAAGCTGAGGCTATCAAAACGCCATTTTGTTATTCAAGATAGTAAGGCATAAGTTTTTGTAAAATCATCGCTATCTGTGAAGTGGTGGGCGATAAGTTTGGTTCATTCCACCTTTCATAAAGATTTGGCTTGCCACAATACTGCCGCATGTGACCAACATCAGCGCTAACCAAGTGAGAGAATCTGGTTGTTCACCAAAAATTGGAACGGCAAGAAGTGTCGCGACGACTGGAGTTAATGAACCAAAAGCAGCGCTGGCTTCGGCACCGATGATCCTAATTGCATAAATGAAAGTGAAAGAAGCGATTAAACCTGCGCCAACACCTTGTAGCATCGCGTGGCCAAATAACTCCTCCCATGGCCACTGGCTGAACGGTGTTACCACCAAATAACTGTCTACCCACCCGAAACCAACGGCGATGATGAGCAGAGCCAAAGACGCGATTGCAACGAATCCTGCACAGACGTGTGCATTAAGATTGGCGACACGAGCGCTGATGGTGAAAGCAGCCCACATGATGCTGCCAGTTAGAAACAGGATATGCCCTTGCAACTGAGACCAGTTGTACTCTGCGCCGCTATTCGAAAGAAGAAAAACAAAAATGCCTAACAACACCGTAGAAAGCCCGATTAAGCGGTGAGCACTCAGCGACTGTTGATAACAAAGTACCGCGATAGCAGAAACAAACAATGGCAAAGTGCCAGGTACTAATGCACTGCCGTGCGCCACGGGAGCGAAATGCATAGCCGTTCCGACGACCAGAAGATAGGGAAGGCCGCTTCCAACCACAACACTAACCAGGTAGCGTTTAGGCACGACGCGCAGCGACTGTTTATGCTTAATCACAAATGGTAATAAAATTATACTTGGGATTAGAAAGCGAACTAACGCGATATCGGCTGGCTGCAAGGCAGAAATTGCGCCCCCTTTTAAAGAAATAAAGAAACCAGACCAAAGCAGTAAGGTCGTTAATATAGCTGCGTATCCCAAGATCATTATCGACATGTCCATTTGTAAATGATGTGTTAATTGTTGAATAAAACTCTTGCCAAAGGGAGGCAAAGTTTGACGTAATTAGGCTTGATGTTAGTGATAAATTGCGTATAAGTGTTAATTGTTAGTGATTAAAGGCACGGAAGAATAAATGGATAAAATTGACAGGCAACTTATCAACCTAATGCAGAAGGATGCCACTCTGACAACGGCAGAACTTGCTGATCAAGTAGGGCTATCGGCATCACCTTGTGCAAGGCGCATTAAGCGTTTGGAGCAGGAAGGTGTAATTAGTGGTTATCGAGCTATTGTGTCCAGAGACACTGTAGGCATCGCGATGACTGTATTTGTTGAAGTGAGTTTAAATAACCACCAAGCTTCTTCGATTGATGAGTTTGAACATGCCGTTGTTGAGATGGATGAAGTGATCTCATGCCATGTCGTATCAGGGGCCTATGATTACCTGTTAGAGGTGGTCAGCAAAGATCTTGCTGGCTATGAAACATTTACTAGAAAGTTACAGCGATTAGAAAATGTGAAAGATATTCATACCCACCTGGCGATTAGACAAGTGAAAGGAAATGGCAGTTTGCCGATTTATGCATAAGAAAGATGAAATTTTTCGATAGACTTAAGATTGCTCACTATCATAGAAAGAGATATAGGCAGTTTGGTAAAGACAGAGCCCGAACTCTGGGATGGGCAGATAAGTATAGTCAGATCAGCCGTTTTGAGGCGTTGTGCCGAGGGTTAACGTTAGACGGTTCAAGTATTTTAGATATTGGGTGCGGCTACGGAGACTTGTTAGCGTTTATCGAACTTACGGGGGGGCTTCCTCAAAGCTATATTGGCATTGATCAGCAAAAACAGTTTATCTCTGAAGCCAGAAAACGAGATTTTCGTACGCAAAGTAAGTTTATATGTGGCGACTTTTCAACGTTGGTATTGCCTCGTTGCGACTTTGTTTTTGCTTCCGGATCATTGAACTATCAATCCACCAACCCAAATCATACCATTGAAATGATTGATAAAATGTACCGAGCGACAGAGAAAGGTTGTGTGTTTAACTTGTTGGATGAATCCAAACTACCCAGCATGAAAATGTTAGCGTCGCACAATAAAGAAGGTGTCTTTCGCTATTGTCGGTTGCTGTGTCCGAATACACGATTGATTGAGGGATACTCCGAGCACGACTTTACGATTGCCATGATCAAAAAAGCGGAGTCCGTTTCCTGACTCCGCTTAATAAATTCTTAAGCCTTATTGGTTTTTGTATTGTGAGATTTCACAGTTACCTGTGTATCTATCAACCTTGAATGAGAACGCGGCTGAATGGTATTCCCTCCCATCACTCCATATTGTTTCTCCGAAGATTTTACAAAGATCCAAATCACTGATTGAACCGAACTCTTTTACGTGCCTAACTACTGACAAAAACTTGGCTTTGGTAGCATTAGGACATTCCCTGTTACTTAATCGATTGATAACCATGTTTGTAGCATCATCTCCAGCCAAATGTGACTTTTTATTAAATTTTATTAATGGCTAAACTAACCAAAAAATGTCCATAAGTAAAGCATTAATGTGACGTATGTCTCTATAAATTGATTGTCTTGGTCATGGTTTAGTCAAGTTTGTCAAAGGGAACAATCCCATTATTTACATTTGATATCGTTCACGACTAAGGAAAGATAAAAAGCACGAATAACGTCCAATATTGGAGTGAAAAACCAACATCGTCTATTCAAAACTGGCTCTGTTTTTACTTCGAAACATCTTGAGCGTATTGAAGCGCTCGGGCTTCTTTATCATAGACTTGTGACAGAGTTTGATATTGTGAAGAGAGGCGCTTGTAATCTTCAGCAAGTTCCAAAGCGTTGGTGTTATACCATTCCGCAGTTATTTGATTGGCTGTTTTGTTTGACTCGCGGCACTTCTGGGCCAGTATCTCCCACCCATTTGCTGACCATTGGGATTGTGTGCTCAATTTAAGCAGCTGATTCGCTTTAGTTGTGAGCTCTTCTTTGTATTGAATCGATGCTTTTAATTGCGCTTTGAACACATTTTGGTTCGACTTGGCACGCCAAAGTAGCACGAGCTCATGCAGTGAAAAGGTTTCGGACAATAACTGACGCTGTTTATGTTCGGTCAAAAGTGTATTGAATACCTCAACATGCTGATTGTAATTGGACTCTAAACGATTGAATTGGGTAAGATTGTCATTCCACGACGATGGGTTACATTGAATATTGGCGTGCCCCGTTATCGGGAACAGAAGAAATAGTAGTATCCAATTGAGTCTGTTGATCATTATTGCTCGCGTTAGTTGACTTGCTCTTTTGAGTATATACCCAAATTTCTACGACATGCGTGCTGCTGGTGGGATAAGAATAAAGAATGAAAAGGAAAAGGGCATGAAGAAAATTCTCGTCGCATTGATTGTCATGCTGTTGCTCGGCGGAGCGGGGGCTGGATACTATTTCTTCTTTATGCAGAAAGATGAACCTGAAGCACCAAAGGCTACACAAGTCGAGCAATCGTCACTGCAAAAAGAAACATCCAAACCGATTCTGGATTTAGAAGCCGTTCCCCCGGAAGTTACCGAGTACTACGTTATTGAGCGTCGTGTCAATGTTTACAACAAGCCTAACCCTAATGCTTTAGTTGTCGATACGCTCTATAAGGGAGAAAAAGTATCGGTGTTAGAAAAAGTAGATGGGTGGTACCGAATCTCCGGCTATCTTGTCTATGAAGAGGGTGGAGAAGAAAAAGCCGAATGGTTGAATGCTGAAGGGTTATCGGATGCAGAGCCAGTTATTAAAGAGCAAGAGCGCTTAGAGATATTGGATGAATACCTACAGAAGTCGGATGATTTAAAAGTTCACTTGGATATTTTCCGTAAGAAAACACAGCAATTGTTAGACGATGAAACCTGTGATCCGAGTGATTTTGAGGAGCTCGGAGGCTGGGTTCGTTCTGTGACGTTCAAAAAGCGCAACGTTTACTTCATCTATTGTGGCGGTTTGGAGCAAGAGAACAAGATCTACTTAGATGTTGATAAGGGCGATATTTTTTATCGATAACTCACCACCAATTACACTAGTTTTCTAAAGACGTTTTGATAAATGCAATAACGATGCAAACCTGAAATCAGAGATTTATAACTTTTTAGTTGTGAACCATAATCAATAGGAATACTATCAACGAGTCAAGTGACCTAACTTGGCTCTTTGTGTTTTTAGTGAGTTCCTATGCCTTGGATTTACCTTAGAAAGTTGATTTTGCTGCTATTTGCAATGGTATTGCTACCAGTGCATGTATCTGCTGCGCAAATCGACCACAAGGCTCACGTACCGCACTTTTCTAAGCTACAACCTTTTGTAGCCGTAAGTGTATCGCCAAACTCTTCCGTCGATTTTTCTGAAGTTTCAGAAGAAAGCTCTCAATCTCCAGTATCTGAAGGCCATGCAAGTCTCGATTCCGTTGCTTTGTTTAACTCTCAGCGCTGGACGTCTTACTTACGGGAAGGGCTTGATGACGAGCACGTAGATTTTGTCGGCGATCTCACTACTCCGTTTTACGCTGATGCGGGTTACGCATACAGCTTGATGGACATTAACTGGCGTCACAACCAGTCCACATTTTATCATTTCACAAGCGATCATCGCATTTCTGGTTGGAAAGAGACCAATGCCATGTACGTCGCACTCAATAGTCAGTTTTCTGCCTAAACACCATTTATTTGCACCATTGTGCACTCTTAACACGACGATTGTATTCGACAGGACGTGAGCGTTCTGAGCATTTCATACCCTGAATTTATTCTGGGAGCATCTGTCGTGTGTTAAGCCTTGTTATTAAAAGCTTCACTTCATTGTGAAGGGATGATGTTTACATGAAAAAAACACCAAAGCAGCAAAAGAACAGAAAGCTGATGAATCACTACTCAGCTTGGAAATATGTCGTATTAATCACGACGGTCATTATTTTAACCCTAAGTGCTATACCAACTTGGTTTGGCGAACAGCCTTCTATCCAGTTGACGTTTGCGGATCAAAACAACAGTGAAATGTCGGTTGTTCATCTGAATCAACTGCTAAAAACCAACCATATTTCAGCCGACAAAATCATCGAAAAAGACGGCAAAACAACCATTGTATTCGATGGTGAAGATGCGCAAAGTAAAGCTCGTGCGTTGTTAAACAAAGAGCTAAATAAAGACGACAGCATCACTTTCTCATACGTATCGGTTGCGCCAGAATGGTTGAATGAGATGGGCTTTAGCCCAATTAAACTCGGTCTTGATCTTCGTGGTGGCGTTCAGTTCTTGTTGAATGTTGATGTGAATAAAGCGTTTGAAGAGCAACGTGATGCGTTGATTGATGAAATCAAAGCGAATCTGCGTGATCAACGTGTTCGTGGTGTGCAAGTTCGAGCAGAAAGCGGCAACCGAATTACGGTAAACAGTGACAGCGAGCAAGCATTGTCGGAAGTAAACAAGTTCTTGCGTCAAAACTACCCGGGCTGGATTTCAAAAAGTTCATCTCGTGGCTTTGTGCTTGAACCGAGTGAACAAAATATCCAAGAATTTCAATCGTCGACTCTTCAACAAAACCTGAAGATCATGCGTGGTCGTATTGAAGAACTTGGTATCACAGAAGCACTAGTGCAACGCCAAGGTAAAGAGAGCATTCGAATTGAGCTCCCTGGTGTACAAGATCCTGCTCAAGCGAAAAACGTTATTGGTGCAACAGCAAGCTTGGCGTTTTATGAAGTGAAAGATGCGAGCCAAGCACACAGCAGCCAAGATCTTGTTCTTCAAGATAATGACGGTCGTACTGTGATTTTGGCAAAACGACCAGTTCTAACGGGCGAGCACATCGTGAACGCTCGTGCTGGTGTCGACAAAATGGGCATGTCAGAGGTAAATATCTCTCTTGACCACGCTGGTGGTAAGAAAATGAGTGACTTCTCAGCGACTCACATCGGCAAGCCAATGGCGACCGTTTACCGTGAATACAAAACAAACGATCGCGGTGTAACTGAGCGTAGTGAGCGCGTTATCAGCGTCGCGACTATTCAATCTCAGCTTGGTAGCCAGTTCCGTATTACTGGGGCAGGTAGCATGGACGATGCGCAGCAGTTGGCGCTATTGCTTCGCGCGGGGTCACTGACCGCGCCAGTTACTATTGTGGAAGAGCGAACAATCGGTGCTTCTCTGGGTGCAGAAAACATTGAAAACGGCTTTGCAGCACTGGCTTTAGGTATGGGACTAACACTGACCTTTATGGCACTTTGGTACCGCCGCTTAGGTTGGGTAGCGAACGTGGCGCTTTGCGCCAACATGCTTTGTTTGCTTGGCTTAATCGCCTTGTTACCAGGAGCGGTTCTAACGCTTCCGGGTATTGCCGGTTTAGTGTTAACCGTCGGTATGGCAGTAGACACCAACGTTATTATCTTTGAACGTATTAAGGACAAAATGCGTGAAGGCCGCAGCTTCGCTCAAGCGATTGATCTTGGCTTTGACAGCGCATTCTCGACCATCCTTGATGCCAACATTACTACCATGATCACCGCCGTGATTTTGTACGCCATCGGTAATGGCCCAATCCAAGGCTTTGCCTTAACACTCGGATTAGGTTTGTTAACCAGTATGTTTACAGGCGTATTTGCCTCTCGAGCAATGATCAATTTAATTTGGGGCCGCGATGCCCGTCGTGATGTGAGGGTTTAATCATGGTCGAAATGCTAAAACAAAATATTCGTAAAATTCGTTACTTTACTACGCTAGTTTCCATCATTTTAACGGTGATCGCGATCGTCGCTCTAGGCTTTAAAGGGTTGAACCTAGGTTTGGACTTCACTGGCGGTATGGTGACAGAAGTAAAGGTAGATAAGCAGCTAACTAACCATGATCTGCTTGACGTTCTGCAACCAAAGCTTGGTGAATCTGCGTCAGTGACACGCTCTGGTGAAGATGGCCGTTGGGTGATTCGTTACTCTGCGCCGGAAGATGGACAAACGTTGCCAAGTGTAGAAGAGGTGTTGAAGCCAATCTCTCACCAAGTTGATGTTGTCAGCAACAGTATAGTTGGCGCTCAAGTTGGCCAAGACTTGTTTGAACAAGGTGGCTTAGCATTGTTGATTTGTGTGTTGAGTATTCTCGGTTACTTGTGTTTCCGTTTTGAGTGGCGTTTGGCCAGTGGTTCACTGTTTGCTTTGGCCCATGATGTGATCTTAGTGCTTGGTTTCTTTGCAATTACTCAAATGGAGTTCAACTTAACCGTTTTTGCAGCGGTGTTAGCAATTTTAGGTTACTCATTGAATGACTCGATCATCATTGCAGACCGAATCCGTGAGCTGTTGATTGCGAAACAGAGTTGGAAAACAGAAGACATCAATGATCAAGCTGTTATCGCGACGTTTTCACGCACTATGGTGACATCTGGTACGACATTGATCACTGTTGGTGCATTATGGATTATGGGAGGAGCGCCTTTGGCTGGTTTCTCAACCGCCATGTTTATTGGCGTTCTGTCGGGTACATGGTCTTCGATTTCGATTGGTACTGTGCTGCCGGAGTGGTTGAAACTGGAGCCGAAACATTATCTTCCAGTTGAGATTGACGCAGCGCCGTAGCATTATTTTTAAGGTAAAAGTGCTTGCGCCACTCATCTTGAGTGGCGCTTTTTTGTGCTTATTTCACGCGCATCAAGCGATGTTTCACAAGTCCCAAATCGAACTCTAAGACTTGTGAGCGCTTCATTGCTTCGACTTTATTCAACATCGACTCTTGGTAGCCTTTCTTCTTCATCCACTGAAGAGGTACAGAGAAAGCATCTTCATTAACGACATAAGACTCGCCTTTATGCTCACCGCTATAGACGTTCACAACCCAAACTCGGGCTTGAAAGTCCAATACTTCACCCATGACTTTAGCGATTTTATTCAGAATATTTTTCATTGTTTCCAGTTTGCCTTAGCTTAGTAGCAACCAGACACCAACCCCCATCATTAAAGTGCCTGCGATACGGTTCATTAGGCGTACATTCTTAGACTGACCTAATACGTGTTTCAACCCTTTACCACCAGTAGCGTACAGAGACATGCAAATGAACTCAAACAGTAAAATAATGGAGACAAGTATGATCAGTTGCGGTGCAAGTGCTGCGTTTTGGTCTATAAAAGGCGGTAAAAGAGAAATCATAAATGCCCAGCCTTTTGGGTTTGCGATTGCGGTAACGAAGCCTTGCATGATAAGTGCGATATTGTCACTCTTTGGTGTTTCTAAGTTGTCGACATTAATCGCAAGTTTCCCTCGCGACCGCCACATTTCAACACCAAGATAGAGTAAATAACCGCCACCAATGAACTTTAACGCGATAAACATCCAAGGATAATTGAGCATAATCGCAGCGATACCTAACACCGCAGAGACTGACACCAGCGCAACACCGAGAAGCTCTCCTATCATCATCCATAACGTGCGACGATAACCGATACTCATACCTAACGTTAGGGCGAGAGTCATGCACATACCAGGCGTGATTGAGACAAAAAAGAAAGTAGGGATGAACATACTGAGCAATGCAAGATTCATATCTGTTGATGATTTAGTGATTAAAGAGAAGCCACAAAGATAGTGCAAAGTGGAAAAGGATGCTACTACAAAGCGAACGATTACTTTCACTAGTAGCTAGTTGATGTTCTTCGAATATATAAATTTAAAATGAAATTATATTTTAATCTATGCGTCATAATAGTGCGTATTGCACCAGTATGAGACAAGCTCTTATATCATTTTTAGATTAAATATATTTAATTTATTATATTTTATCGGTATTAATCATCACTGTATTAAAATAATCGAATTGATAACTAAATTATCATTAAATGCAGTAATTAAATGATATGTTTGATAATTATTTTTACTGATAATTGAATTATTATTCTAATCTCAAGTTTGTTGTAATCATATAGGCTTAAAATTCAGATCTTAAATCATGACATAATGTAACGTCTACCATTCTGTATGTAAGTTCATGATATTTAATAATTATGTTTCTATTTCTGTTGGTGTGGCTTTTGTGGAAGTGTGATTTAAAACAATGACTTATGTAAAATTAACCATTTTATAACATTTCACGGGTAATGAGATCTAAATCAATCTTATGCAATTGGATGAGTTTTTTATTTGAAATGTAATATTTCTAGGTTAACTTAAAATAAAGGCAGCACGGGATTGGTTGTCAAAAGAATAAATAAACATGTCAGTTGGTGAACTATTTCATCAGTGTATTAAGTTTGCTTTTTAAATGCCGTTAAGAATGGAGTCTTCAATGAAGAAAGTCGCTTTGATCACTGGATCAAAAGGCGGAATTGGTTCTGCTATTTCCTCTCAATTAGTCAATGACGGTTACCGTGTAATCGCTACTTATTTCACAGGTAACTACGAATGTGCGCTGGAGTGGTTCAACAGCAAAGGGTTTACCAAAGATCAGGTTCGCCTTTTTGAGTTGGATGTAACAAACACGACAGAGTGTGCAGAGAAATTGGCGCAATTGCTTGGGGAGGAAGGAACCATTGATGTTGTTGTCAACAACGCAGGAATCACACGTGATGGCGTGTTTAAAAGGATGACTGCGCAAGCTTGGAATGATGTCATTAATACCAACCTCAATAGTTTATTCAACGTTACGCAACCCCTCTTTGCTGCAATGTGCGAAAAAGGCGGTGGTCGTGTCATCAATATCTCTTCAGTCAATGGTCTTAAAGGGCAGTTTGGTCAAGCAAACTACTCGGCGGCGAAAGCTGGGATGATCGGTTTCTCTAAAGCCTTAGCATACGAAGGTGCTCGCTCGGGTGTGACAGTTAATGTTATCGCTCCGGGTTACACGGGTACGCCAATGGTTGAGCAAATGAAGCCAGAAGTGCTGGAATCCATCACGAACCAAATTCCAATGAAACGTCTTGCGACACCAGAAGAAATTGCAGCATCAGTGAGCTTCTTGGTCAGCGATGCGGGCGCCTACATCACCGGAGAGACTTTGTCGGTGAACGGCGGCCTATACATGCACTAAGGAGAGAAGATGATGGAAAAAGTATTTATCGTAGCGGCGAAGCGTACTCCAATTGGTGCTTTTGGTGGCAGCCTGAAAAATACTTCTGCTGGCGATCTGGCAGCAGTAGCGATTAAAGGCGCGTTGGAAGCGGCAAAGTTGCCTGGCGACAAGGTTGACGAAGTGATTGTTGGCAACGTTGTTGGTGCAGGTCAAGGAATGGGTGTTGGCCGCCAAGCGGCACTGTTTGCGGGGATTCCTGAATCTGTTCCTGCATATGGCGTAAACATGGTTTGCGGTAGTGGCATGAAAACGGTCATGGATGCCGTGTCCCATATCCGTAGTGGCGATGCTGAGATCGTTGTTGCAGCGGGTGTTGAAGTCATGTCTCAGATTCCGTTTGCCGCACCAAGCAGCATTCGTGATGGCAACAAAATGGGCAATCTGGAGCTAAAAGATCTGCTCGTAGCGGACGGTTTAACCGATGTTTACAACCAATATCACATGGGTGTGACGGCAGAAAACGTAGCAAAACAAATCGGCTTAACTCGCCAGCAGCAAGACGAATACGCGCTGTCTAGCCAACAGAAAGCGGTAGCCGCTATCGAAGCTGGCAAATTTCAAGACGAAATTGTGCCAGTGGAAGTAAAGCAACGCCGTGAAACCGTGATGTTTGATACGGATGAATACCCAAAAGCGAACGCGACAATGGAAGCCTTAAGCAAGCTACGTCCTGCTTTTGACCGCGAAGGCACTGTGACTGCGGGTAATGCATCAGGCATTAACGATGGCGCGAGTGCGATTATCGTGGCGTCTGAAAGCGCAGTTAAAGCGCATGGATTAACGCCGCTTGCTGAGATCGTAAGCTATGCGCAATCGGGTCTTGATCCGAAGATCATGGGCCTAGGTCCTGTAGAGTCGGTCAATAAAGCACTCGAAAAAGCGGAACTCACAGTAAATGACATTGACGTTTACGAGTTAAACGAAGCATTTGCAGCGCAAGCACTTGGCGTGATTCATCAGTTGGCGGAAACAAACCAAGTTCCAGTTAACGCGATTCAAGATAAAGCGAACTTTAACGGTGGTGCTATCGCGCTAGGACACCCGCTTGGTGCATCTGGCAACCGAATCTTAGTCACGCTGGTTCACGAGCTTCATAAGCAAAATGGTCAATATGGCGTTGCTTCACTTTGTGTGGGCGGCGGCATGGGCACGGCTGTGGTTGTAAAGACAGTTAAGTAATTATTTAAACGGACATTTTTAATTCTTTCTCTAGGAGACAAACCATGTACACAGATTTCTTCAAAACATTTAGCGATCAAACTGAAAAAAATCTAGAACCTTACTTGAAGTTCAACAAGCTAGTGACAAAAAACGTAGAAGTGTTGACCGAGCTTCAATTGAACGCCATTCGCACATACAGTGAAGTGGGTCTAAACCAGATGAAAGCAGCGACAGAAATCAAAGACGTAACGTCATTGACTGCTTTCAACAGTCAGCAACTAAGCGTACTTACTAAACTTTCTCAACAAATGATGGATGACAGCAACAAGCTTCAAGCGATTGCAAAAGAGTTCAAAGAAGACGTTGAGAAAATGACTTCGGAAAATCTAAAGACTGTTACTCCAGCGTAATTTGTCCGATTCTCGCCGCCCCTAGATTTGGGCGGCGTTGTTTTTTCCGAATATAGGAGTAAGACTATGTTTCAACACTTCTTTTCGGACTATCTTGTGAAGCTTCAGGAAACCAATCATCAGTGGTGGCATGATTTCGAAGTGAACAAGGCAGTCGTGAACTCTCCTTTAAACAAGGCCATGCAAGAAGTGAACTTTGAGGATACTGCCAAACTGTTCGAACAAGCTGCGAATCAGCCTGCTGCGATTTTAAAGCTGCAAGCACAGTGGTGGGAACAGCAGCTGCAAATTTGGCAGAATGTTGCATTGGCAGGGAACCAAGCACAAATCGTCGAAGCTGAAAAAGGGGATAAGCGTTTCTCAAACGAAGCGTGGCAAAATGAAGCCATGTATAGCTTCATCAAACAATCCTACCTTTTATTTAGTAAGACCTATCTGGACACCATCGAGTCTTTGGAAGGCTTAGATGAAAAGACGAAAGAACGTATTATTTTTTTCTCTCGCCAAGCCATTAACGCCCTTTCTCCTTCCAACTTCATCGCCACTAACCCAGAGCTTTTGAAGCTGACACTTGAGCAAAACGGTCAAAACTTACTGGCAGGCTTAGAGCAGTTGAAAGAAGACGTTGAGTCGAGCGCAGACATTTTAAAAATTCGTATGACGAATAACAATGCATTCCGTGTGGGCGATGACGTTGCGACGACACAGGGCAATGTGGTTTTTCAAAACGAATTGTTTGAGTTGATTCAATATCGACCTCTAACAGAGAAAGTGAATGCGACGCCGCTGCTCATCGTCCCACCTTTCATCAATAAATACTACATCCTTGATTTAACAGCAAAGAACTCAATGGTTCGATGGTTGTTAGAGCAGGGGCACAGTGTATTTATGATGTCTTGGCGTAACCCAGGCAAGGCACAAGCGCACATAGAGTTTGGTGACTACGTGACAGAAGGCGTGGTGAAAGCCGTCGCTGCAATTGAAGATATAACAGGACAAGAGCAAATCAATGCGGCTGGTTATTGTATTGGTGGTACTGTTTTAGCAAGCACGGTTGCGTACTACGCTGCAAAACGTATGAAGAAGCGCATTAAGTCTGCCACTTTCTTCACCACGTTGCTCGACTTCTCTCAACCAGGTGAAGTCGGCGCGTATATCAATGACACCATTGTTAGTGCAATTGAAGCGCAAAATAACGCAAAAGGGTATATGGACGGCCGTTCCTTAAGCGTGACGTTTAGTTTACTGCGTGAAAACAGCTTGTACTGGAACTACTACGTAGACAACTACTTGAAAGGCAATAGCCCAGTCGATTTTGACTTGTTGTACTGGAATAGTGACAGCACCAACGTCAGCGCTGCATCTCACAATTTCTTGCTTCGCGAGCTCTATTTAGAGAACAAGCTGGTGCAAGATAAAGGCGTCAAAATTGGTGGAGTATGGATTGATCTAAATAAGATCAAAATTCCTAGCTATTTTGTGTCAACGAAAGAAGACCACATTGCGTTATGGCAGGGAACTTACCGTGGTGCGCTGAACACGGGTGGCAACAAAACGTTTGTCCTCGGTGAGTCTGGTCATATTGCGGGCATCGTGAACCCTCCAGCTAAAAATAAGTATGGTTATTGGTTGAACGATAATTTGGATGACTCTGCTGATGAGTGGTTGAATAACGCGGAACACAAAGAGGGATCGTGGTGGACACACTGGAACGAGTGGTTACTCCAATTCAACCCTAAAGAGCAAGTTGAGCCTTTCTCTATTGGCTCAGAAAACCATCCGGTTATTGATGAAGCGCCAGGACAATACGTCAAACAGGTTCTGCCAGTAAAAGAATCTTAAACAACTCCCTATAGCAGTAAATCTTAGCGGCCTTTATGGTCGCTTTTTTTATGTATGATTGCTTGTTTATTTATTGTTGGCAGTACCATTGAGCAATAAATAAAAAGCGCCGAGCATTTGCTCGGCGCTCAGTGTCAACAAATAGGCTAGTTGACGAGTAGAGATGCGTTACGTTACACCTCTTTATCCTTACCAAATGACAGCAGCCAGAGAGAGATTGCTGCTACCGCCACAAAGCCGGAAAGAATAATCACTGGCATAGCACTGTAGCCAAGGATATGCCAAATTACAGATTCTAATGTACTCATGGTAAGTCTCCTTAGTGCCAGCCTTCAACGCCGCTCATGTCTGGTAGTTTGTGCGCAATACCTTTGTGACAGTCTACACATGTTTTCTCGCCTGAGGCTAGAGCGGTGGAGTGCTGTTCTGCCGCACGTGATCCTTGCTGAGAGTAATCCATGAAATCAAACTCATGACAGTTACGACATTCAAGAGAGTCATTCTTTTTCATACGTGCCCACTCTCGCTCTGCGAGGTGTCCACGACGCTCTTGGAACTTCTCTGGCGTATCGATCGTCTTCGTTACGAAGTGTGCAAATAGCTCTTTAGATGCCTGTACTTTACGAACGATCTTATCCGTCCATTCATGAGGAACGTGACAGTCTGAACAAATCGCACGAACACCAGATCGGTTGGAGTAGTGAATTGTTTCTTGAATTTCAGCAACGATCGGCGCGTGACAGCCAGAACAGAATTCTTCTGTGTTGGTTGCTTCCATACCTGTGTTGAATGCGCCCCAAAATAGAAGGCCACCAGCGAAGCCTAGAAATAAAACCACACCAGCGGCAGCTTTACTCGGGCTCGACAGTCTCTTCCAAAACGCTTTAAGTATTTTCATAAGTAACCTCTTAGTACTCGCGTTTCAATTACTGAAGCGAATCGACTGCCTTAAACTCGTTTTCCACTAGTGGCTTTGCATCCGTTTGTGGAACGTGACATTGCAAACAGAAGTAACGACGTGGAGACATATCTGCCAGTACCGCATCTTCTCTGTTTACATAGTGCGTTACGCTAATTTTAGTCGCACCTGACTCTTTTGCATTTTTCCAGCTATGGCATGCAAGACACTTGTTAGCATTTAACGAAATTTCGTAGTGACGAATGCTGTGTGGGATCAACGGTGGTTGATAAACATAGCTGTCTTCAACAATTTGATCTTTAGGGAAGTCTTTGAACTCGTCTGCTGGACGCGTATCTTCCAATTGAGACATTCCACGTAAAGATTCTAGACCTCCAATACCACCTGGATTATCCAACTCAGCTTGCGCAATGCCTGTCACTAACGCACCTACAGATAAAACTGCGACAAGTAATTTTTTCATCATTTCATCTCCGCCTTTATGGCTTAAATTCTTTATTAGGCCGCCATAATGACGGCCGTAGCATTCAGTATCTGAAGGTTAAGAAATCTTAGTGATTTTGACTGGGCACTTCTTAAAGTCTGTCTGTTTAGACAATGGATCAGTCGCATCTAGGATAAGCTTGTTAATCAAAATACGTGCATCAAAGAACGGTACGAATACCAAGCCTTTTGGCGGACGGTTACGACCGCGAGTTTCAACACGAACGCGTACTTCACCGCGTTTGTTTGCCATGAGTACTTCTTCACCACGACGAACATTGCGTGCTTTTGCGTCTTCTGGATGCATGTAACACACTGCGTCTGGTACTGCTTTGTATAATTCAGGTACACGACGAGTCATGGTGCCTGTGTGCCAATGCTCAAGAACACGACCAGTACATAACCACATATCAAATTCATCGTTCGGTACTTCTGGTGGCGCTTCGTATGGCGCGGAAATGATCTTCGCTTTGCCATCAGCATTGCCGTAGAAGTCCCAACCAGAACCTTCTTTTGCGTATGGGTCTGAACCTTCTTTAAAGCGCCACTGTGTTTCTTTACCATCAACAACAGGCCAACGTAGACCACGTACTTGATGGTAGCGGTCGTATGGAGCCAAATCATGCCCGTGACCACGGCCAAATGTTGCGTATTCCTCAAACAGACCCTTTTGGACATAGAAACCGAAGTGGTGAGCATCGTCATTCAGTTCACGAGCTTCTTCGATAGGGAATTTGTCGACGTTACCATTGCGGTAAAGTACGTCGTACATTGTTTTACCACGGTATTGAGGCGCTTTCGCTAGAAGCTCTTCAGGCCACACTTCTTCCATTTTGAAGCGTTTCGAGAACTCCATTAGTTGCCAAAGGTCCGATTTTGCTTGACCGACTGTGCCCACTTGTTGGTACCAAGCTTGGGTACGACGCTCTGCGTTACCGTAAGCACCTTCTTTTTCAATCCACATTGCGGTAGGAAGAATAAGGTCTGCTGCTTGTGCTGTTGCTGTCGGGTATGGGTCAGACACAACGATGAAGTTTTCTGGGTTGCGGTAACCTGGAAGACGTTCTGTGTTGATGTTTGGACCGGCTTGCATGTTGTTGTTACATTGAACCCAGTAACAGTTCAGAACGCCGTCATTCAGCATACGGTCTTGCAATACGGCGTGGAAGCCAGGTTTTGGTGGAATCGTACCTTCTGGCAGTTTCCAGATGTCTTCTGCAATCTTACGGTGTTTAGGGTTAGCAACCACCATGTCCGCTGGCAGGCGGTGAGCAAACGTACCAACCTCACGAGCGGTACCACATGCTGATGGTTGGCCCGTTAGTGAGAATGGGCTGTTCCCCGGGGTCGAGATCTTACCGGTTAGTAGGTGGATGTTGTAAACCAAGTTATTCATCCATACACCACGAGTATGTTGGTTCATACCCATCGTCCATAGAGACATCACTTTCGTGTTTGGATCCGCGTATTGCTTCGCAAGCTCGATAAGCTTCTCTTTCTCAACACCAGAGATTTCAGATGCTTTTTCTACTGTGTATGGCGCTACTGATTTCTTGTACTCTTCGAATGAGATAGAAGTGAGTTTGCCAGAGTTCGGGTTCTTCGCTGCTTTTTGTAGCGGATCATCGTCACGTAGACCGTAGCCGATGTCAGTGTCTGCTTGAGTGAAGTTCGTGTGTTTGTTCACGAAGTCCCAGTTTACTGCATCGTTTTCGATGATGTAGTTTGCGATGAAGTTAGCAATTGCAAGGTCAGACTGAGGATTGAAAATGTAGCCGTGGTCTGCCAACTCAAATGAACGATGGTAGTAAGTAGAAAGCACGTTCACTTTAACGTGAGGGTGGCTTAGGCGGCGGTCAGTAATGCGAGTCCATAGAACCGGGTGCATCTCTGCCATGTTTGAGCCCCAAAGAACGAAAGCGTCTGCGTTCTCAAAGTCATCGTAACAACCCATTGGCTCATCGATACCGAATGCGCGCATGAAACCTACAACGGCAGAAGCCATACAGTGGCGAGCGTTTGGATCAATGTTGTTTGATCGGAAGCCTGCTTTCATTAACTTTGATGCAGCGTAGCCTTCCATTACTGTCCATTGGCCTGAGCCAAACATACCTACGCTTGTTGGGCCTTTTTTCTCGAGGGAAGCTTTCCATTTCTCAGCCATGATGTCGAAAGCGTCATCCCAAGAGATAGGTGTAAATTCACCATCTTTGTGGAATTTGCCATCTTTCATTCGTAGCATCGGTTGAGTTAGACGGTCTTGACCGTACATGATCTTAGAAAGGAAGTAACCTTTGATGCAGTTCAGACCTTTGTTTACTGGTGCTTCTGGGTCACCCTGTGTTGCTACCACTTTGCCGTTTTGAGTGCCAACAAGAACAGAACAGCCTGTACCACAGAAACGACAAGGTGCTTTGTCCCATGTGATTTTGGTTTGATCAGAGCTTGCAATCAGGTTGGCTGCAGATGCTGGTAGTGTCACACCTGCGACAGCAGCAGCTGATGCAGCCGCGTTTGCTTTCACAAACGCACGTCTTGTCATTTTCATACTTCACCCTCGATTTGGGAATGTTGTGTTCCAGTGTCTTCTTCATCCGTTTCTTCAAGCCCAGTTTCGATTTGGTGATAAACCAATACCGTGCTTAAGACGTTCGGTAAATTGTTAATGGCATCGATAGTGTCTGTGATGAAACCTTGGTTCTCAGTTTCAAGTACGACGATAATCTTGCCTTCAGGACTGTCACCATAGATTTCCGCATTTTCGTGTGCTTCTATCTTTTGTTTGATTTCGTCCAAATGTTCCGGCAGCACATGTACTACCAAACTTGAAATATGCACTTCATTTAGTGACATATAGCTCTCTCATTTATTTTTATTGCCTTTGGCCGACGACATTCGGCTTAGGCTGTTATATTGCTCACATTGATGGATGAAGTCGGGCACACTGAAACACAGGCGCCGCAGCCGTTACACTCATCAAGGTCTAAATTGGGTTGTGCTACTTTCCCCAGTTCTAATTTGAACTGAATTGCCATCGGGTCGCACATATCCCCACAGCTTCGGCATTCGACATTTTGTTTTGCTAAGCAGTTATCGTTGATACTTGCTTTTGCTTGCCAAGGTTGTTCTGTTTTTGGCAAGAAAAGGGGCTCAGGACAGGCGTTTGCACATTGATAGCAAAATGTGCATTCATCGATGGAAAAATCGACCGAGGGGAATCCGCCATCACTTTTGGTTATAATCTTTGTTTCACAGGCCTCAATGCATTTACCGCAGCGAGTGCAATCGTCCGTAAACTGTTCCGGTTTAGTTAACCAAGGCAAACGTACGGCGTTGTCGGGGTGCGCTTTTCTTGCAAAGAGTCTTCTTCTGGAAAGGTCTACCACTTAGTCACCTCGAAACTTGGAACCCAAACTAAGCATAGTCCACAATTTTCATTAATAAACTGTCATTTAAACTAACGAAATTGTAGTTTTTGACATATTTGTATAAATACCTCTTAGGGGGTAAATGGTATGCAATATTGTTTTGGATCAATAAATTCCGTCGCAGGTGATCACATATTGATAAAGTTGAAAGGTAATGGGTTCATTGCACGTACAAATAGGATTGTTAATGGGCGAGGAACTCAGATTGTTTAAAAATGTGAAAAAGTCAGTGACGCGCACGATTGCGTCCGCGATGCTTCTTATTTTGCTGCTCTCAGTCGCTACGACTGGTTTTGCGATTTTTACGTTAGCGTCCAGTTTGAACGATGCTGAAGCCGTCAATGTTGCTGGCTCGATGCGAATGCAAAGCTACCGTCTGGCGAATGATATTCAGGTTAAATCTGTTGACTATTCTTCACATATTGACGCATTTGAACATTCGATATATTCACCTTCAATGAAAGCGCTTCAGCATTGGTCTGTGCCTGAAGACATCACTCACGATTACTACCGTCTTATTATCAGATGGCATGAACTCAAGGCGGTGCTTAGAGGAGACAACCCGGCAGAATATCAACTCCTAGTGGCCGGTTTTGTTGAACAAATCGATGAGTTTGTATTTAAGCTGCAAAGCTTTTCGGAGCAAAAACTGATTAACTTAGCCTGGATCGGCGGGTTAGGGTTGGGTGGCATCCTTTGTGTCAGTATGTTTGTCGTTCATTTTGTGCGCCTCGAAGTTGTTCGGCCTCTGCGTGCCTTAGTTTTTGCTAGCGAGCAAATTAAAAATCGCTCATTCAATATATCGCTCAATGTATCTAGCGATAATGAAATGGGAATACTGACTCGAACCTTTAACCGGATGGCGACAGACCTTGGTAAGTTGTACCGAGGATTAGAGCAAGCGGTTGATGAGAAAACACGTAAATTGCAGCATGCCAACCAGTCTTTAGAAGTGCTGTATGACTCGTCAAAAGAACTCACGGCGTCGCGTATTAATCAAGACAATTTCCAGGCGATTTTGCAGCATATTGTCAGTCTTGAGGGCATTAAAGCGGTCAAACTTGAAATCGAGCAGCTGGGAGAACCGAGCTGGATATTGATGGAAGGAGAAGAATGCTGCCAAGATTGTGATGAAGATTGCCACGGTAAAGCCCTGATGCTAGATGGCGAGCACTTGGGCTATTTATATTGGAAAGCAGGGTTACCTTGTCCGAACGAGGCTCTTATTGACAACTTCGTGCAGATTTTATCACGCGCCGTGTATTACAATCGGGCGCAGCGCCAAGCAGAACAAATTCTGCTGATGGAAGAGCGAGCCACTATTGCTCGGGAGTTGCATGATTCATTGGCTCAAGCACTCTCTTACTTAAAAATTCAGGTCGCTTTGTTAAAGAGAAGCGTAAAGAACTTACCTGACGAAAAGGCGATCGCGCAGGCTAATCAAGTTATTGCTGAGCTAGATACGGGCTTATCTGCGGCTTATACGCAGTTACGCGAGTTGCTGACGACGTTTCGTCTTACGATTAAAGAGGGCAGTTTTGGCCAAGCATTGCAAGACATGGTTGAAACGCTCAGTGAACAAACTGCTGCGGACATTACGCTAAAAAATAGACTTTCATCAACTGAACTGGATGCACATCAGCAGGTTCATTTACTACAGTTGATAAGAGAAGCGGCAATTAATGCTATCAAACATGCGCAAGCAGATAATATTCACATTCAATGTCTCGATAATGATGGAAAAGTCACAGTAACCGTTAGCGACGATGGAATAGGCTTTGAACATCAAGACGAAAAATTAAATCATTACGGTATGAGTATCATGCAAGAGCGGGCCGCTAGACTGCATGCCGATCTTCACATCGAAGCATCGATAAACAAAGGTTGTACCGTAAAATTAGAATTCCAACATAGTAAGGAAGTAAACAGTGACAGTGTGTAAAGTAATGCTGGTGGATGATCATCCACTCATGCGAAGAGGTATCCACCAGCTTTTAAGCTTTGAGCCTGAGTTTGAGGTTATTGCAGAAGCAAGTAATGGCGCGGATGCAGTAGCGAAAGCGCATGAGCTGGAACTGGATCTTGTACTTCTTGATCTTAATATGAAAGGCATGTCTGGCCTTGATACTTTGCAAGCACTGCGTGCAGATGGCTGTGAAGCCAGAATTGTCATTCTAACCGTTTCAGATAGCCCAGCAGATATCGAAGCAATAGTTCGAAGTGGTGCCGATGGCTATTTATTGAAAGACACTGAGCCCGATGAGTTGGTTGAGTTGCTAAAACAAGCGCACCAAGGGGACAAGGCATACAGCCAAGAAGTTTCTAAGTATTTGAGTGAACGTTCAGAGCAAGAGGACGTGTTTGATACACTGACCGATCGTGAATCGCAGATCTTAAGAGAGGTGGCAAGAGGTTTCCGCAACAAGCAAATTGCCGATCGTCTTTTTATCTCTGAGTCTACGGTTAAAGTACATATGAAGAGTTTACTTAAAAAGCTTCAAGTTCCTTCTCGTACTGCAGCAACCGTCCTTTATCTTGAGCGCTTTGGCGACATCAAATAACATTGTTGGATTTGAATCTGTAATAATAAATAAAATCAAACAGTTATATTGATTCTGACGAATAAAAAAACCGCCTGTTAGGCGGTTTTTTTACTTGTCTGGGCGAATAGAGTACAAGTCACTGTTGTGCTTACCACACTCCAAATAGTACTGATAAGCCACTTTTTTGCTTTCAGCAATGACTCTCATGCAGTGCATTTTCCCCTGTTCAAAATATCGAATCTCATATTCTACACTGGTATCAAGTTGCTCAGCGGCTGCCATACTTCGCCTCCATAAACCATCCAAAAAACATCCATGCAAATTATATGCCGTTATAGGGAGCGTCGTTCGGTACGTTTTTTAGCCGATAATTGCGCTCTAACTCACTTTTTTGCGGATAGCTGTGATCAAAAAGTTAATTTCAAACTCTATATATTATTAAGGTGGCAATCAATATTTGTCACACTGGTGTAAGTTTGCCGCAATACTAAGTGATACAGGTTGAGTATAGAACTTAATCAACAGAAAAGGGAATACGAATAAGTGACTAAATTAAAGGATGTATCTAATAAGGCGCTTCGTTATGGCCTTCTATTTTGTTTCGTATTTCTGCTTGCCGGTTGTGCGAAAAAGTTTTTATACAGCAATATCGATTGGTTCGTGCTCGATTACTTAGAGGACTATGTCTCGTTGCAAGGGGAACAAGAAGTCCTAGTGGAAGAGCGCTTATTATTGTTGGCAGACTGGCACAAGAAAGAGGAGTTACCATTATATATCGAACATTTAAAAGACCTTGAGAGATTAAAAGCGAGCGATATCACCTTAAATTACTTACAACAAAATCGAGATAGAACGCGAGCGCATTACGATAGAGTGGTAAGCAAAGCAGCACCAGATCTTTTTGCGTTAAGTTTGCAATTAACGAAAGAGCAAGAACGCGAGTTTTTGAGTAATGTACAAGAACATTATCAAGAGCGAAACGCAAAATATGCCGATAAGACAGAAGACGAAGTGCGTGAAATTATTCTGGATAACACTGAAGAGTGGATGGAAGAATGGCTGGGGAATCTATCAGGAAATCAGCGTCAATTAGCTCAAACATTTTCTCAGCAAGTTATTTTAAACAGCCCTTTATGGAGAGATTATCGAGCCACGGTATATCAAGAGCTCGAATACTTGTTCGACAACAAATCTAATGTTGTGACTTATCAAGATATATTTATGCGACTCTTGTTCGAGCCAGAGAGTTATTATAGTGAGCAGCTTTCTCTGAATATTGACTCTAACTTTGCATTGGTTGATCAACTGACATTAGATGTTTCTCGTTCGATGACCGATAAGCAATGGCGTCATTTTCGTGAAAAGGTTAAAGAGTGGCGAGTACTGGCAGAGGAACTTTTAGATTAAATTCGTGCTTCAATTAGCGAGGGCAAAGTGCAGAAGCCTTTCTTATCAAAAAATGATTCAAAGCAAATTCTTATTGAACTAAGAGCGTAACATAGCGTGAGGTTTGATGAGGCAACGTCAGCTTATCAATGCGTGATAAGGCCTCATCGTACAAAACAATGAGAATAAATATGAAACATTTAGTTGAAAGATTTCTTCGATACGTCACGTTTGATACCCAATCCAATCCACATGTGACGCTTTGCCCAAGTTCACCTGGTCAGCTTGTGTTTGCTGAGTTACTTAAAAAAGAGATGATCGAGCTTGGTTTAAGTGACGTGATTTTGGATAAAAATGGCTACTTGATGGCTAAACTGCCAGCCAATGTTGATTATGAGGTTCCTCCTATCGGCTTCATTGCCCATATGGATACCGCGCCGGATGCATCTGGCAAAAACGTAAAGCCGCAATTCATCGAAGATTACCAAGGTGGCGATATTGCATTAGGGTTGGGGGATGAAGTGCTATCTCCCGTGCAATACCCCGATTTACATCACCTACATGGCCACAATCTTATTACTACCGATGGCACTACATTACTTGGCGCGGATAACAAAGCCGGTATCGCAGAGATTCTTTCCGCGGTAGCTCTGCTACTGGAAAACCCAGACATTCCACACGGCGACATTTGTATCGGCTTTACTCCGGATGAAGAAATCGGTCGTGGTGCAGATTTGTTTGACGTTAAAAAGTTTGGCGCGAAATGGGCATACACTATAGATGGTGGCCCGCAAGGTGAATTGGAATACGAAAACTTTAATGCAGCAAACGCTGATGTAATTTTTCATGGAGTTAGCGTTCATCCAGGTACCGCAAAAGGCAAAATGGTCAATGCGATGAACTTGGCTGCGAAATTTCAAGTTCAAATGCCCCAAGATCAAACTCCGGAAACAACCGAAGGTTACGAAGGGTTCTTCCATTTAAAATCGGCAGAAATGGGCGTTGCACGAAGCGAGCTAGGTTACATTATTAGAGACTTTGACCGTCAAAGACTTGAGGATCGAAAAGCCTTTATGCAGAAACTCGTCGATGAAATGAACACGGGTTTACGCCATGGTTCTGTAGAGCTAAAGATAAAAGACAGCTATTACAATATGAGAGAAATGGTTGAGCCTTACCCTCATATCATTGAGCTGGCAAAGCAAGCGATGGAAGCGTGTGATGTGGAACCGATTATAAAACCTATTCGTGGTGGTACAGATGGTGCTCGTTTATCTTTTATGGGTTTGCCGTGCCCGAATATCTTCACCGGTGGTTTTAACTTCCACGGAATTCATGAGTTTATTTCTGTTGAAATGATGGAAAAATCAGTACTCGTTATTGTCAAAATTGCTGAGCTCACAGCGAAAAAACACAGTTAAAAGACTACGTCGAGACCTCTTGCAGATTTAATAACAAAATAGCCCAGATCTCTCTGGGCTATTTAAATATTAAGATGGAATACTAGCGCACGTCTTTGTCTTCAATTTCAATGTCTTCTAGTGGTAACCAGTCGACTTTCACACCCGCTTGATCGAACATATCTTGACTGACTTGGATTTTATCTCCCCAGCGAGATAAAAAGTCTTCAGACTGCTCAGGGCAGTGTACGTGTGAGATCCCTGTTTGAATGATCTTTGCCGCGCAGTTAGGGCAAGGAAAATGCGTTACCCAAATATCACATCCGTCTAAGTCACGTTTTGAGAACAAAATTGCGTTCTCTTCCGCGTGCAGTGTTTTAAGGTATTTCAACTCGCGCTCATCGGTGTCGACACTGTCAGAAACACCATGCGGATAGCCATTAAATCCAACAGATACAATGCGATTCTGTTTAGTAATAACGGCACCGACTTGTGTTGATGGGTCCTTACTCCAAGACGCCACTAGTTCTGCCATCTGGTAAAAGCGTTTCGCCCATTTAGAAATCATAGTCATCCTCTCTGTCGAAGGCGTTGAATTAATTGAATGATAACCCATTTATATTAAAAAAATAGTCAAAATCGGGGTCTTGAGTATGAAGGCGTCACTTTTCACCTTTTTAGCCACAAAACGTTCTTATCTTGAGCACTGAATCTCACTTTACGTCCGAATACAATACTCCCGTTAGTGTTTCCAAGCACACGCTAAAATTCGCGATCTCCTAAGGCGTATATTAAATAGTTATGATTGAGTTGTATGTATATTGCTCATTGAATACCACTGTTAACTAAATTACTTTATTTTCCTTTTGTTTCTCATGTTTACATTTAGAAACACCTTGGGCGCTTTTCAGTGAAGTTTTCAGTGGCAGCAAGGAGTAAGGTTGATAGGAATTCAACAATATCCTGTTCTATAAAGACGGTAAATACATGCAAAAGAAACCACTTGTCGCACTAATGGCGGCTACAGCAATCCTCGCTGGATGCGGGGAAGCTAATAATGCCCAAACGAAAGGTCAAGCGCCTCTCGTAGTGACTCAGGATGTCACGGTTATCGACTACCAACCGAGCAAGTCTTATATCGGTCGCATTGAAGCAGTAGAAGATACCAATATTACCGCGCAGATTTCTGGCTACTTAAAAGCTCGTCACTTTGAAGAGGGGCAAATGGTAGAAAAAGGGCAGCTCCTTTACTCTATCGAGCCATCTTCTTTTGAAGCCCAAGTCGCGAGTGCTAAAGCCGCACTTGCACAAGCTAAAGCGGCGCTAAAAAAAGCCGAATTAGATCATACTCGAGGTAAAAACTTGTTGCCTCGCGGTAGTATCTCTCAATCTGAGTTTGATGCTTTAACTGCGGCACTTCTTGGTGCGAGAGCAGAGCTAGAAGCGGCAAATGCTCAACTTAAACTTGCTGAAGTTAACCTTTCCTATACTCAAATCCGAGCACCTTTTAGCGGACGTATTAGTGATACCAAAGTGAGTACGGGTGATCTGGTTTCTCCATCATCTGGCGTGCTGACGACATTGGTGAGCTTAGACCCAGTGCATACTTCATTTAGTGTGAGTGAGCGCGAGCGTTTAGCTATGGGTATGGATCAAGTAAAAGGTGATGGCTCGGCTGAATCAAACCGCGTTGAAGTTCAGCTTGAACTGGAAAATGGACAGTTTTTTGAGCATCTCGGTAAGCTTGATTTCTTAGGTAATCGTATTGACACCAAAACGGGTACGATTGCTATGCGCGCTAGTGCCAAACCCAGAGCAGAAGTTACTTCCGGGTCAACACATCAAAGTGAACTTGAGAGATAAGAACACGAAAGACGTTATTGTTATCCCACGACGTGCCGTACAGACTGACTTAGAAGGTGACTTTGTGATGGTGATGGCTGAGGGAAGTGTGGCAGAGCGTCGTAACGTCGAGCTTGGCCCTCAGGTTGAACAAGGCATTATCATTCGAGAAGGGCTCGATCAGGAAGATACGGTTATTACACAAGGCCTACAACGTGTGCGTAATGGTGTAGAAGTGCGCCTTCAAGCACCTGCTGAAGATAAGCAGTAGGGGGCACTATGTTAAGTCGTTTCTTTATTCAGAGACCTAAATTCGCGCTGGTTATTTCGATCATATTAACGCTAGCCGGCGCGATCTCACTGGCGATTTTGCCAGTGGCTGAGTACCCACAGATAAGCCCGCCATCAGTAAGCGTTTCGGCTTACTACACTGGCGCGAGTGCGGAAGTTGTCGAGCAGGCCATTGCGGACCCCATAGAGACCTCAGTCAACGGCGTTGAGGATATGATATACATGTCTTCAAAGAGCGCGAACGATGGCTCTTACAGCCTAAACGTCACGTTCGATGTTGGCACCGATCCAGATATGGCGCAAGTTAACGTGCAAAACCGCGTGTCACAGATTGAGTCAAAACTGCCTCAAGAAGTTCGCATGGTTGGTGTGACGGTGAAAAAGCGTTCACCTGACTTGCTGATGGTACTTAACTTCTATTCACCTGATGGCAAATACGATGATCAGTTCTTGATTAACTACATTAACTTGAATGTAAAAGATCAGTTGGCTCGTGCGAAAGGTATCAGTGAAGTTAACGTGATTGGTGGTGGCGAATACGCAATGCGTGTTTGGTTAGATCCTGAAAAAATGGCCAACCTTAAGCTAACCACGTCAGACATATACGCCGCTTTGGCTGAACAGAACGTTCAAGTTGCGGCAGGGCGTGTAGGTGCAGCACCATACAACAATCCGCAAGAAGTTCAGTTTAACCTTGTGACCAAAGGTCGCTTGGAAAGCGTGAGTGAGTTTGAGAACGTAGTCCTTCGAGCTAATCCCAATGGCTCTACGGTTTATCTGAAAGATGTTGCTCGCGTTGAACTAGGCAAAAAGTTCTACGATGGTAACGGTAAGTTCCGTGGCCAGGACGCGTCAATCGTTGCGTTGTCTCTTCAATCGGATGCGAATGCGTTAGAAAGTGGTCAGGCCGTCATGGAGCTCCTTGAAGGCTTGAGCAAAAACTTCCCAGAGGGAATGGAATACGAGACCAGCTACGATACAACCGTGTTCGTATCTGAATCGATCAAAGGGGTAGTAAAAACACTGATTGAAGCGATTCTATTGGTGATTGCTGTAACTTACTTGTTCTTGGGTAGTGCGCGTGCAACGTTGATTCCTGTTGTCGCGATCCCCGTTTCTCTGATTGGTACGTTTGCCATCATGCAGGCAACGGGCTTCACCATTAATACGGTTACTTTGTTTGGCTTGATCCTTGCGATTGGTATCGTGGTGGACGATGCGATTCTGGTTATCGAAAACGTCGATACTACCATGGCGAAAGACCCAACCATTTCACCGCGTAAAGCGACGTTGCTAGCGATGAAAGAAGTAACGGGACCAATCATCACGTCGACCTTGGTTCTACTTGCGGTATTCATACCCGTCGCCATGCTGCCAGGTATCACCGGTATCATGTATCGCCAGTTCGCTTTGACCATCTGTATTTCGGTTGTGATTTCATCCATCAATGCATTGACGCTGTCTCCAGCACTTTGTTCTCTGGTATTGAAGCAGGGTGGGGGCAATACCGCTAACTGGTTCCAGGCTTTCAACCGAGGCTTAGAGCGCATCACTACGCGTTATGGCCAGATCGCTGGTTTCTTGGTGAAGAAGTCTTTACTGCTCGTGACGTTCTTTATAGTTGCTATCGCAGCGGTCACTTTCTTTGCGAAAACCACCTCTACAGCGTTTGTTCCTCAAGAAGATAAAGGCATTTTGCTGGTTAACGTACAGCTACCAGATTCAGCCTCTTTATCACGCACTGAAGAAGTCACCAATGATTTAATGAAAATGATCGGTGAAGAACCTGGTGTGGATGGTGTGACGGTTGCGAACGGTTACTCGTTTATGACAGGCGCAGCAGCATCAAACGGTGCTTCTGTATTTATCAAATTGCATGACTGGGATACTCGTAACTCGCTGCAAGGAGAGCACTCTGCTAATGCTATCGCGGCACGTATTAACGGTCGAGCGGCGACAGAGCTACCTCAAGCGGTTGTTTTTGCGATGGGACCACCGGCGGTTCCTGGTATGGGCGCTGCGTCTGGTTTTGAGTTTGTGCTTGAAGACACGCTAGGGCGAAGTCGTACCGATTTGTCGATGGTCATGGGAGAAATGATCCAAGCGGCTAACCAAGCGCCTGAAATTGCCTACACGTTTAGCACGTTCCGCGCGAATGTTCCGCACTACTACGTTGATATCGATCGTGAGAAAGCGCAGCAATTAGGTATTTCGCTGTCGTCTATTTTCCAAACCTTGCAAGGCAACTTAGGTTCGCTTTATGTGAATGACTTCACCATGTTTGGTAAGAACTTCCGCGTAACCATGCAAGCTGATAGCCAGCACCGTAGCAGCATGGAAGATCTAGAGCGTTTCCATGTTCGTTCTTCGAACGGTGATATGGTTCCGTTAAGTACGCTAGTGAGCTACGAGCAAGTGTTTGAGCCTGATGTGGCATGGCGTTACAACATGTACCGCAGTGCTATCATTCAAGGCCAACCAGCTCCGGGTTACTCTAGTGGTGATGCGATTGCCGCAATGGAACGCGTTGCTGCTGAAGTTCTTCCGCAAGGGTACACGTATGAATGGACAGGTATGGCTTATCAGGAAGTGCTCGCGGGTAACCAAGCCATTTATGCGTTTGCGCTGGCTTTGATCTTCATTTACTTGTTTATGGTGGCTCAGTATGAAAGTTGGAGTATTCCACTGGCTATTATTTTGGTGGTCCCAGTAGCCACGTTAGGTTCCTTCCTTGCGTTAAATCTAACTGGCACGCCGCTTAACTTGTATGCCCAAATTGGTCTTGTCTTGCTCATAGCCTTGGCGGCGAAAAACGCAATTTTGATTGTGGAGTTCGCCAAGCAAGAGCGTGAAGAAAAAGATGCTGATATCGATAGTGCAGCGGTTAAAGGAGGCACGTTACGTTTCCGCGCTGTGAATATGACATCTTGGTCATTTATCCTGGGTATCTTCCCGCTTATCTTTGCCGCTGGCGCGGGGCACGTGAGTCAAAACTCACTCGGCGTGTCGCTGATTGGTGGTCTATTGTGTGTGCTTCTAGCAGGTACATTCTTGATCCCAGGCTTCTACGCTCTGGTGCAAAGACAGCGTGAGAAAGTTCATGGCGGCAACACCAAGCTGGTTCCTCTTGATGATGAATAATCACATCCGAAGTGCGCAGTAAGCACGAAGTGACAATTGAAAAAAAGCCCGAAGCAATGATTGCTTCGGGCTTTCTATTTTGAAAAGGGTTATTTTAGCGCAGTTTTGAATTGTGCAACGGCTTCATCCATATCATGAGCTTGAGCAGAGACAGAGTTCACTTCATGCAAGCATTCCTGAGCGGATTGCATGTTATTCTCAGATATTGCGTTTAGCTCGGTGATTGAACCGCTAACTTGGTTCATCACGATACCTTGTTCTTCAATTGCTGAAGCTATGCGCTCCGAATTACCTTGAATTGAATGCATGTCAGTAATGATCTGTTGCAGGCTAGAATCCAGTTTTTCAGAAGCATTAAGTGTTTGTTGCCCTTGATCGTTACATTGATCAATATCAGCAACAACTGTAGACATTTGAGTTTGAATGTCTGCAACGACCCGCGTGATTTCCTCTGTGGATTGATGAGTTCGGCTAGCTAGGGCGCGTACTTCATCGGCGACAACTGCAAACCCGCGGCCTTGTTCGCCTGCTCGCGCGGCTTCAATTGCTGCGTTGAGAGCTAGTAGGTTGGTTTGCTCTGCTATTTCTTGGATGATGTTCACGGCACCACCAATTTTATCTACATGCTGATTCAGCGAGCCAATCGACTGCTGGCTGTTTGATAAAATCGTGGTTAGTTGACCGATGTTGGTTACCGTCGCCTCAACAACTCCTCGACCTTGTTCGGCATTATTCGCTGCCTGATGTACGCCTTCTACCGCAACTGATGTGCTTTCAGAGATTTCACCTATTGTGGCAACCATTTGCTGAACTGCCGTCGCCATTGATGCTGTGTGGTCAGTTTGCGTGTGGAATTGCTCCATAACGCCTTCTAACTCACGATGCATATTATCGGTACTTGCAGTGAGTTGCGCCGATTTTTCTTGGGTACTACTAATTAGATGCTCAAGCTTATCCAATAGGTCATTGAGGTGATGACTGATATCAAATAGCTCGTCTTGACCTTTCAAATCAGATCGAAGTCCCATGTTGTTCGTTTCGCTGATACTTCGAATGGTGCCAAGTAAGCTATTCACTCGCGTATTGATTGAACGTGAAATTTGCCAAATCAATGCGAAAATAACGACTAAGATCAGAGCTGTAATGACCTGCTTGATGGTCGACATTTGTTCATCACGTTGTGCGGCAGCAGAGCTAAGGGCTGTGGAAAAGGTTTCAAATTGCTCTTCTACGGCATGAGATAATGCGCGAGTTTCACCGAGTAGGCCTTTGTCATAAGCAACCCCAACAACTTGCTTTTGGGCCGCCAATTGCTTACCTGTTTTGATAAGCTCAGGAGCATATTGCCCCTCAAGCAAGTCACTATTGAATAGTCCTGCTTTTACCGCAGAGTCAAAACGGACTAATGCCAATAACTGCTGGTGGTCTGAACGTTGTTTTGCTTCTAATAGTGCTTGTTCGTAACCAGCGAGAAGCCCACTCTTTGAATCAAGCCCGTATCGTTGGTAAGCGCTGACCAGATTCTGAAAGCCCCTTTGGTATGCGAGCAAGTCTTGCTTAAATTGTTGACTGGAAGGTAATTCATTACTCTTGAGTATGTTCGCAAGCTCTTTTTCTGTGTCTATAAACTTGTCAACATTGGCGTCAAACTTATTTAGATATTTGTCATTACTACGTAGTAGGAAATCTTTTTCATTTCTGCGTAAGTTGAGTAAGCGTATTTCTAGATCACCAACGAGTTTGATGGCGTGATTAAGGTCATTGCTCTTATTTTCAAAATGGGATGACGTACCCAAAAGGGCCACGATGCCTAAAATGGCGATAACTCCGAGGAAGTAGAGTTTTTGCCTAATAGTCATATTGTTGTTTCCTGAATAAGTAACTAAAAAGAGAAATCCAATGAGATTTCCAAGGGCTAGCAAACGTTGTTCAACTAACATGTCGAGAACACGACATGCACTAATACAGCACTTTTTTACGTTGCTGTTTTTTCGCTCCGTGCTTGTTTTTTGTATCAAGTCGTCGGCGTTGAGAAGCGCGGGTTGGTTTCGTTTTAATACGCTTCTTCTCCTGTAAAGCGGCAGCTTTTATCAATGCTTGAAGCCGATTTAGGGCGTCTTCCTTATTTTGTTCTTGTGTCCGAAATTGTTGCGCTTTGATGATGATCACGCCATCTTTACTTATACGACTATCAGAAAGTGCAAGTAATCGCTCTTTGTAAAAGTCAGGTAAGCTGGAATTCCGGATATCAAAGCGCAGGTGTATAGCGGACGCTACCTTGTTAACGTTCTGGCCACCATTTCCTTGAGCTCTAATTGGGGATAATTGAATTTCCCACTCTTGAATTGTGACGGAGTTCGAAATTTTGAGCATGATAAGTAAATGCCGGTAAGGACGATTGAAAGAGCTGATAAATTAACATTACAGATGCACAAATAGAAGAAAAGACATGAGCACGATTGATTTTAGACCCTATGAGGGATTCATATTTGATATGGATGGTACTCTAATCGATACCATGCCAGCCCACTTGGCAGCTTGGCAAGCAACTGCTGAGCGTTTTGATTTTCCGTTTTGCCAGGAATGGTTTCACAGTTTGGGAGGGATGCCGAGCTTTAAAATTGTTGAGGAACTAAATCGTGTGCATGAGCTTTCGTTAGATCCTAAAACTGTCGCGACATTTAAAATGGAAACATTCGCTGCTATGGAGCTTCATGGTGACGTTATTCCTTGCACGAACATCGTGTTAGAGGAATATTTAGGCCATAAGAAAATTGCAGTCGGGACTGGCAGCCAACGAGAAAGTGCCATGCGCTTATTAAGTCATGCAGGTTTATTAGACAAGTTGGATGTTGTAGTAACCGCGAGTGATGTAGAGAACCATAAACCCTTTCCAGATACCTTTTTGGTGGCCGCGGAACAACTCGACTTGGAGGCGTCACAGTGTCTTGTGTTCGAGGATACTGAGTTGGGGAAGCGAGCGGCGCATGCAGCTGGTATGGATTGCGTTATGGTGCAAGATAATGAGTTGATCTTTTTCCCAAAACCATAGTGGCAATATCCCTTAATATGAGATCAAAATGGGGTGCAAATGCACCCCATTAATTTTTACCACATCATCGATCATGAATCATAGATGCTTATTCTGGTTGAACTAGCTCTTGATATTCAAATGAAGGTACCACAACTTCTACGCGACGGTTTTTCTCACGACCTTCGCGAGTGCTGTTGTCAGCAACTGGGTTTTCTTCACCCATACCTTTAACTGTCAAACGATCTGAACCAATGCCAGCTGCGGTTAGGTAATCAGCAACAGATTGAGCACGACGCTCAGACAGTTTTTGGTTGTATGCCGCAGGGCCTGAGCTATCCGTGTAACCAGTAATCTCTACTTGAGCTTGAGGATATTCGTTCAAGAATGAAACAAAGTTGTCCAGACGTTCAGAAACGGACTCTGTTAACTTAGCACTATCGAATTCAAACGTACCTGTACCGTACTCTTCTTTGTGCACCTTGCTCATCATCACTGGTTCTGGATCTGGCTCGATCACTTCTTCCGTTACAACTGCTGCAACAACTGGAGCTGCTGCGAATTTGTAGTTAACACCGATACCAAAGAAGTTAGCATCCATGTCGTCCCACACGTCGTCAGACATGTCTTGGTAACGTTGGTATTCAGCGCGAACACTCCAGTTTCTATCGATCGAGTATTCAGCACCCAAAGAACCTGTTGGGACAAAGTCTGTTTCGTCATCAGACATCATGTAAGCACCACCGATCTTAGCAAACAGATTCCAAGAGTCGTTTAAGTGCCAGTTGAATTTAGGTGCAAGTGTTAAAGCCGTTAGATTGCCGTCAATCGTATTAATCGTATTAGCCCCTGACCTAGAGTTTCCTTCATAGTCGCCTAAGAAGTCTACGCCGTACTCTAGCCCGATGATATCGGTAAAGTCATAACCGATATGTAGTCCTGCACCGAACGCTTCATCATCACAAGGGCTATTTAGATAGCAAGCGTCGTCAAGTGTAGTCATGCCCACTTTGCCCCCGATGTACATTTCAGCTTGAGCAGAGTTTAAAAGCGCGCTACTACCAGCTACCACTGCTGCTACTGCAATTGCTACTTTGTTCATAATGTTTCCTTGTATTGATTGCATATTAACTTCTACTTCGTTTTATCAAAAAATTAGAAAAAACCAGCGTTTATAAGAAATTAGTTTAATATTCTAATCATTTCATATCAAGCAACAATATATTTGAACTTGATCAACATTTACTACCCAAAAATACCTCACAAACTTCTGATATTTCTTACATTGTAGTAAAGATTTTTTGGTGCATAAGAAAATTGATGATTATTTTGAACTTTTTTTCGTAAACTTTACTTTACATTGTGCGCGGTGGTTAACAGGTGGTTTTTATTTGCATTTATTTGCAAAAACTGATTGCAAGTCTACGCCTAAGCCGATAAGTTACTTAAACGCTAGACAGAAAATGACCACAGCCCTTGATGCTGCTCGCTTTGTGAACAATGTTGCAATGAGTTCAGTTGGTAAGAATGGGGTCGGAAATAAAACCAGGAAGTAGAAGTAATGTTTCAAACTGATGATGTAAGAATAAATAGAGTAAAAGAGTTATTGCCACCTGTTGCAGTATTAGAGAAGTTCCCAGCGACTGAAACCGCTTCTTCGACCACTTTTGATTGCCGTAACGCCATTCACAATATTCTTGAAGGAAAAGACGATCGATTACTCGTGATCGTTGGCCCGTGTTCTATTCACGATCCGGCTGCCGCGGTTGAGTACGGTAAAAAGCTAAAAGTACTACGTGATGAACTGGGCGAGCAGCTTGAGGTTGTTATGCGAGTTTATTTTGAAAAGCCGCGTACAACCGTTGGTTGGAAAGGCCTTATCAATGACCCTTACTTAAATGACACCTATAAGCTAAATGATGGTCTACGTATCGGACGTAAACTTCTTCTTGATCTAACCGATATGGGCTTGCCAACGGCAAGTGAATTCTTAGATATGATCACACCTCAGTACGTGGCGGATTTGATCAGTTGGGGCGCTATCGGTGCTCGTACGACAGAATCTCAGGTTCACCGCGAGCTAGCTTCTGGTCTTTCTTGTCCTGTAGGTTTCAAAAACGGTACAGACGGGAATATTAAAATAGCGAGCGACGCGATTCGTTCTGCAAGCGCTTCCCATCACTTCCTTTCAGTAACAAAATACGGTCATTCCGCGATCGTAGAAACCGCTGGTAATCCAGACTGCCATATTATTCTACGTGGCGGTAAAGAACCAAACTACAGTGCAGCACATGTAGCTCAAATTAAAGATGAGCTGGACACTGCAGGTCTGCCGAAAAAAGTGATGATTGATTTTAGCCATGCTAACAGCTCGAAGCAGTTCAAGCGTCAAATGCTGGTGTCTGATGATGTATCCGAACAAATCTCTGCTGGCGAAGAAGCCATTTTTGGTGTGATGATCGAGTCTCATTTAGTTGAAGGTCGCCAAGACTTAGTGGATGGCAAAGCAGCCACTTATGGTCAGTCGATTACTGATGCATGTATTGGTTGGGAAGATACGGAAACGGTACTTCGTCAGCTTTCTGATGCAGTAAAAGCGCGCCGCAACAAGTAAGCTCAACAGAAAAACTTTTTAAAAGCGAAAAGTGAATAGTGAAGAGCCAGAGGTACTATGCCTCTGGCTCTTTTTGTTGAGAATTACTCTCGTATCTTTCTATTGTTTCTGCTTTCCTATATGTTATCTGTATACGTTGTAACCAAAAGGAATTTGGAATTGAATCGTAATGTATGGCTTCTATCCCTCTGCCAAGCCTTATTAATGACAGGGAATATTTTACTCATATCTGTTATCGCCCTTATTGGCAAAACACTTGCGCCGTCATCAAGTTTTATCACATTACCAGTTGCACTGCAGTTTTTGGGACTGATGGCCGCGACAATTCCTGCGTCGCTAATTATGGGCAAGTTAGGGCGTCGCCTTGGTTTTAGCCTTGGCAATGTCATTGGCATTTTGGGTGCTAGTCTAGCGACGTATGCATTAAGTCAACAAAACTTCTATCTGTTCTGCATGTCTACGTTTTTGCTTGGTGTTGGTATAGGTTTCGGTACTCTATACAGGTTTGCTGCCATTGAAGTGTGTGAAGAGTCGGCAAGGCATAGGGCGATTTCGATATCTATGGCGGGTGGGGTGTTAGCGGCGATCCTTGGACCTAATTTGGCGGTGTACTCACAACAGTGGTCAGGTGATGGCTTATACATTAGTGCATTTGCTGTGCTTGTCGTGCTTTATATAACCGCGTTGGTTGTGCTACAAACCATTCGTTTTCCACCTGCACACACACAGGCGCTACACGCTAAGGCGGATAAGCTGAGACTGATTATTCGTCGACCTAATTTCATGCTGGCAGTTATCGCGGCAATGGTTGCGTACGCGGTGATGAACATTTTAATGACAGCAACTCCTTTAGCGATGATTGGTTGTGGCTTTGATTTTGATAAAGCGGCGGGAGTGATCGAATGGCACGTGTTGGGTATGTTTGCACCTGCGTTTGTCACGGGCCGTCTGATAGAGCGGTTTGGCGCTAAGAATATGATTTTGGCGGGTGGATTGCTATTTGTTGCTTGTATTGGAATTAATATACATGGAGTGTCTATCTGGCATTTTAGTCTTGCTTTAATCCTGTTAGGAATAGGGTGGAACTTTATGTTTATCGCAGCAACTGGGCTGTTTAGTCAAAGCTATGAAGCGAAAAACAGAAGCAAGGCTCAAGCGTTTAATGAATTCTTCGTGTTCAGTTGTGTCACCATCACCGCATTACTATCTGGTTGGCTTGAGTCTACCGTAGGTTGGCAGAATCTTAATTTGTATGTTCTTCCATTTGTGTTACTCGTTATCGCGATGTTTGCGTTAAAAACGAATAAAAAGCCAGAATCACAAACCGCTTAATTAAGTCTTAATACATAACCCGGCCGCTCGTGCCGGGTTTGTTTATTAGCTCAAATCAACAATCTCTTCTTTATGTTTTTATCGATAATGTGAATTCCCATAATAAAAATGTCGATTTGATAAGACTTTTTATCTAACTTTTTGTAATAAAAATAAAAATCCTGTATATATCTTGCCGAAAATCAATAAAAACTAAAGAAGTTTCGTCTATGTCAGCCAATATTTCTCATAAAGCTCAAGAAACTCTCGTGAGGGAGTCTGAGGAACTCGTCTCAACAACGAACTTACAAGGTGTTATTACATATTGTAATGAAGCCTTTTGCCGCGTTGCTGAATACACTCACGAAGAACTTGTCGGTCAGAACCACAATATAGTTCGTCATAATGATATGCCTAAAGCCGCTTTCGGTGACATGTGGGCACGCCTTAAACAAGGTAAAGCCTGGCGTGGAATGGTTAAGAATGCCACTAAGTCTGGCGGTTACTATTGGGTTGATGCTTATGTCACCCCTATCTACGAAGACAACCATGTTGTTGGGTATCAATCAGTGCGCGTGAAACCAAAGCGAGAGTGGGTTGATATTGCGACAAAAGCCTACAAAAGCATGCGTGCTGCAGAGAAGTCTGGTCGAACTTGGTCGTTGAAAATCAATGAAACCATTCGCTATGCGATTCTACTTGGTGCACTAACCGCACCTGCAACCGCATATGCGTTGTCTGTTGAAGGGCCGTTGGCTTGGCTTGCAAGTGCGTTACCTGCAAGTGTTCTGGCTCTGTTATTCCGCCAAGAGTTAATTGATACACCTCAGCAACTTAAAAAGTTACAAAAGCAATATGACAGCGTAAGTCGCTTGATCTATTCCGGTAACACGGCATTTTCGATTGCCGATTTCCATATCAAAATGCTATCCGCAAGAATTCGAACCGTGTTAGGAAGAATGACTGACTCCGCATTGCCTTTGCAGCATTGCGCCGAAGAGCTTAGTCAAACAACGGCAGAAGTCTCGGCTGCATTAAATCAGCAAAATACCGATATTCATCGTGTGCGAGATGCTACCCAAGAGGTGGAGTCGTCGGCAAATTCGGTTTCTTCGAGTACCAATGATGCCCATATGTTGATTGATGATACATTGAAGTCATGCTTGATGGCGAAGGAGACCATCGATCAAACGCACACCAATCTAGCGAAGTTAAGCCTTCAAGCTGAAAAAGCGACGGAAACGACGTATCAACTGAGTGATCAGGCGCAGAAGGTGAACCATTTGATGGAAGAGATTGGTGGGATCGCAGAGCAAACCAATTTACTGGCACTTAACGCGGCGATTGAAGCAGCAAGGGCAGGGGAGCAAGGTCGTGGTTTTGCTGTTGTAGCTGATGAGGTCCGCGCGCTTTCTGGGCGCACATCCAATGCAACTGAACAAATCCAAGCTTCTATCTCCACTATGTTGGCAACGATTCAAAGTTGGCAGAAAGATATTCTGGCAAACAAAGAGCAAACCGATGCCTGTTCTCAAGTAGCAGAACAAAGCGCGTTGCGTTTGTCTGAAGTTGAACAGATGATGCAAACCATGAGTGGGCTGATGGTTGATGTAGCAGAAGCGGCGAATAACCAGTTAAAGCTATCTAGTGATGTAAACCAGCACATTCATTCTATCGCTTCGACCGCAGAACAAAACTTGGCAGCAACACATTCAGTGGAACAAAACAGCCGGCAGTTAAAAGACCAAGTACAAGATTTCTATCAGCTCGCACTTCGATTTGAAGACAAATAGTCGTAACGAAAGTTGTAATGTTTATGTCCTGGCTGCGTTTATGCGAATAGGAGCCAGATAAAAGAAAGCCCCGCCATTGCTGGTGGGGCTTTTCAGTTTTCACATTCGCAATAGAGAAAACTGACTATCTTTTTACTGCAATTACGCGAGTAGCTCTTTTGCTGTGTGCACTACGTTTTCAGTCGTGAAACCAAACATTTTGAATAGTTCGCCGGCTGGTGCAGATTCACCGAATGAAGTCATACCAATGATGCGACCGTCGAAGCCTACGTACTTGTACCAGAAGTCAGCAATACCTGCTTCAATTGCGATACGCGCTGTTACGTCTGATGGCAGTACAGCTTCACGGTAAGCGGCGTCTTGTTTGTCAAACGCATCTGTTGATGGCATTGAAACAACGCGTACTTTCTTACCTTCAGTAGTTAGCTGTGCTGCTGCTTCTACTGCTAGTTCAACTTCAGAACCTGTTGCGATAAGGATTAGCTCAGGCTTGCCTTCGCAATCTTTCAGAATGTAAGCACCTTTCGCGATGTCTGCTACTTGTTCTGCTGTGCGCTCTTGTTGCGCAAGGTTTTGACGAGAGAAGATAAGTGCTGTCGGTGCATCTTTACGTTCAATCGCTAGTTTCCAAGCTACAGCGGACTCAACTTGGTCACATGGACGCCATGTGCTCATGTTTGGTGTTAGGCGTAGCGATGCCATTTGCTCAACTGGTTGGTGAGTTGGACCATCTTCGCCAAGACCGATAGAGTCATGCGTGTACACTTGGATGTTCTGAATTTTCATCAGCGCAGCCATACGCATTGCGTTACGTGCGTACTCCATGAACATTAGGAATGTTGCGCCGTAAGGAACGAAACCACCGTGTAGCGCGATACCGTTCATGATCGCTGTCATACCGAATTCACGTACGCCGTAGTGGATGTAGTTACCAGAGAAGTCGCTTGCTTCTAGAGACTTAGAACCAGACCACATGGTTAGGTTAGAAGGTGCTAGGTCAGCAGAGCCACCCATGAACTCTGGTAGTAGAGCACCAAATGCTTCTAGAGCATTTTGAGACGCTTTACGTGATGCAATGTTTGCTGGGTTAGCTTGAAGATCAGCAATGATTTGGCTTGCTTTCTCTTCCCACTGTGCAGGAAGCTCACCGTTTACGCGGCGTTTAAATTCAGCTGCCAGCTCAGGGTACGCTGCTTCATAAGCTGCAAATTTCTCGTTCCACGCTGCTTCCTTAGCTGCGCCTGTTTCTTTCGCTGACCATTCTGCGTAGACTTCTTGCGGAATTTCAAAAGGACCGTGCTCCCAACCTAGTTCTTTGCGTGTTGCTGCGATTTCTTCTGCACCTAGTGGCGCACCGTGACAATCGTGTGAACCAGATTTGTTTGGTGAACCAAAACCGATGATAGTCTTAGTACAGATAAGTGTAGGACGTGGATCCGCTTTCGCTGCTTCAATTGCTGCGTTGATTGCGTCAGCATCGTGACCATCGACTGCAGGGATTACGTGCCAACCGTAAGCTTCGAAACGCTTAGGTGTGTCGTCAGAGAACCAACCTTCAACGTGACCGTCGATAGAGATGCCGTTGTCATCCCAGAATGCGATCAGCTTGCCTAGACCAAGAGTACCTGCAAGAGAACATGCCTCGTGCGAAATACCTTCCATCAGACAGCCGTCGCCCATGAACACGTAAGTGAAGTGGTCAACGATGTCGTGGCCTTCTTTGTTGAATTGCGCTGCTAGCGCTTTTTCAGCTAGAGCCATACCAACCGCGTTAGTGATGCCTTGACCTAGCGGACCCGTTGTGGTCTCGATACCTGGCGCGTAACCATACTCTGGGTGACCAGGAGTTTTAGAGTGAAGCTGACGGAAGTTTTTCAGATCGTCGATAGACAACTCGTAACCTGCAAGGTGCAGTAGAGAGTAAATCAGCATTGAGCCGTGGCCGTTAGACAGTACGAAACGGTCGCGGTCTGCCCACTCAGGGTTTGATGGGTTGTGGTTTAGATGAGAGCGCCAAAGAACTTCAGCGATGTCAGCCATACCCATAGGTGCACCTGGGTGACCAGAGTTAGCTTGTTGAACACCATCCATGCTTAGCGCACGGATTGCATTTGCTAGATGTTTACGATCCATAGTGATTACTTCTCGATATTTGATTTAAATAGAGGGAACTCGCCGAAACAAGTTCAAATAGAATTTTTTGAAAATAGTGCTGATGGTAAAAGCGAGTAGACGGGCTACTCGCTTTTGGTAAGCAATTAAAGCTTAGCTTCGATCATCGCTTCTAGTTTGCCTTGGTCAACGGCGAAGTTGCGGATACCTTCAGCCAGCTTCTCAACAGCCATTGGGTCTTGGTTATGTTCCCATAGGAACTCAGCGTGAGTCATTGGTGCTGGACGCTCAGCTGCGCCTTTAGAATCAACTAGTTTCTCAACTACTTCACCTTCAGCTGCTTCTAGTTCTGCAAGTAGAGCAGGAGCTATAGTTAGACGGTCACAACCAGCTAGTTCTAAGATCTCACCGATGTTACGGAAGCTTGCGCCCATAACTACAGTTTTGTAGCCGTATTCTTTGTAGTAGTTGTAGATCTTAGTTACAGATAGTACGCCTGGATCTTCTTGAGCTTCGAAGTCACGGCCTTCTTTCGCTTTGTACCAGTCCATGATACGACCAACGAATGGCGAGATTAGGAATACACCCGCTTCTGCACAAGCACGTGCTTGAGCGAACGAGAATAGAAGCGTTAGGTTACAGTTGATGCCTTCTTTTTCTAGGATCTCAGCTGCGCGAATGCCTTCCCAAGTTGAAGCCAGTTTGATAAGGATACGGTCGTTAGTGATGCCAGCATCGTTGTACATTTTCACTAGTTGACGAGCTTTCGCTACGCTGCCTTCCATATCGTAAGATAGACGAGCGTCTACTTCTGTAGAGATACGACCTGGGATAGTTTTTAGGATTTCTTTACCGATGTTTACTGCAAGCATGTCACAAGTATCTTGAACTTGTTGAGCTTTGTCGTTGCTCTGTGCTTTAGCGTATTCGATTGAAGCATCGATTAGAGGTGCGTACTCTGCGATTTGAGCGGCTTTAAGGATAAGAGAAGGGTTAGTTGTTGCGTCTTCTGGCTGATACTTTTTAATTGCATCAATTTCGCCAGTGTCTGCTACTACAGTCGTTAGTTTACGAAGTTGCTCTAACTTGTTGCTCATAATCGATCATCCTATTTAAATGGGCTTAAGCGTGATTTTTGTTATCACAGCTTGTGCATTTGCAAGCGAGTTAGCTAACCGTCTCATCGCATTTAATGAGACATCTGCTCAGCCAACTACGGAAAATTTCGTTACCGAACAAATGCTATGAACATTTGATCGATAGCTGAGTAAATGATGTGTCCATATTTATCCTATCTATGCTGAAAGTCAATCGCTGAAATGGACTTATAGTGAACTTCATCAACGTTTTTTTACTGTGTGTTTAGTGGTTAACCCAAATAAACGTTTGCCCTTATTGTTCAAAGCTTGAGCGTTGTCCAAGAGGGTAAAAAATTGTAGTGAGAAAATGTTATTGCGATGAGCAAATGTAGCGTTTAAATTGATAAAGAACATATGCTAAGTCAATGAGCATATGTTCACTTATTGCATACAATATCGATCCTCTTAAAGGGCGAGAGAAACCATGAGCAGTTCTAATCAAGATATTTCCATTGAAAACACGGATTTGTTGACAGAGATTTCCGTCGCGTATTATCAAGACGGTGCGACTCAGGAAGAGATATCGAGAAAATTTGCCATATCACGCGCAAAGGTCGGGCGAATGCTCAAGCAGGCGCGTGATGAAGGCATTGTTGAAATTACCGTTAAATACCATCCGGTGTTCAGCGCCAAGATCGAACAACGTTTGATCGAGCGATTCGGCGTTAAGCGCGCGCTTGTTGCTCTTGATCAACCGAATGAAGAAGCGCAACGACTACAGGTATCGGGATTGGTGTCCAATTATCTCACTAGCACGCTCAAAAACGGCATGGTGGTGACGGTCGGACAAGGGCGCAACGTATCGTCCGTCGCTCACCATATAGGTGTTATTACGCCGCGTGACTGTAAATTTGTGTGTGGCATTGGTGGTATTCACCCGCGTGGCGGTATGTATAACGCCGACCATATTTGTCGTCAGTTGGCGAAGAAGTATGGGGGAACCTCTGAAACCCTTTATGCGCCGGCATACGCAGAAAATAGAGAACAGAAGTTGGCCTTCATGCAAAATGCAACCGTGAAACAAACGCTCGACCTAGCGCGTAAAGCCGATGTCGCTTTGGTTGGTATTGGTGACATGAGCGAAAACAGTTACATGGTCGACTTAGGTTGGTTTACGCCTGATGAAGTGGTTCAGTCGAGACTTCAACAAGGTGTGGTAGGGGATTTTGCAGGTTATGACTTCTTTGATATTCACGGTAATGTAGCGAACACGGTAATGAGTGACCGAGTAATTGGACTTGGTATTGAAGAGTTTCGGCCGATCTCGGAAGTTATTGCGATCGCAGCTGAGAACAGCAAGCCACTCGCTCTACTCGGAGCATTAAGAACTGGAGCGATAGACGTGATCGCCACGAGCGTTAGCAACGCATTAACCGTGCTCAACTTAGATGAGCAAATGCACGGTAACGCGACATCTGAACGCTAACGGAAATAGTCGGCTTTTGATGTAGTCAGGCTATGAGGAGGGACAAATCACTCATAGCCAGTTTCTATTTCGAAATGACAAGTTTGGTTTAGAAGCTGCGTTTAGTTTATTGGAACACATCATCTTTAGATAAACGTAAGATACTTTGTTAAACAGACACTTGTCTTAACACTCGATAGGTAGAGAGTGGTCTGCACCCCATTCGGTCCAAGAACCGTCGTACACCGACAGGTTGTCCAGACCAATTTGATACGCCGCGAGTAATAAAATGCATGCGGTTACACCGGAACCGCAACTAAAAATAATCGAATTGTCACTATCTATCGTTAGTGCGCTAAATATCTGTTGCAACTCTGAATTTGGTTTAATGTGACCGTTGGTCAAGAGTTCTTGAAACGGTAAGCAAACCGAATTTGGAATGTGCCCACTACGTAGACCTTCTCGTGGCTCAGGCACTTCACCAAGGAAGCGAGCTTTGGCTCTGGCATCGATGATATTGGCACTTTTATTGGTTGAATGAGCAAGAACATCTTGTGCACTCAAAAAGGCATTTTGGTTGAGCTTACCCGTAAAGTTGCCTTCTTCGCTTGGTTGCGATAGGGCACTTTCGGCAGGGAGTCCTGCTTCAATCCAAGCTGGAAGACCGCCATTTAAGACTCGAACATTGTCATGCCCCATGGCTTTGAACATCCACCAAGCTCTTGGTGCCGCTAAAGTGCCTGAGTTGTCATAAACCACAATCAAGTCTTCGTTGTTCAAACCGAGTTGTTGCGCACTTTGGTTGAAGCCTTCTTCTGTTGGCATCATATGCGGTAGGGAGGAGCCGGGTAAGCAAAAGTCATTGTCGTAATCAAAGCGTAAAGTATTTGGAATCCACTTATCTTGAATCTTTTTGCCTTCAGAAGGGATTTGAAACGCAATACTAGCGTCGAGGAGCTTGACGTTAGGTTGGCCGAGAAGGCTATTGAGTTCATCAGTACTAATCAGTGCTTGCATTGTCTTTAGTTTGTTAGGTGGATAATCTTACTGTTTTACAACAAAAAAATCGCATGTTCAAAAGAACGATGCGATTTTTAAGCTTGAGATTGAAGATTTATGATGAAGGGGCGCTTTCGCTATGCCTTCAATCTATCTAGTTACATGGTCCAAGTGTTGTCTCCAGAAGTAATCACTTTCTGAATTGGGTCACTACCGTCATAGAACCAAATTTCAACAAGTAGGCTACCTTGGCTATCAGAAACATTAAAGTCGACATTTGCTGTACCATTGTTGAGTGGAACCGATGCGACTTTGCTTGGGTATTTTGCATCGTAGTTACCTGAACTGTTCTCGACAAACTCTTTGTACACGCTTAGGTGTGCTCGTTGTGAAGAGAAACCACTGATGTCTACATTGAGCGTACCTTCCGTCACTGGGTTGTAGCTAAAGCCATCTGGTACTACTAGATCATGCATGGTTGCATCTTCCACTGTTACCGTTGTCTCTTCTTCAGTAGTTTCTTCCTGCTGGGTAGTATCTTCCTCTGGCACCGTGGTTTGGGTTGGTGGAGGTGGTGTACTGTTACCACCACCGCCGCCTCCGCCACAAGCCATTAGTGCTAATCCCATGATGATTGTGATAAGTGCTTTCATAATGTTATCTCCCTATGGAATGTAGCATTTGTTAGGTGTTGGAGAGGTGTGCCAATCTGTGCTTAGTTCGCCACCAGACTCAGCCCAAGTTTGGAATTGAGGGTATGCATCGACCATGTCTACACGCTCTAGCGGCCAATCCCAATCTTCTACTATCAGCAGTGCCCAAGGTAAGTTGTTTGCTGTTTTGAAGTACACTCCTTGTGCAGGGTCACTTGCATCGACGCCGACACCGAAGAGGTTTTGGTCATCAAACTGTTCTGTTGGTGCTTGGTCTGCTAAGTGAACTTCCCATTTACGACCTGGTTGGAAGGTAATCCCGTCGCCATGGTAAGTCCCCGGCGTTGCGAAGATGAACGGGTCGTATGGCATGGCTTGAATGGCTGAACGGTCAGAGCCTTCGGTGAAGTACACATTCAAGGTAAAGGTGAGTGAAACGTTATCATCACAGCCAGACTCGGTACGGAAGTAGCTACAGCTGCTCGCCGCGTGTGTGCTTAAGTCTTCACTGATGATGAAAATTGCTTCATCAGAAATACTTTCCAAACCATTAGATGCTTGTTCTACACCATTGAAGGATAGCGTTGTTAATCCGTTTTCAATCGAGCTTCTCAATACACCCGGTAGTCGGATTGCGAAGCCATTTTTGTAACTTGCGCCGTAGGCCGCTAGGTCACCTGTAATCTGGATATTCTCAACATGACCAGCAAGACTGGTTTCAGTGATGCGGAATTTCACGACCACATCGTTCATGTCGTAGTCTGCGGTGTATGGCCAGTTATCTTCGTAAGCCACGGTGGCGTAATCTTCTGCACTCGGGAAATACTCCACTGAGTAACCATTACCAGTGATGGTAATTGGGTAATCTTCCACCTCACCAGACGTCGAACCACCATCGTAGTTTAATCCGGTTTGTTGGCTAAAGCGGAATCGACTCCAGCTTGAACCTTCCGTTGCAGCGGTTGAAACTACAAACGGTAGGGGATTATTACCCGCAGACAGTAATTGGTCGGTAAAGACTTGCTCACCTTCATCATCAAAGTCACCATCGCGGTTCCAGTCAAACCATGCTGATAGGTAGCCAGAAGTAGAAGCTGTCACATTCACAATTGAGCTTAAGCCTGGATCAAGTGCGGATACAAAACCAACACCATCTTCATCGGCTGTGCCCACAGAGTTATCGTTTGCCTGTCCGTCGGCATCACCATCTGGAGCGACGGAACCAAGCCAAGTTACACCGTCCACTTCGTGACGAGGACCGTTTGACGCAAGTGTTGTGTGGTAGCTGTCTGGAGCATCACCGAAATCAATTGGCTCGTCTTCGTTAATCACCGGAGCATTTGCACAACGTGCACCGTCATTTTGGCTTGAGCTTGGACCGTTGGATACAAACTCAACCGCAGGAACGATACCTGCTGCGATATTGGCTGCGTTACCTTCCGAAAGGTCAACGCGATAGATTTTGCCATCTTGGTTACGTGACACGTAGTAGTTGCCGTTTACATCGAAGTAGCCAGCACCAAATGTGCCTTTCTCACCTGTGTCACCTATCGCAGTTGCGCTACCGTTTGATGGGTTGAACTGATATAGCACACCAGAGTTGTTGTCGATGCCGTAAAGGGAGCCATCACCTGGATGGAATGCAAAGTCGGTTAGGTTCACTGTCGCTGTTGAGCTAATTTTCACGATGCTCAATGTCGCATTTGGATCAGAATCGAGCGGAGAAAGGTCAATGGAGAAAAGTCCTTTGCCTTTGCGGTACAAGTAGTAGACGTGGTTGTAAACGTCACCTACGTAAAACGTGTGGTCGGTAGGAAGGCCCGAAACATCAAGCGTCTCTGCTTGGAAGTCTTTACCAAGACGAACAATCTTTTTGTTTGTGGTGTCGTAGCCGTAGATATAACGGTCAGTGAAGTTAAAGCCTACACCGTTGATGCCCGAAGCCAAACCTGTGTCGTCCTCTAAAAGAGTCGTAGAGCCTGTAACCAAATTGACGCCATAGATTTGAACCGGGGTTGATTGGAATAGGTATGCTTGGCTTGGGCACGTATCAAATGGCGCCGCTTGTGCATAAGCGCTCACTATTAGAGACCCAAGTAGTAGTGATGTCCTTTTCATAATTCGCCCTCTCATTGGTTCGTGATATATGCAATGAAAGGAATGTGCCAACTTTTAAATTGTTGAATTTTATGAAGTTAAAATTTGTAAGAAGAAGGGTTTTAAATCTGATTGTCAAAATGAGAAAAAAGCCCAACATCGAGTTGGGCTTTTTGGGAATGATTAGAGGTTTAGAACTAACTACAAACCGGACAGGTTGGCATTTTCATCAGATTCATTTCTCGCCAAGACATGCTGAGCGCGTCCAAAATCAGAATTTTGCCTTTCTTTGGTTGGCCGTAATCAGCAATCACTTTAATCGTCTCCATCGCTTGTACTGCGCCAACAATACCCACAACAGGAGCCATGACTCCGGCTTCGACACAACTTAACGCACCGCTGCCGAAGAGGGCACTTAAGCACTGGTAACATGGTTGCGCTGGGTCATCATAAGTAAACACGCTCACTTGGCCTTCCATACGAATAGCCGCGCCTGAAATTAGCGGTGTTTTGGTTGCAAAACATAGGCGGTTAAGTTGATTACGCGTATCGACGTTATCTGATGCATCGACAACAATTGTGTGCTTTTCGATCAAGCTTTTTAGCTCTGTATCATCAAGACGTTTTTCGATGGTATCTACGATAATGTACGGGTTAAGTTCGCGTAGTGCATCAGCAGCCGATTCGACCTTCTTACGACCAATATCCGCATCGTGGTGCAGAACTTGGCGCTGAAGATTAGACAACTCGACGATATCATCATCAATCAGCGTAACTTTACCGACACCAGCAGTGGCCAAATATTGGCTTGATGCACAGCCTAAACCGCCAGCACCAAGCATCAATACTGATGCTTGTTTGAGTGCTTCTTGTCCTTCAAAGTCAAACTGACGAAGAATGATTTGGCGGTTGTAACGCAGCATTTCCTGATCGGAAAGAATATCCACAACGACTTCCTAGTAAAGGGTTGAGTTGAATAGTTGAATCTGAACCGTTTCGCCCACTTCAACTCGGCCGCGTTCACGTTCCAATACAACAAAGCAGTTCGCTAGGCTCATTGAGCGGAACGCACCAGAGCTTTGGTTGCCCGTTGTTTCAACCACAAACTTGCCATCTTCTAATGTGTAGATACCACGTTGGTAATCGGTACGACCTGGCGCTTTCTTAAAGGCGGTTTTGGTTGTTGCCGGAATAGACTCGGGTGCTTTCCATTCTGTATGGCCTGCAAGTTTTGCCAGCATTGGTTGAACAAGCACGTACATAGTAAGAACTGCAGAAACCGGGTTCCCCGGCAGACCACAGAACCAAGCTGTACTTAGCTTACCAAACGCGAAAGGTTTACCCGGCTTGATTGCTAGCTTCCAGAAACCGATTTCCCCAAGTTCTTCAAGAATGTCTTTGGTGTAATCCGCTTCGCCCACACTGACACCGCCTGAGGTCACGACCACATCTGCCAATGTTTGTGCTTTCTCAAAAGTTGCTTTCAGAGTCTCTGGGCAATCTGGAATGATGCCAAGATCAACTGCTTCACAACCGAAGTTCTCAATAAGTGGTTTAATGCCGTAACGGTTGCTGTCGTAGATTTGGCCTTCGTCTAGCGGCTCGCCCAGTGGTTTAAGTTCATCACCAGTAGAGAAGAAAGCAACTTTTGGCTTACGTACTACTGTCACATGGCTTATACCAAGAGACGCAATCATCGGAATATCGCGAGGTGTCAAACGTGCACCTTTTGCCAGTACGATGTCGCCTTGCTTGATGTCGTCACCTGTTGGGCGGATGTTGTTTTGTGGCTTCACGTCGGTTTGGTTGAACTGAATGCCATCATCTGTCACTTCAGTGTTTTCTTGCATGATAACGGCATCACAACCCTGTGGGATTTTTGCGCCAGTCATGATGCGAACACAGGTACCTTGAGGCCATTCACCTTCAAAAGGTTGTCCTGCAAATGATTTACCTGCCAGAGGCAATACAGAAGATGACTCAAGATCTTGAATGCGAATAGCGTAGCCATCCATTGCTGAGTTGTCGAATGGCGGTACGTGGATAGGAGACAAGATTTCTTCTGCCAGTACAAAACCGAGTGCTTCAGCAAGTGGAAGAGAAAGCGTTGTTTGGATAGGTTTGATTCGCGATAACATTTTGTCCATCGCTTCTTCAATTGGCATCAAGCCAGGTGCGTCGCAGCAGCCCATTGAGAAAATCCTGTGTTCTTTTGTTTTGTGGCAACTTTACCATAAAAGGGGACTGAGTAAGAATGTCCACCTATAAAATATGGGTGTAATTATTCAAAAATCCGAGTATCCTTGTCAGCCATCCAAAAGGGGTAAAAAACCTGCGGAGCTCAAGAAAATCAGCTCAGTACCTTCATCTGATGTGACTTGGTGTAAAGACACGAACTGAGCAACTCAAAGCGAAAAGTATGAATGCAATTTTGATTGGGTCTGTACGAAGGCTGAAGTAAAACAAAAGAGGAAGTGGAATGTCAGGTCTTAGCGAGTCAGCGAAGTTAGTAAAAGAAGCGCTAGAGCAACGCGGTTTGGAAACGCCAATGCGCCCAAACAACGTAAGTCGTGAAGAGAAGAAAGAGAAGATCGAACACCACATGCGTGAGATTTTAGGTCTACTTCAACTTGACCTCACTGACGATAGCCTAGAAGAAACCCCTCACCGCATTGCTAAGATGTACGTTGACGAAATCTTCTCTGGTCTGGATTACTCCAACTTTCCTAAAATCACGGTGATTGAGAACAAGATGAACGTGAGCGAGATGGTTCGCGTGAAGGACATCACAGTGACCAGTACTTGTGAACACCACCTTGTGACCATCGATGGCAAGGCTGCTGTGGCTTACATTCCACGTGGCAAGATCATTGGCCTGTCAAAGATCAACCGTATCGTTCGCTTCTTTGCGCAGCGTCCACAAGTTCAAGAACGTATGACTCAGCAAATTCTTGTTGCACTTCAAACGCTGCTTGAGTCCGATGATGTGGCAGTGACGATTGACGCAACACACTACTGCGTGAAATCTCGCGGTGTGATGGATGCAACCAGCGAAACGACAACAACTGCATTGGGTGGCATCTTCAAGAGCAACCCAGCAACGCGTGCCGAATTTCTGCACGGTTTACGCTAGGTAACCAAGTACTATTCTAAGAGGATGGCAAACGCCATCCTTTTTTTATGCTTGTTTAGAAAATGACTTCATGATTTCTGGCCAATACATTTTGACGTAACCTGCCGATACCCAAACAACCAATACAGTCGCGATACTGAGCTCTAGAAAACCAAAGTCGTGTAGCCAGTGCCAGTGAGGGTGCGATTCGGCAAAAAAAGAGGTTAAGCGATGCATTGCGATAGCGCTGATCACGGAAGGAAAGGTTACTGCCGCGATAGAAGGTTGAAACTTCAAGCGAAGTAAGCGGAAGTAACATAAGTAGATCAATAAAGTCATAGTGATGGCGATCCCGGCCAATGCGCCTGTCAGTATCGGATCAGGTAAGGGAAAGTTCACCAAGTATGCTGCTAATGACAAGTTTACCGGCGCGGCCATAATCGCGAGGGTCGGTCTTGCTCGCCTTGGTAGAGAGCCGAAAAACACCAAACGATACAACACGAGTGGCAGCATGAAGAAATAAATGCCGATGCACATCATCGCTAACGTTTCGGAAAATAAGTTGTGACCTAGTTGAGAACCGGCTAGTGAACTACTGATCAGCCCCACCGGATAAAGAAACCAACTCGGTACGATATTGGACATTTTGAAGTTCATTAGCTGAAAGCTAAAAAACAGCACCATCATAGTAAAATGCAGCAAAAGCGCCATAAACCAAAGTGGATAAGCGATGATAGGCGCTACAGCGGCAAGGTAATCTGCAAGGATCAGTAACGCCATACTCATTGGTGCCATTAAACTACCACTCAGCGGGTGACGAATGTCGACCATGAATAATCGTGGATTAGCGGCATATTTTATGAGTACAGGGGCGAGTAAAAGTGCGCCGAGTGACGCCAAAAATGGACGTATCGGTTCACCAATCTCAGGAACATAGAGTGCCCAAGCTTGCCCTAAACCTATCATACCTAGTGCCAACGCGGCTTGAGACGGCGGGACACTATAAAACTGCACAAGTCTTCTCCAGTTCAAATCTACTCCATTTGATTTTTGCCTGAATGAAACGAAACATGACGATTTGGATGAAATGCTCTATTTAAGTAGCGAATACTAACAAGTATGGAGAGGGGTTTCTCATGAAAGGTGGTGAGCAAATATCAGAGAATGATAATTTTGTGAGTTTGGTATCGAATATTTGGGAAAAGATGTAAAAATGCAGAGTTTATCGCTCCAAACCCTTCGATAGTCTGGAGCGAAGTGATAACAAAGAGAATGTTATGTTGATTGATTCTCCGGTAGATCCTGTTGGCGTAACTTTTCGTTTTTGATTGTGCGATGCAGCAGCTGGCTGTAAATAGGTTGTCCACCCAACAATTGAGCAATAATCACAGCGCCCAAACAAGTAATGATCAATGGCAGGATTAAGTAGTAGTTATTCGTCATTTCAATCACTAACAGAATACCTGTAATCGGTGCACGTACCGTTGCTGCAAACAGGGCACCCATGCCCGCAATCGCAAATACACCAGGCTCGATATCAAGCGCAGGGAGTAAGACATCAGCACTTGCTCCGAACGCATAGCCAAATAAGGTTCCCAGAGCAAGCATAGGTGCAAAGATGCCTCCCGGCGCACCAGAACCAAAACAGAGCAGGGTTGTAATTACACGACCAAAGAAAAGCAAAACTAAAATGGATACCGAGTAGTTACCGTTAGTAATGTCAGGAATAAGGCCGATACCACCACCAGTTAGTTGGGGTACGTACAAAAGAAGCAAGCCAAACACGCCTCCCAGTAACGAACCTACAATCAAGTAGCGCTTACGATCGTTTTTGTGAATTGCGACAAAACTGTCTTGTGCCACGGTAATCAGTTTATTGAAGATCACGCCAAACACGCCAAACAATGCGCCAAGCAATAAAAACAGCCATAGGGTTTGAAGCTCTGGCGACTGGTATTGCGGCATAGTGATAACGGCGTCTTGCCCGTTGATGGCGCGAAACACTATGTTCGCCATAATGGCAGAAATGATCACTGCGCGAATTGAGATCAAAGAGTAGCGAAACTGAGGTCGCATTTCCTCCACAACGAACATAATGCCTGCGAGTGGGGCATTAAAAGCCGCAGCCAAACCGCCAGCAGCACCAGAAGCGAGCAGGGAGTGGCGGGTATCGTCATCCTTTACCCGGAATATATCGGTCACCATTCGACCTACAGCACCACCCATTTGAACGGTTGGGCCTTCACGACCCAGCACCATACCTGAGCCAAGTGCGCCCATGCCGCCGAAGAATTTTACTGGTAGAACTCGCCACCAGCGCACTGGACGAATATTATCCATTGCCCCTTCGATTTCAGGAATACCAGAACCTGCCGCTTCTGGCGCAAAGCGGTGCACAAGAAAATAGCCAATAAAAGCTAAAAGTGCGCTAATGAGAACCGCTGCCAGCCACAACGGTAGAACATTACCAATTTCGCTTCTTAACCATTCTGTTCGTGTTTCAGAAACGAAATGAACGGCAAGCTCGAAATACGTACCGACAAAACCAGCCAACGTACCCACAATGGCGGCCATAATGAGAACAGAAAATGGTGTTGACCCTCGAGAGACAAACTGGTTAATCGCATCTTTCGGTACGTGCGCCAACACAGATTTCACAATTCTCTCGCGTTTGGTCATTAACAAGCTCTCCTGTTGCTGGGGGAAGGGACGAAAGAAAGTATACGCTTCGCAGAGTCTAGACCTAATCAATAAAGATGCAATTTAGCTTTTCACTATTGAGTGTTCGAAGTGTCGCGATATTATTCATTCACTCAGATTGTGCTATTGCTCTCATAATTTAGGATAAAAAACTTGTTTTTTGAGAAAAATGAACCATGCTTTAATTGTAAAGCAACATGACTGCTTCAGAAGGAGGGATGTGAAGTTTTACACACAATTTGGATGGATTCAAACCCTACGGTAAGTCCTCGTTTTATGTTCGGGATGCATCAATAGACATCGCCGATTCGCACACTCACGATTGAGTAACGAGGTAGAGGCGCACGAACATGTGCGCCTTCTTAATTTCTGCGTTATAACTTTCATCAGCATAACTTTCATCGCCACCTGCCACTATTTTTCTCTTGAACATTTTCTTGCAGTTAGTAATGTCTTGGTTCGATGTCAACCAACTAGAGCAGTGCATGCGCTTTTATCTTCGACTCTTACTTTCTTTATGTTGTTGTTCGGTAACGTTTCCGGCACTTTCAACGCCGAGCTGGTGGCAAGACACGTTGTCAGCAATGCCATATTCCAATTTAAAAGAACGTATAGAAAAAAGTGGAAGCTGGTATGGTTGCGAAGTGCAGTTGCGAGACAACTCAACGTTTATCAACGCATTTTGTTTGGATGATTTTTCGTACTACCAGCAGCACTTGTATGGTGAAGTGATTTTGAGAAGAGAAAGTGCTCAGTTCTCGTTTCTTACTGAATACGAGTGGCAGCGTCTGAATGACTTACTTCTCAACTTAAGAAAGGATGGGTTAGTTTTACGCAGAGTCACTATCGGAAAAGAGCAATATGATGTCGTTGAAGCTCTGGAAAAGAAATCTTCCGAGCTTGTCGATAAAGAAGTTATTTTGTTGATGAACCGCTATCCACAAGAAACGATTCGAAGTTTGCTTTGGGTAAAACCGGACGAGTTTCTGACGCCATCACCGTCCTTAAATGTGCACTTGCGCAGTGATGGCGAAATTATCGAGGTCAAAGTGACTCGTTTTTAGATTCTTTATGGAGAGATAGGAAGGTCGCCATTGCTGATTCATCCAAAAAACCATCCGATTTTTTGTGAGCGCGCAGGTATTGATATCCTGCAATTAGCTTGCGGTGTAGCTCTTCTGCATCGTCTGACAACGGCTGATTCATAACGTGTTGAAAGGCAAGTTTGTACGCATCCATATCCACGACTTCAGCACGGCGATATAAATAACCGCATCCCGTTGCTAACCATTCGAGAGAGCAATTGGCGCGCATTGCAATTTGATTTGCTTTAGTTAGGCTAGGTTCACTGCCTTTAAGGTATTTGCGTATTAAAGCTTCAGACACATCGACGCGTCGAGCGAACCCGCTGATGCTTTCTTCTCCGATCAGGGTGGCTAGGCGTTGGGCAAAAGACATATTTCGTACTCCAGTTCGAATTGCGAAAGTTTACCCGTTGAGCCGGTACGAAAACAAGACTACGATGAATGCAGATCAATTGAAGGAGAAAACCCATGGTTGCAAAAGTAGTAACTGCACCAAAAGGCCCAGAGTTCTCAGAGCTGGTTCAAGGATATTGGCGTGCAGTTGAGTGGGGAATGACGGCTCAAGAGCGTTTGTCATTTCTTAAGCAACACATTGAGTTAGGCATTACGACAGTCGATCACGCCGACATCTACGGTAATTACGAGTGTGAGGCGTTGTTTGGTGAAGCGTTAGCTTTAGACAAGAGTGTTCGTGAGCAAATTCAGATCGTGACGAAATGCGACATCAATTTGTGTGGCGATAAAACGCCAGAGCGTAAGATCAATCACTACGACACGAGCTCAGCACATATCTACCAATCGGTGAATAACTCGCTAGAACGTTTGAATGTGGATGAAATCGACGTACTTTTAATTCATCGTCCTGACGTGTTAATGGATGCAGACGAGGTTGCAGAAGCATTTTCTGAGCTTCATAAAGTCGGCAAAGTGAAGCACTTTGGCGTGTCTAACTTCACTCCACGCCAGTTTGAACTGCTGCAATCTCGCTTAGGTAAGCCGTTGGTTACTAACCAAGTGGAAATCAACCCACTTAACTTTGAGGTTGCACACGATGGAACGCTTGATCAAATGCAAATGTTGCGCACGCGACCAATGGCTTGGTCTTGCCTCGGTGGTGGTTCAATTTTTAGTGGTGACAGTGAGCAAGCTGTTCGTGTCCGTAACGAATTAGAAGCAATTCGTGAAGAAGTGGGCGCAGCGAGTATTGACCAAGTAATTTATGCCTGGGTACGTCGTTTGCCATCTAACCCTATTCCAATCATTGGTTCTGGTAAAATCGAGCGTGTGCAAACTGCAGTCAATGCATTGAATATCGAACTTACTCGAGAGCAATGGTATCGAGTATGGGTGGCTTCTAAAGGTCACGGTGTGCCATAGAATTGATATCTTATCGATGAAATTGTTATTAAAGGCATCCTCTATCAGGGTGCCTTTTTAGTTTTAGCGCGTTACTGTTTACCCATTATGGAAATGGAAAGAATGAAATTCGAGCAAAAATGGGCTTTGGATGTTTGCTGCAACTTTTTGCTTACTTTGGGTGGAGGAGTTTTACCCATGTTTGTTTTATGTCACTAAACAGCGAATGTGATGCTTGCTTTTTAGTCATTTTGTTCACTCATTCATTCATATTGCGTATGCTTATCGAATAATAAAGAAATAAAAAACTCGTCAGTTTTCTCGTATTACATGCTGTAACAATCTGTTAGACTCCGGCGCAGATTGTGGAATATAAAAAGGTGATTGAATGTCTTTTCCCGTACTCATCTGTGATGATTCAGCGTTAGCACGCAAACAGATGGCGAGATCACTACCAGCCACATTGAATGCCGATATTACGTTTGCTATCCACGGAAAAAACGCGCTAGAAGAACTCGAAAAAAACGAGTTTAAATTGATGTTTCTTGATTTGACCATGCCAGAAATGGATGGCTTTGAAACACTAGAGCACATGCAACGGTTGGGGGATAAAACTCCGGTGGTTGTGGTGTCGGGGGATATCCAACCTAAAGCGAAAGAGCGCGTGTTCGCACTGGGTGCAAAAGCGTTTATTCAAAAACCGATTGCCAAAGATGAACTCAAGAAGGCGCTTAAAGAGTTGGTCGAGCCAGAACCTCGTCCTCAAATTATCACGCCTGTCTCTATTGAGTTACCGATTTTACGTCGTCGCGATATTTACATGGAAGTGGCTAACGTTTCAATTGGTCGAGCAGCCGATGCGTTGGCGCGTCACTTTGATGTGTTTGTGCAACTACCTCTGCCGAACGTCAATATCTTTGAAGTGAGCGAACTTCACATGGCCCTACGCGACTTGGCGTCGCATGACAACGTATCGGGTGTTTGTCAGGGATTTTGTGGCGAAGGTATTGCTGGCGAAGCGCTAGTGATCTTGAGTGACTCAAGCGTATCTGATCTCAAAAAGTTGATGAAAGTACCAGCAGACAGCGAAGAGCTAGAAGAGCTTGAGCTGCTAATGGATATTTCTAATATTTTGGTGGGGTCGTTCTTAAATGGTTTAGGCGAGCAGTCTGAAGTCCGATTCTTCCAAAGTCCACCAGTACTCCTTGGTCAGCATATCTCAATTGACTCGATCATTGAATCTACAACTGGAGCATTCAGCCGCACGATGACATTCGAAGTGAGCTACAACATTGAAGGAACGTCGATTCGTTGTGACTTGTTGTTTATGTTTGTGGATGAATCCTTGCCGCTGCTTGATAACAAACTGTCTTATCTAATGGAGGAGTTCTAATGTTGAATATGCCAGCAGAGTTTGAACAACTCCATTGGATGGTGGATATGGTACAAAACGTCGATATGGGCTTAGTGGTCATTGATCGAGATTACAATGTACAGGTCTGGAATGGGTTTATGACTCATCACAGTGGTTTGCAGTCTCATGATGCGATAGGTCGTTCTATATTTGATATCTTCCCTGAAATCCCACAGGAGTGGTTTAAATTAAAAACAAAACCAGTGTATGACCTAGGCTGTCGCAGCTTCATCACATGGCGACAACGACCTTACTTATTCTGCTGTCGCAATGTTCGACCAGTTACGCAGCAAGCGGAGTTTATGTACCAGAATGTTACGTTGAACCCAATGCGCACACCGACTGGAAAAATCAACTCGTTGTTTTTGTCTATACAAGACGCGACGGCTGAAGCTCTGATGTCTCAGAATCAATAGCGATAAAAAACTTTCTCAAAAGCCAAGGTCCGCCTTGGCTTTTTTGTATACTTATAATTGTGTTTCCCAATGCGTAGAACGTGAATATGGACTTTAATCTCGCTCTAAAACTCTACACCGCAGAGCAAGTAAAAAACGGTGAAACGCTGGCTGCGCAAATGGCTGGTGTTTCTATGTATAGCTTAATGCAACGCGCTGGTATGGCCGTGTATGAGCGCTTTTTACATCTGTATCCTAAATCAAAAAATATCTTAGTGATTTGCGGTAAAGGGAATAACGGTGGCGATGGTTACGTATTTGCATCTCTTGCGAAACAAGCTCAACTCAATGTACATGTTTTCCAAATTGGTGATGTATCTGTGCTAAAAGGTGATGCTTTGCGCGCATACCAAGACTGGCAGTCAATCGACGGTGTTAACAATGATTGGGATGAATGGAATACCGCATTGCTAGAAGCAGATGTGATCATCGATGCCATGTTAGGCACTGGTTTAAGCGGTGAGGTTCGTTCGGAGTATCGTCGCTATATTGACCAAATTAATCAAATTCATACCCCTGTGATTGCAGTCGACGTTCCTTCTGGTCTGTGTGCTAATACAGGTGCAGTTTTAGGTGATGCTATTCGTGCCGAGCATACTGTAACCTTCATTGGGGTTAAGCAAGGCTTATGCACTGGACAAGCGAGAGATCGAGTTGGCGAGCTCTACTTTTGTGGTTTAGGCGTCAATACTAAGTTTGATACTATCGAAGTAGAAAGTGCATTAGGTATTGATCATCAGGTTGTTTCAAGATTAATGCCCAAGCCAAATCCAACGGTCCATAAAGGTGACAACGGGAAGTTGCTTTGTGTTGGTGGCAACCAAGGGATGTCTGGAGCGATTCGTTTATGTTCCTCCGCTGCGATTAGAGCCGGAGCGGGTTTAACTGCCGCAATTACTCACACGAGTAGCCTTATTCCACTGCAGGTTGGTTGCCCAGAAGTAATGAGCCAGAGCATCACCGCTGACTTACTCAGGGATACTGAGAACGACTTAACTAAACGCATACGCTGGGCTGACGTATTAGTGTTTGGTCCTGGCTTTGGAGATGATGAGTGGGCTTATCAAGCCTATCAATATCTGGCTCAAGAGCAGAAACCTAAAGTTGTTGATGCTGATGGCCTCAATATTCTAGCGATGCTGAGCCAGCGATGCGATGGCACTCTAGTGTGCGACAACCATCGAGTGATCACGCCGCATCCTGGAGAGGCAGCTCGACTACTAAATGTAACCATTCAACAAATAGAAAGTGACCGATACTCTGCTGCAAGACAACTGCAAGAGCGTTATGGCGGTGTAGTGGTTTTAAAAGGCGCGGGGACGCTTATTTACGATGGAACGAGAATGTACGTCTGTCTAGCGGGTAACGCCGGAATGGCGACGGGGGGAATGGGAGATGTGTTATCTGGAGTCATTGGTGCATTACTAGCCAAAGGTTTACCAATTTCTGTTGCCGCACGTTTAGGTGTGGTACTTCACAGTCATGCTGCTGATATAAACGTGAGTCAGAATGGTCAAATTGGTCTTTTGGCAAGTGATGTCGTTAGCACTCTTCGTACCGCTATCACCCAAGAGCTCTATCGAAATTAATTAGATTTCATGCATTGCTGAGAAAATTGGTCGATTTTTTTGAGTACTTTTTTACGAATTAGCAGGGCATCTTAGTATTAGGTGATTGAGTTTTAGGCAGATTTGAGAGGTGATGCGTTTTAATTTTTAAGATATGACGCAAAGGTTTGCGCAATGGGTTAACTTAAGTGCTTTCTCAAGTTGTTGATAGTTATAAATAATAAGAGGTTTTGGTGACTTGGGGAGCGTTTTTGATATGCGATTTTCCAGATGGTATCACAAAAAAAATTCAAATATCAGACTTGTAGGAAATAAATCACAGCCTATAATGCTGAAAACCGGAGCGTCTGCCAACGCTCCGGTTTTTTTGTGTCCGAAGAACAGTGAACTCGTCTGCCAACGAAGTCACTACGCACTCTGAAATGACACATATACATATGAATCAAGGAATTACACAATGCGTATCGAACAAGAACTTAAGTTAGGTTTTAAAGATGTACTGTTTCGCCCGAAACGTTCTACCCTTAAGAGCCGTTCTCAAGTAAATTTAACCCGCGATTTTACATTCAAGCATAGTGGTCGTCAATGGTCTGGTGTGCCAGTAATCGCAGCAAACATGGATTCGGTTGGTAGCTTTGCAATGGCTAAAGCGCTGGCTGAGCATGGTGTAATGACCGCTGTTCACAAACATTACACGGTAGAAGATTGGGCTGAGTTTGCTAAATCAGCAGATAAAGTAACCATGAATAACGTTATGGTGTCTACGGGAACATCTGATGCAGACTTCCAAAAAACCAAAGACATCATGGCGCTTTCAGATGAATTTATTTTCATTTGTATCGACATTGCAAATGGTTACTCAGAGCATTTGGTCGAGTATGTTGAACGCGTGCGAGCAGAGTTCCCAGACAAGGTCATTTCTGCAGGCAACGTGGTTACTGGTGATATGTGTGAAGAGCTAATCCTAGCTGGTGCAGACATCGTTAAAGTGGGTATCGGCCCAGGCTCTGTATGTACAACTCGTGTAAAAACGGGTGTTGGTTACCCGCAGCTTTCTGCAATCATCGAGTGTGGTGATGCAGCCCACGGCCTTGGTGGCATGATCGTCGGTGACGGTGGCTGTTCTTGTGCGGGTGACGTAGCGAAAGCATTCGGTGGTGGCGCGGATTTCGTAATGCTAGGTGGGATGCTAGCGGGTCACGAAGAGTCAGGCGGCGAAGTGATCGAGAAAGACGGCGAGAAGTTCATGAAATTCTATGGCATGTCGTCGAAGAGCGCGATGGACAAGCACTCAGGTGGTGTCGCTGGCTACCGTGCGGCCGAAGGTAAAACCGTATTATTGCCATACCGTGGTAGCGTTCACGGCACTATTCAAGACATCCTTGGCGGCGTTCGCTCAACATGTACATACGTAGGTGCAGCAAAGCTTAAAGAGCTAACCAAGCGTACTACATTCATCCGCGTTCAAGAACAAGAGAACAACGTGTTCGGTAAAGAGTAAATCGACTGTATGTAACAAGTGTAAAAAGCAACCATATATTGATATTTGGTGCAACCATAATTTGATATTGCCTCTTCATAAGTCTATTGCTTTTTAAGTTTATGACATTTTTGAAGGGGCTATTTTATATCTGCTTTAGGATGAAATACCTAGCTAAGTGAGTTTGTTTAACACTTCTATCATGGCGTAGGTTTTTCCAACTTGAGCATTGTAATTTCTCAAACTTAACTAAGCGGCAATGAAAATACATGCTTAACCATAGGAGCCATCGTAATCGCTAAGTCATTAAATAGGCGAGGTCTTCCAGGTTGGTTCCCTTGCTTGATTTGCTTCCATAGCTGAACAGTCTCTTAATTAAAAATGTCCGTTAACAGCGGGTGATTAAAGCTTGGTTGTTGTGTTTCCAATTGGTTGTTCTGTAGCGAGGCTGGCTATTAGCCTAAGTATATGAGTGAACTTAGCTGCTCAGCTCATGGGTTGAAGATTTAGTTGCCTGATTTAGGAAACAAAGCTAGTACCCGGCACTAATTTGAATTTTAAGGTAATAAATCACGAATATAACAGTAGAAGTGAAAGACATGCGCTTAATCTGATTACGCGCATTTTCTGTGTTTTAAGTTTAGTATTTCACTTCGTAGTTCAAGTGGAAGCGACGACCCGGTGCGTTGTAGTAACGTGAGTTGTTACGCTCTGATTGCGCGTACGCCGTCATGTAGTCTTCGTTGAATAGGTTTTCAACAGCGAAGCTTAACGTACCGAACGGAAGATCGTAGTCCACACCAGCGTTTGCAACGAAGTAGCTGTCTACTGCGTATTCCGCGCCAGAAGTGATTTCATCTTCTTTATCACGGTTGCCTGAGTAAACCAGCGTCATGTTGTAGCGACCGAATTCGTAAGCGTCGTAACTGATAACAGACGTTACTTTCAATGGTGCGATACGCGTGCCGTCTAGTGGTTCCCAGCCGCTGTCTTCGTTAAGTTTACGCTCACCTTCTTGCCAAGAGATCGTGCTGTCTGTACGAAGGTTAGCAAGAATGCTGTAACCAAGCGTTGCTTCCGCACCCCAAACTTTTTCTGGTGCACGAGTACTTTCTAGCGCATCGCCGGCTTCGTTTACGTTTAGTGTCGAACCTAGGTCAGATTCGCTGTAGAACGCTGCAAGAGAGTAGTCCGCTTCACCAAGGAAACCGCGCACACCCACTTCGTAGTTGTCAGTAGTAATTGGCTTGATAGCACCTTCAACTGTTGAGCTGTTGCCAGAACGAATGTCACGTAGTGCTTCGTTCGTTGACATACCTTGCGCGAAAGATGCAAACAGCTGGTGGTTGTCGGTCAGATCGTGTGTCACACCAATGTTGAATAGGAACTTGTCAAAGTACGGATCACCGCCTTGAACTTGATCACCTGCATTGTTGTGCGTGTTACCTACCGTGAAATCATCCACGCTTAGGCGAACGTACTCGTAACGGATACCGTAAGAAAGAACCGTGTTATCGCTTACATCAGTAGTGAACTGTGCGAATGGTGCGATAGCAAATTGCTCTACATCCGGTGTGTTGTTGTAGAAACCGACGCTGTTTGGCTGTTTGAACGACTGTTGTTCAACGTCCATACCCCAAGTCACGAATGCCCAATCAATTTGGCTAGAGATGTTGGCTTTCACGCCGAAACGATCAAAATCTGTCTCGTTGTGGCCGTATAGCGTTTGACCAAAGGTTGGAGAATTTGGGTTCTTGTCTTTCATCGCAAGCGTGAACGTCTCAGTGTCCTGAGTCATCCAGTAACCCGTTACATCTAGCATACCTAAGCTAAAGCCCAGATCTTGGTAACGTGCTTGGTAGTTAGCGAACGTACGTGTCACATCGTTTGGTTTCGCGCCATCTTTGCCTGCAACGCCGTTGTTGTAACCAGGGCCACAGTGAACCGCTTCTGCAGGTTTGCCGTTAGCTGCATCGCCATTCGCTGCACACCAACCGTCGTTGTCAGTAATGTTACGAACGCCAACAGTCAAAGTCAGTGAGCGATCTTCGTCGATGTTACGGTTCCAAACGCCGTTTACGTTTAGGTTGTCCATGTCATCTTCGTTGTTTACCGAAGGTAGGCGGTCACCGTTAGCATCGTAGCTGCCGCCACGTTGCTCGTAACCCAGACCTAAACGCCATTGATCTTTCTTATCACCGCCAGTCGCTTCTTGGTAAACGTTCCAAGTGAACGCATCGCTACCAAACTCTTGGAAGCTTGTGCCAACTTTAGTGCGATATTCTACTGCGCCTTCTTCTGGCATTTTGGTGATCACGTTGATGATACCGCCCTGTGCGCCAAGGCCGTATACCGCAGAACCACCGCGGATAACTTCGATACGCTCAACGTTTTGCGGATCAATCGCCGACAGCTCTTGGCCAAAATCTAGGAAGCTGTTGTTTTGTGCAACACCGTCAATCAATAGCAGAACGCGACGACCACGGATTTGGTTTTGACCTTTGCTGCTCAGGTTACCGTGAACAGAAGTCCCCATACCTGGAACCAAGGTTGAAAGCACATCGTTGATGCTGCGGCTTTGGTTCAATTGAGATTGAAGTTGTGCTTGGTCGATAACGGTCACAGAGCGAGGAACGTCGTTAAGCAGCTGTTGAGAACGGCTTGCGGTAACAACCATTGTTTCCATTGCTTGGACTTGGTCGTTACTTTCCGCTGAAACGCCGAAAGGTGAAAGAGTAATTGCACTTACCACTGCAATATTTAGCTTAGATAGTTTGAGTTTCATAACTTCCTGCAACTAAAAGTTGTCTTTTATAAACTTGTTAATAAATTGATTTAGCTAGCGATTATTGAGCACTTTGTAATTACGTGGTAGTCTAGCACGCAAAGAAGTAATGTAAATATCAATAATTATCATTTGTAATTTAATGGGCAATTTTACAGCAGTCGTTATCATTTCAATAATTAGCCAAATGCTGTCTATTCAGCTTGCTTATGCAAGTGGATTAAACGCATCAGTTGTCGATGATCTAGACCATACGATTTCGACGTCGAATGTGACCCATTTCCCGCGTGTTGCAAGCGTGTCTACTTTTGGTGCAGAGCTAGTAATAGCAATGGGTGAGAAGCCTGTTGGTGTATCCGATTATCCTGGTGGATTTCCTCCTTATCTCTCTGCTTTAAATGACGTGCCAAGTCTTGGTAATCGTTCAAGAACCAGCTTTGAAGCTTTGTACGATGTTAAGCCAGATTTGGTCGTTGGTTTGGGGCGAATGTTAGAGCCTTACTATCAGCGCTTTGTCGAAATCGCACCGCCTCTCGGTTTTGATTTGATTACTTTAGAAGACAGTTTTTCTGCTGTAGAGCGTGCAAGCATGGCAATGAGGCGAGAAGAGCAAGGGAAATCACTAAATATGTGTTTTCAGACTTTTCTTGATGAAATGCAATCAAAGCTCGGTAATAGACAGTTTTCTGGTTTATTTCTGACAAGTGCTGGCGTCACTCCGCGAGCATACTACTCACACTTTATGTCCGTTGCTCTTATGGAAAAATTGAATATCCGAAGTGCGAATGGTGACTCGCCGTACGCGACGAAAACGCCTTTTTCTGGGCAAGTGGGTCTTGAGTGGTTGGTAAAACTCGATCCCGATGTGATTTTTATGTACCAGAACGCCGAGCCACAATTTACCGAATCGAAAATTTGGCAAAGCCTAAAAGCGGTGAAGAACAATCGAGTTTACTTGGTTGATATGACATGGCGAGAGCCAGAAGGGCCACTTTCACGAATTTGGGTCGCGATGGATATCGCCCACAAAGTGTATCCCGATCTTTTCCCTGCGCCTTCTGTTGAACGAGTTTATGAGGTGATCAATGGCTCATGTTCTTAGGATAACCAAACCAAGTGCGGTGATGGTTCGCAGTTTGGCGACGGCTTTGTTACTAGCTGTGGTTTATGTGTCTTTGTCGAGTGGCATTTACCATTTTGATGCCCAGCAGATCATGGCGTTTTTGATTTCTGATTCAAGCAACCAAGCATCCTTAGTGTTTTGGGAACTACGTTTACCTCGCACCTTAATCGCACTCTTTGGTGGGGCGGCGTTGGCGGTATCCGGCTCGCTCATGCAAGACATCGTTCGCAACCCGTTAGCGTCTCCAAACCTGACCGGTGTGATGTCTGGCGCTGCGCTTAGCGTGTTAACGGCGACCATGTTCTTGCTGCCATTGCCAACTTTGTTTTGGGGGATTGTAGGTGGTTTGCTTGGCGGTGCCATTACCTTATCCATTAGTTGGAAACAGGGCGTCACACCAGCGCGTTTGGCGTTAGCTGGCATTTCCGTGAGTGCGTTTTGCCAAGCAGCGGTGACCTACATTCTTCTGTCGGATCGCGTAGACAGTGAGTCACTGTTTTTCTGGTTAACGGGCAGTAACGCAGGCGCGAATTGGTCGGTGTTTACGCCGCTTGTTTATACCGTCATTCCTGCGTTTATATCGCTTGCGGTGACACATCGACAGCGTGGTTACTTACTGCTGGATGACACGGTTGCTCGTGGTTTAGGTATCGCGATCAACCGTTATAGATTGGCGTTTGGTTTTGTCTCTGTCGTGCTTACTGCGGTTGCGGTTGGTGCATTTGGTCCTGTCGGTTTTGTTGGCCTTGTTGCCCCTCATCTCGCTCGCATGATGGGGTTGGGACTTGGCGGTGCAGCTTTGATTGGTGCGGCACTCGTTACCGCAGCAGATCTCCTTTCTCGAACCCTGCTTATGCCGTTGGAAATTCCGATTGGCGTCATTACCGCGACTTTAGGTGCGCCTTGGTTTCTTATGTTGATTGTTCGTAAGCTGAGAGGGAAATAATGAAAACGCGTTTCTTATTCCCTTGCTTGGCTTTGCTGGTGTTCGCTCCTGCACTGTTTATCGCTTCTAACCCAGAGCTTAGACAAGCAGGTGAACTGTTTATTACTCGCGGTACTTACCACCCATTTTGGTCGCTAACGTTACCAAGATTTTTGCTGGCGATTATGGCGGGTATGATGCTGGCAGTATCAGGCTTATTGCTGCAAACCACCCTCAAAAACCCGTTGGCAGACAGCGGTATTTTAGGGGTGAACGCTGGTGCTTCTCTTGGTGCTGTTTGTGCGATTTTGTTGCCCGCTTGGTTTAATTGGAATATCACCACAGAAAGCGCGTTACTGCTGTTTTCAATGGCGGGTGGTTTGCTCAGTGCGATTCCTGTTTTGATCGTTAGCCGAATCGGAAATACCAGTCTCACTCTACTCACAGGTGTAGCGATCACGGCGATTCTTGGCGCGTTGAGTTCGGCGCTAATCTTCACCATTGGTCAGGGTAAAACCGATATCGCATTGCAATGGATGGCGGGTGGTATGTACGGCCGAGGTTGGGAACAAGTGAGTTATCTTTTGCCTTGGTCCTTGGCCTGTTTAGCGTTCATTATTTTGGTGTATTTGCCATTGAAATGGGTACGCTACGATGACGCGATTTTGCGTGGCATTGGTATCAACGGTGCTCTGCTGCGTTTGGGGATTCTGTTAGGTACGGTATTTATTACTGCGCCTGCCGTCTCAGCAGTTGGCCCGACTGGATTTGTGGGGTTGGTGATTCCGCACATTGCACGTTTGCTCAGTGCAAATGATCCTTTGCGAACCATGTTCACGACGTTGATTTTCGGCGCTGGTTTCCTCGCACTTTCAGATGCTTTAGCCAAACACTTACTGTTCCCAACCGAAATTCCAGCGGGCGTGATTACCGCACTGCTTGGTGTGCCATTTTTCCTCTTCTTGTTAAGGAAACACTCTTAATGACCCTATCTTCAAAAGGGCTTGAAGGGCAATCGCTCACTTCAGGCTACAACGATACGATGATCTTGAACGAGGTGAACATCCGTCTTCAAGAAGGTAAGGTAACGGCGTTCATTGGCCCAAACGGGTGCGGTAAAAGTACGTTGATGAAGACCTTAACCGGTGCGATAAAAGCGAAAAAAGGCGACGTGACCTTTAAAGGTAAAGCGCTTAACCAATGGAAGCTTAAAGATCTCGCTAAACACATTGCGATTCTGCCTCAACATCCTACGGCACCAGAAGGTGTCTTGGTTGAGCAGCTTGTTGCGCTTGGTCGTGTTGCTCATCGCAAGTGGTATCAGGGCAACAGTGAGCGTGACCAAGAAGTGATGACTGAGTCGCTTGCTTCTGTCGGGTTGGCTGGTTACGAAAAGCGTGTAGTGAGTACGTTGTCGGGCGGTGAGCGTCAGCGCGTTTGGCTGGCGATGTGTTTGGCGCAAGAAGCTCAGTGGTTATTGCTGGATGAACCAACCAGTTATCTCGATTTAGGTCACCAACTCGAGTTACTTGAAGTGCTCGATAAGTTGAACAAGGAACGCAACTTAACCATCGTTTATGTTCTCCATGAACTCAGCCAAGCTGCGCAGTTCTGTGATGAACTGGTACTAATGAAAAAAGGTCAGATCTTAAAACAGGGGGCGCCTTTGGACGTGCTTACTCAATCGACCCTTGAATCGGTGTTTAAAGTGGAAGGAAAAATGGAAGTCATTGATGGCTACGTTTACTGTTTACCAAAAGCTTATGTTCGTGAGGAAGTGCGTTAATGGAAAACCTGTTTAATCAGTTTCGTACTTTGGTAGCTTTGCCTGAGAATGTTAAAGCGCTGAGTATCACCGAGCAGCAAGCTATCTTGAATCGACACGAACCTTTCTTCCGCTTACGTTTTGTTGAACAGCCGAAAGGCATTAAAGCCAGTGAATGGTTTGAGCGTGAGTTTCCTGCTGTTGTGCAAGATTACGCAAACTCTATTGAGGCAAAGCTGCCTTTTGCCGTGCCTATCTGGCAGAAAGTGTTCAACGCGATTTTGCTGACGTCGCTGGTCGGTCACCGTGTGGTGTTTGATCGCGTGTTGCAATTAACACTCGATGACCTGTATCTGACCATTGGTGAAGACCATCGTGTCGCAAGCATTGAAGTGTCGAGTGCAACGCCTTTCTTTTCTCTTGAAAGTGACAACGAAGCGATGCAAGTGGAATCAGAACAGGCCTTAGATGAGAAACTCGCGCAAGTCATTACGACGCTCTCTGAACCATTGGTGCCGTTGTACAAAAAGCAGAAAGTTAGCCCGAAAGTGTTTTGGGGGAATGCCTTGTACGCGTGTGATTTAGCATTTTCTAAACTTGCGCATCAGCCATTAGCAAATGACACGTTAGATCTAGACGTGCAAGCGGCATCAAAGTGGCAGCAAAACCTATTTAACGCGGTAACACCAAAAGGCGGTGAGTTAAACTCGGTAAAAAAGGTGACCTTTAATGGTTTTCAAAAGCTCTACGTGAGACGAGAAACGTGCTGTCTGAAATACAAAATTGAAGGCAAAGAGAAGTGCTCAACCTGTAACTTGCACGATTCAGAAATCCAAGAAAACATCATGCGTATGAACATGCTTGGGTTATTTCAGTAAAATCGATAAATTATCATTTTTTATTGACCACATGTAATTTCAGTAAAAGTCGCTTATTTGAAAAGGTTTTATGTGATTTAGAGCAAAGTTATGGTCTACTGTAGTTGCGGATAAATGACAGTAGGAAGAATACACGAATCGAAGTGGCTGTTGTTACCTATTTGACTGCTCATACCGTTGCCATTCCGCTGTTAACTCTGCTTTTTCTTTTCTCGCTGCAATCAGCATTTCTATATTTACGTCAGTGTTTGGGTGCCTTTGAATGTATCGCTCGTAATCAACCGGAACACCATTGATGTGCAGTTCAAGATGTAAATGCGGCCCTGTTGTTCTTCCTGTGTTACCCGTTTTCCCTATCACTTGTCCTCGGCTGATCTTCTCACCAACATGGACGTTGCGCTGAGATAAGTGTAGGTAGCGTGATACAGAGCCATTTGTGTGGCGGATATTAATGTAGTTGCCTGCAAAACGGTTGTAGCGGGACTTTAAAACGATGCCATCGGCAATACTACGAATCGGTGTACCTACAGGTGTGGCATAATCAGTTCCTAAGTGCGGAGTCGTTATATTGGTCACTGGATGTGTTCGCTTTAAGTCATAGTCAGAGCTCACTCTGTAGTTTTTATCAAAGGGTGAAGAAAACATGAACTGATTATTTATCGACACACCATGCTCATCAAATACGTTACCGTGACCATCATTGATAATAAATAAATCAGTTTTACTGCCTAAATAGTAAAAAGAACTAATGTAAGTTTCATTTTTACTATTTAATTTAGTTCTTAAGATAAAGTTATCACCTCTTTTAATAGAGTCAATAATATTAAACTTGCTTTTGATAAGTGCTAATAGCAAGTTGATCTCTTTTTGACTCACTCCTGATTTTAATAATGAAGCGACAAAAGAGTATTCAACAACACCGATAGTGATTTTTTGCCTACGAGTATTCTTATTAATTGATGGCTGCACATTCTCACTTTCGAATTCTAAAGGCTTGATGGTAGGTAGCCTATCTACAGGAGTGAGGAAGTAGTGAGAAAGCGATACGCTAATCAATATGATTAACGCAGTAGTGATAAGGGCTACGGTAGGAGCTTGCACACTCCTTTTTATTATTAAAATAGTCATTAGTTTTGTTGGTTTATCAATACTGACAGTTGTGCGTAGAGTATAATATTTTAAATAAAAACTAGCATTAAAGCATGAGTAATTCCTCTGTTTTCACTAAGTTAATAATTATAGGATGTAAAAATAATTTTAATAATTCAGTCAAAGTGACGGTTGGCTTGGTGTTTATGCCTATTTTGTTGGTGTTAATGTCACGTTGAGAAAATATTTTTCAATAATATAATCTCGGGAAAATATATTTTGCCAAATTACTATGTTCGCTAAAAATACGCTGAAATTAACATTAGGTCTTACGCTTACATCTCTTTTATTGAGTGCATGTGGTGGTGGTGATGGAGGAGACAACACACCTCCAGCTAGAAGCAAAGGAAGCATTTCCGGTATGGTGTTTGACGCCCCAGTCAATGGCGCCAAGATTGAGGTTTTCGAGTTCAAAGATGGAAACTTAGGTCGGAAGTTGGCTAACACGACGTCTGATGCCTTCGGAAACTATCTGCTAGAGTTTGAATCGTCGTCAATGCCTCTTTTTGTTGTTGCAAAAGAGGGGAGTTATACCGATCCGTTTACAAATGAAACGGTATCTGTGAGTAATGCGAAGACACTTAAATTTGAAGGTGTTGTGAACTTTAAAGAGGGGAGTGAGCAAAAGTTAATGCTTACTCCGCTGTCGAACTTGGCAGCAGGCTTGGCAAAGTACAAAATTTCCCAGGGGGCCACAGATGAGAGTGCCTTTTCAACTGCTTTGGATAGTATCAATAGCATGTATGGTTTTGACGTAAATGAGACCAAACCTATTGATATTACCAAAGGTGGGCAAAGCAGTTTTGCTAGTACTGGGCATCAATACGGCGCTTTATTAACAGCATACTCGTCTTACTCTTACGATCTTATAAAAAAATACGGCAACAGCGATAACGTCTACACTTCGATGCACTTCGCTGACATCCAATATCGGGATGTTATTGCAGATGGTGTTCTTGATGGTCTTGAAGTGAGCAAGACTTCAGGAGCAGTGACTCCCCTCAGCTTTGGACAGAAAAAGATAAACAGCGACGTTTACACACGTGACTTATCTCAGCACGTTTTGATCGTGGTAAACGACCCAAGTATCAATATTTCAGGTACTGATGCTGCCGACTATGTCGACTTTAGTAAGAAGCTTAATGACTTAGGTACATATGGCAGTACAGATGGCGTCATTCCACCGCGAGATGGGACGGAGATTGATACCACAGCGCCTATCGTGACACGCATTGACCGTGATGTACTTGCAGGCACCGATAAAGTTGACCTAAAAATTGTTGATGATATCGGTGTAGAAGACGTATCCGCCTTTATTCAGTATCAGATTAATGGCTCTTGGTCTGGTGAATTTCAATGTAACGACATACAAGATTTTGGAAGCACATTCTGTTCGGTTGAATTTGATGACTTTGAAGTTGGCCTTCGAGAGACCAACGTTAAAGTTAACATTAATACCAAAGAGATCGATAGTGTAGATATGAACCCTGCCACAGGGCTCTCGAACGTAACAGCAGCACGGTTAGTCTTGTATACAGCGGATGTACTGGGTAATGAGTTAATTCCAGGCAGCCATTCGGGTCTTCATATCAACTTTGAATGGGATAACGATGCGCCTGTTATCGATATTACATCGGCGAGTGCAATTAATAACCAACTTAAAGAATACGTTCTGAAAGGCGTTGTAAAAGAAAGCTCGCAAGAGATTAGTTCGGTCAGTATTTCATTTAAAGATGGCTTACATGAGGGCGTCACATGTTCTCCTGTCACTGTAGAGTCTGGAAATGCTTGTGAGTTTAGTAAGGCTTACCCAACTGATGAATTCCTATCTACGACGGTCTTTGAGGTTCGAGCGAGGGATAGCAAAGGCAATACGGGCTCTGCGCAGCATGCAGTAAGTCGTGACGATCAAGCGCCAGCACAGACGATAACCTATCCTGAAGGTACGTCAATGACGTACGTAAATGTGGGTTTAGATGGTGAACGAACCACTTACGATGGTATCTACTCTCAAGATACGTACACCCCAGACAATGTTCAAGCAAGCCGCGATTTCCTGAAGATTGATTATGCGTACGCAAGTTTAGGGATTCAGAGCTCATTAAAAGGGATAGATTTTAGTAACTTCAACGCTAATTTATTGAAAGAGAATAAAATCCCTTATGTTCGTGTGAAAGTATCAGACGTAAATACCGATACGGTTTTAGGCTCCAACGCTAATAAGCTTAAGCTCGTCGTCAAGTACTACGTAAGCCAAAACAACGATAACAACTACTCACTTCAGCAAGTTATTGACACAACCGCATCAGATGACGATTACATCGCAAAAATTCCGCACGAAACGCTGTTAGATAGCAATGGGCGAGTAGAGGATGTCATTTATTACATTCCTTTTGTAAGAGATATTTTGGGTGACAGCTTTAAATCGGTATCAGAAAACAGTAGTCAAAAGTTAGTCATTCAAACCATCGATGAGTCTGATAACGAAAGCACTCCAAGAGAAGTATATTTTAGAAGTAGCTTTGACCTACCAACCATAAAAGTGGTGACACCATTTATTGGTGCGCGAGCTCAACTTGAAGGGTTGAGCCCAAGTGGTGAATTCACTTCACTTGCAAGTTGTACCACTATCCAGCAACTGGAAAGTGACCAGTCCATGGCTCTTGACGTAGCGAGTTGTGAAACCACAACTGACGTAGTGAATTATGATTTCATGCGTGTTCGTTTAATTGGTATCGAAGGCAGTGAGCCATACTATTACCAATGGAAAAGAGATCCAGGGACCAAGAAAGTAACGGTTGACTTAAACAAGGCCAATATTGGTGTGTATTTTAAGCTCAAAGGTTCTCAAACTTACTATATTACTGAACTATCGACATATCAGACTGGTTTATTTGATTTCCAGTGGGATCAAGTGACAGCGGGAGAGAAAACTTCAGAACGTGCGATTCAAATTCTTGATGAGGTGCGCTACGCGTTATCAGGTACGAATAACAACTCATTCTTTGGGTTTGACCCAACGGTTGTGTCTTATGCAACCAATGAAATGCTTACGACTAAAGCGATTCCAGACAAGCCATCAAATGACTATCTACACCGATTCCTTGTTGAAGCAATTGATAGTATTGCCGAGAGAATGCCAAGAAATAACTCATTAGATTTTGCATCTGCTATTTACGATGATTTTAGCTACGATGGAAAAGCAAATGGTATAGGGGCCGGAGGAAGTCAAGTTACGCTCGATTCTTACACGTTTGGCGCTGAAACTTACCGAAAAGATCTGGCGCAATCCTATTATGAAATCATGGCGAGCAAATACGGTATTGAGACCAATATCGCGCAGCTCTATGCTGATGATATTTCGATGGCTAATCCTGACTTAAATGGTAAGAACATTTTTGATACAGAGGGTAGCAGTATCGATACCTTGCCTCCGCAGCCAAAATTAACCATTGAAAGCGGTAGAGAGACGATGGTTGGTAATAGGCTTTATATCGCTGGCGAGGTTGTTTCTAAAATTGTCCTAGACGATCCTTCTGGTATTGTAGGAACCGACGCTCACGGCCCGAAGTTTAGCACGATGTGGTATCAAGCCAATGAGCCAAATATTGAAATACCACTGGACATCAACATCGTAGAAAACTCAGACAGCAGCAATGCTTATCGAAAAGAGTACTTCTTCACCCTTAACTCCCAGTCTAGTGAACTAAAAGATATTATAGAGTTTGCCGTGGAGACCAGTGCTATGGACCCACATGGCAATGCGTATGGTTATAATGGTAAATCTCCGTTTGTAGAATCGGTGTTTATTGATAACGATTTCCCTAAGGCCAGTTACCTTCCACCCAATGATGTCGATGGTAAACCTGTAGAAAACGGTATTTATTTAAATGCGAACAATACTCATGAATTAACCTTCAAGGTTGAGGATATTGTTGGTGATAAGCTTGCCTCGAGAGGCCTTGTTTTCTACCAGCAAACCGGTGAAAAAGTAACATACACACCAGAAAACTTTGCAAGTAACTCGAAAGACGCGTTTAAAGTCAAACTATGTACGGGCGAGATTTGTTCAAATCAAGGCTCTACGATTTATCCTGGTGATGGAGATTGGTTAGTTGTTGCAGCAGCAGAGGACAACTTAGGTAACTCCGTTTCAGAGTTAACTAGCACCGCTCCGAGATTCAATATTCGTATCGACTCTGAAGCCCCTATTGTAAAAAGTGAGCAGGTTCAAAGCCGTTTAGGTGGTAATAACCAATGGGCACCTGTCATTGATTGGGGGACGTTAAGCTCTGGCAATAACGTAAAAATAGATTTGCGCCGCGGATCTGGTCAGGCTCTGACATTAGAAAGCTGTGACCCTCTAACAGAGGCGTGTGACGTACCATACCTAGTTGGTGAACAGCCTGACGTTAAAGTCCAACTGGTTTCAAAAGCATTTGATTACGATGAATGGAATGAGTTTTACGTCACTGCGACGGACAACGCTTACCCTGCCAATGTCAGTACAACAGGGAAATTCACATTCCAAGTCGATAACAAAGGCCCTGAAATCATCCTAAATACACCTTGGGTTGAAGACACATTGTCCAAAGAGAACTATGTCATAGGGCGTGAGTTCAACGTGCGATTTAAATCCGTAATAGACGACTCAGACCTTGAGCAAGTCTCGCTGTATCAAAGTGGTAAAGATTCGCCAATTAAGACAATTGTGCCAACGGATTCATCTAAAGAGTTTGTCATGTCTCTTATCAAGAGTGACACAGATAAAATAGACATTTCTGAAGATGAAAAAACAACGTCATTGTATGTAAAAGCAACCGATATTTATGGTTTTGAGTCTAGTTCTAACACGCACAAGGTTATTCTTGATCGTGATGGGCCAACATTAGGCTTAAGTGGTTTCAATGCGAATGACTACTACTTAGGTAACTATGTCTTTGACCTAACGGCGCTAGACCTAAATGCAAACGGTGATGTTTCAATTAATGGCGTAAATCGAGAAAGCCTAGAGTATTGGACGTTTAGCGATCTGGAACCATTACCTGGCTCTCCCGGTACAAAAATCAATGAGGATCTCAAAGTGAGCCTTGGTGATTTAGGTACGGGTACACACAAGATTCGTTTAAAAGGGTCTGATGTTCGTGGCAACACAACCTTAACCAGTGATGAGCAAGATTTTACCGTAAAAGTATACAACTCCATCCCGCAGGTGACGCTGGCGATGAGTTACACGGATGGAACGCCAATTACAAACAACACCATCTATCAAGATGGGAATATCGTACTTACGCTTGATATTGTTGATGATAGTGGCGTTGATCGAATTGACTCAACGTATAGATTCTCTGGAGAGCAAAACGGGACTAACTTTACGTTCTCAGAAACCGCAGATGGCACTTGGACTGCAACGTTGCTTTCTACACAAATTGCCAAAGATGGTAATTATGAACTTGATATCAAAGTTTATAACAAAGTTCGTTACCTTGATGAAAAAGACCGAAAGGTTGGAAAAGTAAACCAAACCTTTAGCGTACAGCGTGAAGGTGTGGTTCTAACAGTTGAAAGCCCGCTGGACTTCCAAAATTACTTATCTGATGGTGTTCTTGATGTCACCTTTACTACATTGAGTGCGGTCAAAGCCAAAACGTTAGAGTGTTGGGTTCGTGAAGAATACAACTCTCTGGATGCGCCACCAACTAATGAGCAACCAACTTCTGGTGTTATCAACGTATCGCAAGAGCCTTACAGTTGTAGTGTCAATGTTGGGCAAAACATGACCAAAGCACCTGTTACTTTGATCACTAAAACCTTGGGTACAAATGGGCGTGAAACGATCAACAAGTTCAATTTCTCGATGGTGGATATTGATGCACCGACAGTCGTAGATGGTAACTCATACAGTTTTAAAGGAAGTGATGTTTGGTTTGATGAAGCTTTGAAGAAGAAGATGCTCACATTTGAGCTCTCTTTCAATGATGCTTTATCAGGCGTGAATACCGAAAGTTCAGATGAATATCCAAAGTTGGTTCGTAATCTTGGCAACAAAGCTTATACACCAACGACTTGTGCCAAAGGTGTTGGAAATATCAAGTGTACGTATTCTGAATCCTATGCCGATATTATTGATGGCCTGAGTACAACTCAAGAATACAAAATCAAGAACTTATCTGATTTAGCAGGAAACTTGACGCCAGAGCACGATCTACTGCTTGAATTACCTAAAGGTTCGGTAGTCGTTGAAATTACTGATCCGGTTGGAAACACAACCATTAATGGTCAGCAGCTTGTCGCCAAATTCAGAATTAAGCTGTATGAAAACTCTAGACTAGACAATGTGATGGCCAGGTTTGGAACGGAATCCTACAACTATAAAGATAATCCGGAGAAGTTTGCACAATTAGAGGTGTGTGCAGATGATCCAACCTACAAGTGTTCAACATTTACAAGTGAACTTCCTAGCGATGCGGATGGAAAAACGATCAGGACAACGATTACCGCAACGGATGTGTGGTCGAGAGTAGGTGAAGCGACCGTTGATATTAAAGTTGACAACACACCTCCAAGTGTTGGCGATGAGATTATCGTAACCGAATCGCCAACAAATCCTGATAATGTTCGTTTTCGTTTTGACATAACGGACACTGGTAGCAGCCTGGCAACAGTAAACTACTCGGTTTTAAACCCGAGTTATCAAGAAGAAAGAGTAGAGGATGGGAATGGTTCATCTACGTACTTTGAACTACCGAAATCTCAGTTAGAGGGGCGTGGTTCAATCACAGTAGACATCAAAGCGACAGATAGCGTCGGACTGTATTCTGATATCAGAAAAGTCATTGATATTAGTGTTCCTAAAGTCACAGTTGATTTCGATGGAATTACGAGTTTGCAGGGTGGGAAACTGTTTTTAACCAAGGCAAGCCAGCCGTTTACGGTATCTACGGTGGAAGGAGAAAGAGTGAAAGCTTCACAATATTCTGTGGAGCTTATTCCAAGCCTCGGTGATTCCTTGCGTTACTCAGGTGATGTTATCTCATCTAGTGGTAATGGAATGATGAACTTTGCCGTCGATAACCAAGGGTCATATACCCTTAAGGTGACGGTGACGGACTCAGTTGGAAGAGAGAATACAAGCTTTGAATTACTAGGCAAAAGTTATGATGGAAAGGTTATCGAATCTATTGTTGATTATGACGCTCCAAGTATTTCGGGCTTAAGTGCTAATCAAACCTCTAAGGTGCCGACAAACGATAAGTATCAACTAGAAATTAGTGCATACATTACAGATAAAAATTTAAATCTCGTCACGTCAAAAGCGGTGAGTGGTGGTAGCACAGTGGCTCCTCAAGCGATTACTGAGCCGACAACCGAAGCGGGGCCTTATGTCATAAGCTATTTGTTACCGAAAGGCGATCATACGATCACGGTGGCAGCAACAGACAAGGTGGATAACAAGAGTGAAAGTTCTATTGACGCGCATGTGGAAGCGGCAACCGTTCCCGGGCTAAGTATCTCTACCGCCTCAAGCGCCCCTCTTTTTGGAGGCGAAGAGATTACGCTTGCGTTTAACTTTACAGAAGAAGTTACGAACTTTGATATCTCAGATGTGCATCTTGTCGCTAGTGATAGCGGTGTAACAGGAACGTTAAAACAAGATACTTGGTCGACTTCAGACAATATTACGTGGACGGTTAACTATGTCAGCCCAGAAAAACAAGATAAAAATATCACTATTCAGGTAGAAGACAATAGCTATCAAAGTACCAACACAATTCCTGGAAAAGGAAGCAGCTTAAGTATCGCGGTTGAAGGAACCTTACCAAAACTAACCAATGTGACATTTAACCCCGAGCATCAGAGCGTGGGGCAAAGCGTGAGTGTCTCGCTTGAGTTTGATAAAGAGCTCCAAGAGGCGACAGCTACGCTTGGCGGCAATCGCATTAGTTCTCTGTCAGCAACGGCAGATAAAAAGATCTGGGTTGGTGATGTACAAGTTCCGAGCACCGCGCTGTTAAGTGTCGACTTGGTTGTTAGTCAGTTTAAAGATTTGACTGGCAACATAGGTGAGGATAACACCGCTCACGAATTGCCAATCACGCCAACCTTAGCTATTAAGCCAGTGGGCAGTGTGGATGAAACGCATGCCGCCACGCTACAATTCGAAGGCACGTCGACACGTTTTGACGGTCAGTCCCTGCGTCTTGAAGTAAAAGCCCAAGGCAGTGCGACGGTATTGAAAAGCAGCAGTGCGACGGTACAAGCCGGTGGCAATTGGACCAGTGACGCGATTGATATGAGTCACCAAACCAACGGCACTTATACTGTGATTGTGACAGGGACGAACTCAGCCGGTATTGAAGTGAGTGAAAGCCAGAGCTTTACACTCGCGCAGTCTCTGCCAACGCTGACTAACGTGACGTTTACGCCTGAGCACCAAGCCATCGGCCAAAGCGTGACGGTGACGCTGGAATTCGATAAAGATCTGCAATCCGCAGCGGCGGAGTTAGGTGGCACGACGATCACCTCGTTAGTGGCAACCGCGGACCCAAGTGTTTGGACTGGTGATGTAGTGGTACCAGACTCGTCAGAGCTGAATGTGGCGTTACTAGTTCGTGACTACCAAGACTTATCAGGAAACACCGGTAGCCCGAACACGGCTTACTCCATGCCGATCACGCCAACTTTAGCTATTACGCCAGTGGGTAATGTGGATGAAACGCAAGCCGCCACGCTACAATTCGAAGGTACGTCGACACGTTTTGACGGTCAGTCCTTGCGTCTTGAAGTGAAAGCTCAAGGCGGCGCGACGGTATTGAAAAGCAGCAGCGCAACGGTACAAGCCGGTGGCACTTGGACCAGTGACGCAATGGACATGAGTCACCAAACCAATGGCACTTACATCGTGATGGTGACGGGGACGAACTCAGCGGGCATTGAAGTGAGTGAAAGCCAGAGCTTTACACTCGCGCAATCTCTGCCAACCTTGACTAACGTGACGTTTACGCCTGAGCACCAAGCCATCGGCCAAAGCGTGACGGTGACGCTGGAATTCGATAAAGCATTGCAAGGTGCTGTGGCGGAGTTAGGTGGCACGACGATCACCTCGTTAGTGGCAACCGCGGACCCAAGTGTTTGGACTGGTGATGTGGTGGTACCAAGCACGTCAGAGCTGGATGTGGCGTTGCTTGTTCGTGACTACCAAGACTTATCAGGAAATACCGGTAGCCAGAACACGGCTTACTCCATGCCGATCACGCCAACTTTAGCTATTACGCCAGTGGGTAATGTGGATGAAACGCAAGCCGCCACGCTACAATTCGAAGGTACGTCGACACGTTTTGACGGTCAGTCCTTGCGTCTTGAAGTGAAAGCTCAAGGCAGCGTGACGGTACTAAAAAGCGGCAGTGCAACAGTACAAGCCGGTGGCACTTGGATCAGTGACGCAATGGACATGAGTCACCAAACCAATGGCACTTATACCGTGATGGTGACGGGGACGAACTCAGCGGGCATTGAAGTGAGTGAAAGCCAGAGCTTTACACTCGTGCAATCTCTGCCAACGCTGACTAACGTGACGTTTACGCCTGAGCACCAAGCCATCGGCCAAAGCGTGACGGTAACGCTAGAATTCGATAAAGATCTGCAGTCCGCAGCGGCGGAGTTAGGTGGTACAACGATCACTTCATTAATGGCAACCGCGGACCCAAGTGTTTGGACTGGTGATGTGGTGGTACCAAGCACGTCAGAGCTCAATGTGGCGTTGCTTGTTCGTGACTACCAAGACTTATCAGGAAATACCGGTGGCCAGAGCACGGCTTACTCCATGCCGATCACGCCAACCTTAGCTATTGCGCCAGTGGGCAGTGTGGATGAAACGCATGCCGCCACGCTACAATTCGAAGGTACGTCAACACGTTTTGATGGTCAGTCCTTGCGTGTTGACGTGAAAGCCCAAGGCAGCGCGACGGTATTGAAAAGCAGCAGTGCAACGGTACAAGCCGGTGGCACTTGGACCAGTGACGCGATTGATATGAGTCACCAAACCAATGGCACTTATACTGTGATGGTGAAGGGGACGAACTCAGCGGGCATTGAAGTGAGTGAAAGCCAGAGCTTTACACTCGCGCAGTCTCTGCCAACGTTGACTAACGTGACGTTTACGCCTGAGCACCAAGCCATCGGCCAAAGCGTGACGGTAACGCTGGAATTCGATAAAGATCTGCAATCCGCCGCAGCGGAGTTAGGTGGCACGACGATCACTTCATTAGTGGCAACCGCGGACCCAAGTGTTTGGATTGGTGATGTGGTGGTACCAAGCACGTCGGAGCTCAATGTGGGGTTGGTTGTTCGTGACTACCAAGACTTATCAGGGAATACCGGTAGTCAGAACACGGCTTACTCCATGCCAATTACACCGACAATACACCTAGACGTTATCAACGATGTTACTGGAGTGGAAAGCATGACAGTAAGTGGTAGCAGTGAACGGTTTGAAGATGGTGAGTTCATAGATATTAAAGCAGTCGACGCTGATGGTACAGAAGCCACAGGTATGGCTACCGTGCTTTCAGACTCATGGACAACTGATTTAGATCTTTCAGGACTGAAGGAGGGGGTAGTGACGATTTATGTAAATGGTACCAACAAGCTTTCCGCCTCTGCCGAAGAGGCTCAAGCAACATTTAACTATGATCGTTTCGCAAGTACAGCCTCCTTAGGTGCTGTTTACAACCGATATTTTAGTGAGAACAAAACTTTAAAAAATGCGGCATAAATAAAGCGAGCTAAACGCTCGCTTTATTTCTTTGGGACTTTTTGTGATATTTATCAAAATAATTGCCTTTATTGATAAGTTACTCGAATTAATGAATCGTCTTAATACAAGGCTGAATAACTATAATAACTAGGCCAATGTTGCTTTTAGGTGTGTATGAAGTGATTGTGATGGTCGCTCGGCAGGTGCTGTGGTGAATGTGTCGCGTTGAAAATCTTTTTAAATATTATATATTTACGCTCGTTTCTATACTCTGAGTATAGTGTTCTGCATGAGGTCGATGGGTCATACCTCGCCTCTTTAACTCGCGATGAAGCAAATTTAATCCTAGCAAGCTTCAGAGCCGTTACTTTTGTGAGTGCGTAATGCGCTCACCTTTTTATTTAAACTTCCTCAGTAACAGTCAATTTGTTGTTTGTTGCTGAGGAGGGCACCTCATAAACTTCTGAATTTCCTCGTGCTTACCTGAAGCGCACGTTACTACGATTTTTGTTAACTTCAGTCCATAAATTAAATTTTTTTAGATAGTAAGATTTTACCATTTTGACAGAGTGGGTGATGTTACTGGCTTTTATTGTGGTTAAATCGCATGTTTTAATAGTAAAAATCACCATTTTTTTGGTGTTTTTGATTTCGGGCGATTTTTCTATCTCGTTGAAAATAAATGGCTAAGTAAGTAGGATACGCAGACCAAATCGTACTTGTAAGCCTTATCAGCTTAATTGTCACCGCAGCCATATTTACGATGTTGGTTGTGGAGAATTCAAATGCATTTAGTTTGCAAATTTATACCTAGCTCGAAGCTATCCTCCAACGAGCTATCTTATGTTCTTACACCGGACGAGTGTATAGGACAGCTTTCGCGTTTGCGAAATTCAGATGACATCCTTAGAAACCTCCCTAAAGAATTGGCGCAAAAGATTTCCATCTCTGCCAAAAAAACGACCAGCGCATTGCTAGCTGCGATAAGAATCGAATTGGGGAAAGGCAATTGGGTGTCATTATCTACCGTTGCTCGTCGTTCGCCATTGACGGACTCTCAGCTGCAAAGCTTCCCTAGACTTAAATCACTCGTTGACTTTGTATCAGCTTCGAATGAAAGCAAAGCTTTTAAAGCAGGATACAAGCAGGTTACCGACGATGTTGCTTTAGTTCGTAGTTACACGCATGTCCCCTCTGAGCCAAGTCCAGATCAAAAAATCGTTGTCGAGTTTGCAGGGCAGTGGTCTAGCAACGCGGCATGTTTGATGTTGGGAAAAACCGAAGCACAAAAAGAAAAAGTGACTGTAGGCAAGGCTGATACAGAAAACAAACACCGCAGCCTCGCGATATTTAAAGATCTCGAAGCTGAGGGCAAAACGCTCTATATCAAAATCCCTTGCACTGACCAGCCTCAGCCAATTTTGCTTAAACTCGCCGAAGACCTGCAACCCGTTGATAAAGAAACTCAAATGGATGAGTGGGACAACGTGTTGGTGCCTGTGGTTCCGCTGCACTTCCCTGGTAGCGATAAATCAGATGAAGCTGCAGAAGTGTTTAAATCAGGCTACGTGTATGTTGTTTGGAACAATAAAATTTGGCGCGAAGTGGCAATTACGGAAAATGGTTACTTTTCAGATACGGACATTAATAGTGTTCGTGAAGGCTCTAGACCCAAAAGGCACGCCGATATCTATATGACCAATCCTGAAACAGGCGGTGTTTTCGCTTATGAGCCTTTCCAAATCGTGCAGAACGGCAAGGTGGTAAGTGAAGGCTCTTTGAATGGCTCTGGAGAGGCTCGAGTGTTCAACTTAGTTGAGGAAGAAGTTGAGATAGTCATGACTGGCTATGAGCCACAAATCAAAGAAAAGATTGAAACAAATTTGAGCCCTATTAATGCTTCTAGCCCAGTGGAGCGGAGCGCGCAAGGTTACCCTCTCCCGCATATATGGCTTCCTTACAAGATTAAAGGTGAGCCTCAAGAAGTATATTTGGCTTATAACAGTAAACGATTGAGCGAGAGTGAACTATCTGAACTAGAAAGTGATCCCGGAACTAAAGCCATAAAAGTCACTGATCTTGACCATTATAGCAGCGAGAAAAGCTTTAAAATTGGAGACGGTTCTGTTCGTCTGCTCTCAGTATTACCAAGTGCTGCGACCTCAAAACCTGAAAAATACGCAATGTTACGAAGCCAGCTAAATAAAAATGTAGCGATCGTGTATTTACTTAAATCTGTCGAGATAGTTTTCGAATATCCGGGTTATACGACGCTGGACGAGTCAGATGATTACTTTGAGTTAAGGCAAAGCGATGGTGATTGGTCGCAGCGAGTGTGCTTGCGCCAATGTATAAAAAAAGAGAATGGTTCTAGGTTGATTCGTTTTACTGGTTGGCCTGCAGAGGTTAAAGAAGTGGATCTTCTCCGTGGTTATCAGGGCAATAGTCATCACGGAAGAGATAATAAAACGATCATTTTTGCTCAAACACCCATTGCGGATTTACTGGCTTATAAGAAAAAAGATCAGACAAGTTAACAAAACAACTTATTCGGGTTGCGTTGTCACACCATTAAACGCGATCGAGAAAGATAACGAAGAGAATATAAGATGAATCTACGTCATACATTATGCTTGATTACTTTAGCGGTCTTATCTGGCTGTAATCAAGAATCGGCCAAGGAACCTGAACAACACGCGCCAAAACCTCAGACGGTTCAAGACCGAATCGCAGAAAAAAATGCTCAACAGTGGGAAGATGGTCGTGTTTATATCACAGAAAACAATTACGTTATTTATGACAAAGAGACGGGTAAACCTAAACACTTTATTTTTAAAGCTAAAGAATGGCCACGTGAAGATCTCACCAATGAAGGCTCTTATGATTTACCACGTGTAGTGTTTCGTTGGGATAACGCCCGAAATGAAGCGAAAGACCACTATGATCAAAGGGATAAAGTGTGGAGTATCAAAACGGATGGGACGGACTTGCGTCTGGTCGCAGATGAGTTTGTTGGCAAAGTTCGTCTAATGCGTGTCTCTCCAAATAATCGCTACTTGGCTTTGGCCTATTCGGCCTCAGAAGGGATGTTTAAAGTAATTAAAGATCTTAAGACGGGTGAGTATATTGAACTAGGTCGTTCACGTGGCTACCCAGAGTTTCTATGGGCTGAAGACAGCAGCTATCTTTACTACGTAGACAAGTTTAAAGACTGGAAGTACACCTTAGCGACAGGCGACAAACAGCAAGTAGACACAGAGTTTAATGAGTACTCCGTGATTTATGATGGCAAGCGTTATATGGTCGATGAATATGGGGTTGGTGTCTTTGATGAGCGCACGGGAAAGGAGCTTTACTCGATAGTGCCGGATAGTTCACGTTCTGCAGATGAAGCCCGTTTTCGTAAGAAATCAATTAGCCCAACGGGGCGCTATTCTTGGGCCGAAACTAGAACGCACCGTTATCTTATTGATACCCAAAGTAGAACCTTCCAATCAGAAGAAATCGTACCGCGAGCGGTAGGTAAACTGCGCTATTTTGAGATTTTGAGTAAAGATGCGAATTATGCTCGGGATGGAGCGGCACGGGCCATCCTCAGTAAACTAAAAGAAAATAAAGAATTTGGTTCTTATTTAAAATGGGAGCAAATAGGGACGGGCCACAGTGCCAGTAATTCTTCTCTTTACAATGCCTTTGCCAACAATGGTGATTTTGTTAAAGGGGATGAACTGTGAGCACTCATGATACCTGTAACGCGATACCTTTGCGTGCCAATTACTATTTGTTTGGTGCTTATTTTCCTGCAACTCAGGAGGGTAGAAAAAACGTCTATCCAACTTGGCACGAAGAGCCTAGCTTGCTTAAAAATAAAGACGTGACTAATCTTCGCCCGTTAGCGAAAGTGCCGATGCTTAACGTCACCGATAGCGATAGCCCTAAGCTTTGGGCTACCGACCATAAATTTAAGTTATGTTCACTGGGTAATGGAAAGCCAGATCAATATGGGGCTTTTGAGGTCCTGACACCAGAGCACACAATTCATGCTTTAGGTAGGGATCTACCCAAAGAGGGTGAGCAGACCTTCACTTTCCGCTTTCCACCCTTGCCTTTAATAGCTTCACTTTCTGAGTTAAACCCCAAAGAGTTAGCTACAAAAGTTGCAGATTTGAGTAGCCAGTTGGAAAACAGCGAAGCAAAACTCACCTTGACAGAGATCAGCATTGAACAACTGGCTAAGCCTTACGAACCAGCTGCGAACGGGGGGCTCAGCGAAGAACAGGCAGAATATAACAAGTGGTATGAAGATGTAACTGAATTGGGAGAGACACTAAAAGGCTTCGTTTTACCTGTTGTGGCGAGTTGCGCTGTGGTTTTTTCTGATCAAGGTTATGAAAGTGCGACGGTTACTTTGCAAAAATTTGACTCAACCAAAGAAGGTGGGGAATACAAAACGATAGGTTCTTCAGTACAAGCGGCATTACCTGAAGATGAGCATTCAGAAGAAAATGCTAAGCAATATCCATGCGCGATGTTTCACGTTGATCCTGCTGATTTTAAAGAAGGCTTATACAGTATCCGTGTCGAATTTATTCCAAGCCAGATGAAAAATGGTGTTCCACAGTTCATTAAAGACGCTCATATTCAGCAATTTTCTGAAGGCTTAGATACAGTCTATACTTACGAGCTACGTGAACAGATTACCTTTTCTTCAAGCACTCCGTTAGGGAAATTTGCCATTGTCAGTGGCGATATGATCTCCCTTGAGGAATCCTTGATTTATCAGTACCCTCAGTACTTTGGAAATATGAAACATTACCTTCACGGTAATGTACAAGGTGTAACAGCTAATACGCCAGCTTCAAGGAGTATTGCGTTACTCAAGAATATCCGAGATGTGTCTGCTCAGCTAGGAGCAGGGCTGCTGAGCGGTAGCTTGCAAGACACTTTAGATCGTGATGGCCGCCAAGCGGTGTTTAATAACGTCTCGAAACTGTATTGGGATGCAGTTAAGTCCGAGATGCCGCCTGCGATGAAAGCGGCGGGCGAATTGTATTACGGTATTTACAGTACGAAAGAAGCGCTTGATAAGTTGCAGGAACTCCACACTCCAGCTATCGCGGGTGTTGGTTGGAAGGCGCTATTTCACGATAAGGTTTTTAACACCAATGAAGCTCGGTCAAGCGCACTAGCACTTTCTTTAGAATCACGTCTGGGTAACCGACGTGTGGTTGCCGGGCGAGTTGCGGAAGCTTGGCTTTCTGGTGGTAAAACCGTTGGTTTTAATGGCTTCGGAACGGGATTGACAGCACTTAGTTTGTATAAAAAAGCTAAACAGCTGGTTAATCAAAATAAAAAGGTTGATAAAGCAGAGCAAGGAACAGAAGAAGTTACAAAAGACTACCTTGCTCAAATTCCAGTTTGGAAGACTGCTAACCATATCCAGGAAGAAAAACTAGAACAGGCTTTAAAAGATGCGCGTGATCAATCTGGCAATCAGATTGACGCCATTCTCGTAAATAGCTCTAGAGGCGCAGGAATAAAAATAGAATTTGCCTTTAACTCGCGTGAAAAAGAGTTAAAGGATCATGCACCTATATTTAAACAGCTTGCTGCTTCTCTTGCCAACGTTTTAGAGAATGAGCCAAACCTTAGAGTAGAGATAGAAGGGCATGCTTGCCAAGTCGGTACCGAGAAAGCAAATATGCAGGTCTCGGCAGAGCGCGCAGAATATGCGAAAAAACTGCTCATGAAGGAGTTCCCTGTTTTTGAAGGTCGTGTTTCGGTAGCCGCTTTTGGTGAAAGTAAACCTGTCTATGTTCCCAAACAAGGTGAAAAAGTCGACCGCAACAACCCTAATCTAAGACAAAACCGTCGGGTTGTAATCCGTATTTACCTGCAATCCCTGAACATATTCTTTCATCCCAGTCGCTATGGCTCGCATGCAATGGAACGCTCTAGGCTTGCTCTAGAAGCTGAGATGGTTGCGCAAGATAAAGCAGAAGTCGCACTGCGAATGGCGATTTTTGACAGTGTCGTTGACGTCGCTTCCTATATTCCTGCTATAGCTCCTGCGGCAAGAGGGTTTATGCTTGCCATAGAGGGTTCAAAGACAGCAATATCTGCGGTGAAAGTGATTGATAGTTTAATGTTGGACTCCTTCCTAGAAGAGTTAAAGCAAAGCCATGAGGTTGTCAGTGAGCTTGAAAGGCTGGCAAAAATACATATCGAGTTACTTAACGATTTGCGACGCAGTAAGGTAGATGTAGGTATTGAATGTAGGTCTTATCAGGAACTCATTACTCACCTTGAGAGCGAAGAAGTTCGTAAGGAGGTGTTAAAACGCTACCAACTACGAGCGCTTGCTATTAATGGCTTAGTGTTATTACTCGCTGACCTAGGATCTCAAACCAAACGGAATTCTAATATCTCGTTTAGGTTTTTGGTTGAGCGTTACAAGGTGAAGGAATACATTGAGAACTACATTTTGAGCGATGATTGGTCTGTACATACGATCAAAGGAAACACCTTAGCGGCTAACTGGAAGAACCGTTGTGATAACGAGTACTACACCGAATTATCGACAAAGATGCCACAAGGTGCGCAGCATTGGCCTGCTCCAATAACAACTAATAGCAAAGTTTCTCATCTCTCTATAACCGAAAACAGGGATAGCTTTAAAGCGTCAGGTGCATTTAATCAAATCTTCCCGATACAAACCATGTTGTTTGAACACCCAAATGAAACGATGTTTGATAACTTTACCGAGTCATTTAACCCGCAAGGAAGTGAGTTAAAGAAAGATGAAATCGGCTATTGTCGAATACTAGTTCAGTCAGCTCGCTATGCTGAAAGTGATGAACCGGAATGGATGTCATATGATAGTTGGATTCAGCAATCTAGCAGCAGTCGCCTAGGTCCATACGATAAAGTGAAAGTGCAGTTGATACTTAAAAAAGAACACAAGTATGCGAAGCCAGTTACTATTGGCTATGATCGCGTCGACGGGCTCGAAAATATTAAAGGTCCAGCTTTCAGTGACTGGATGCTGCCAATGAAGGTTAGTGACTTCAAAGCAGATCCTGATGGGCGAATAAGTGCTTTTTACAAGCAACAGGGGATTGATGACGGCGCTACGTTGATTGCTATTGAGCATATTCCCTCATTCCGCTTCGGTGATGTGATGATCGACGGTATGAAACCAATGACCTCTAAAGCAAAGCTAATGTTCTCTGATGCAATGTTCAGTATGGCAGTTTCCGGAGCAGCGATATCGGGTCAGCCAAGCGACTATTTTGCAGAAGCGGATTCCTTTAAGCGCTATGTAAAAGGCGGAGGCTTCCAAAATATGCGTTACTGCTTGGGAATTAGAACAAACCAAGGGCAACATAGTTTTTATTTACCACAAGAGTACAGTCTGGGGCAGAAGTTTGATGATGCTGAAGATGAGTTGCAAATTGGCGCTTTAAGTACAGAAACTAGACTGGTTTTGCTTGATACCTACTTGGGAGAGCAGCAACTGCGTCTACGTGAACAGGACCTTATGGTAGAGAGCTTTACCTTAATGGCAGGTGAGGGAGACAAAAATACCATCCCTATACTTCATGGCATTAAACAGCAATTGGTGGCTATAGACACCAAAGCGTCTGGTTTGAACTTTTTCAGTGAAAGAAAGTGGTACCAATCGGCTGATAATATCTGGCGTGATGGTTTCTCATGGGGAAACAAAAAGAAAGACGATCCTGCCAGTATTTATGTACTGATTTTGGGTGAGAGTCATGAAAAAGCACTTTATGAACGTTTGGGTATGCCGTGGGAAGCAGTGAATATGTGTATTCAACTGGCGCTCGACGGAAATGATGGCAAGCCAGTTAAAGGTCCTCTTTACTTCACCGATATGTATCATATTGGTGAGTTTGCCTATAAAAACGAAGAATGGATGTTTACTGAATCTATTTCAGAAAACCATCGAGAACAAGTTGATGCCATGAGTGAGTTTATAGGTGAAGCTGTAGGTAGTCTCACTAAAGAGAATGAACTATCTAAGAGCAAAAACTATACGATGTACTGCATGAGGTTTAACTTGGAATATGTTGCACCAACGGGAGTTAGGTTAAAAGGCCTAAGACCGTTTGGTGGTGTAATTGGTGGTAAAGCGAACTTGGAGCTTTCGGTTGCTCATCTAAAACAAGTCGGATTAAATGGAGTTGATGACTATGATATTGGTCGTGATGCTGTAATTTCTATTCCTTCTTTAAATGCGGATAGTGCTTTGGCTGGTAATTTCTTTAGTGATATGCCTTGGTTAATTGAGAAAGAGTCGACAGAGGAAGGCGTAGACAAGTCTGCGGCTGAAACTTGGAAGCAGTATAACGAATCTCAACGCAAGAAATGGCTGAAAGATTGGATTGAGAAACAACCTGCGGTAACTCAAGCACCCAAGCCCTTGGAAAAGTCACTTGATAACCCTTCCTAGATGCAAAAAAAACCGCCTTCGGGCGGTTTTTCTTTTCTTATGATTCATACTGAATTTAGAGTTTTCTTTTTAAGCCCCATCAACCCGCTGCAGAAATATCGTATTTCTTCATCTTATGGTTGAGAGTGCTCATTGGAAGTGCCAATTGCTCGGCGGCCTTCTTGGTGTGCCAATTGCAGGCATTTAAGCAATCGATGATTACTGTACGCTCGTATTGGCTAACGACGTCTTTAAGGCTCTTTGAAACGTCTTCTAAATCCGCTTGTGCTTGCTGCTCGTAAGCAGGTTGCTCTGGGGTAGGTGAAGCTGCTTTCATGTCGATACTTGGTACATCTTCTGGGATTTGTTCGCCAAACTCAATGTGAGTAATGGTTTCAAAATCGGACAGTAGTACCGAGCGCTCGATGATGTTTTTAAGCTCACGCACGTTCCCTGGGTATTGGTAGGCAAGCAGCTGTTTACGTACATTGGCACTTAACCCTGGCGCTTGCGGCAAACCTAGCGTGTTGGTTGTGTGTTGCACGAAATGTTCAGCAAGGGGAATAATGTCCGACTTACGGGCTCTCAGGGGCGGCAATGTAATAGGGAAGACATTTAAGCGATAGAACAAGTCGGCACGGAATCCGCCATCTTTGATTTGCTGCATAAGATTACAGTGGGTTGCAGCGATAACGCGCACGTCCACTTCAATCTCTTTGCTGGTACCGATAGGGCGAACTTTACGCTCTTGCAGTACACGCAGTAACTTCGCTTGTAGTAGCATTGGCATATCGCCAATTTCATCTAGGAAAAGCGTGCCGCCGTTGGCTGCTTCAAACAAACCGACTTTGTCTTTGTCCGCGCCCGTGAATGAACCTTTCTTATGCCCAAACAGTTCAGACTCTAACAACTGTTCGGGAATTGCCGCACAGTTTTGTACGATCAAAGGCTGTTCTGAACGGTTAGAGTTTTCGTGAATGTATTTCGCGATCACCTCTTTACCGGCACCAGTCTCACCACGCAACAGAACGTCGACAGGAAGAGACAGCACTTTATCAAGACGATTCAAGACATTGAGCATTTCTTCGCTCTCTGCAATAGGGCCTTGATAGGTTTTTTGAGTGCGCTTTTTGAGTTGCGTATTCTCACGAACGAGGGCTTGATTATCGGCACTGAGGCTTTTAATCACTTGCCCGTATTGCTCTAACCAAACAGCTTGGCGAATATTACTTGCGGCCATGCGACAAAACTCAGTCAATGCAGCCTCATTGTCGATAACACTTAAATCGAGCAAGACCAAGAGTCCAATGGTCTTACTTTCGCTATCAATCAAAGGCCAAGCCAGCAAGTTCTCGCTTTTTAGTCCTAGCGTCTGCTCAGTTTGATAGATGCTGTCACAGTCATAGCCGTTGTACTTATACAACTCGTTAATCAATACCACTTCACCATTGCGAATGGCAAAGTTAAATGGGTCGTTCTCACTTGCGGAATCAATCTGCAATGCCTCCCAAGGGTGGGAAACAATCGTTTTATCGTTATGGTGAGCGGTACTTGGAATCAACGCCTGACCAGTCTGGTCCAAAACATAAATGATGCCGTGCTTTGCGAGGGTCATTTGTCTCGCAGCGGTCAACACAGCATCCAAGGTTTGGGTAAGCTGGCTGCGATCAGCCAAAGATTGACTGATCGCAAGTAGGGCGTTGCTAAGTTCGCTATGGTTAGCTGAACGCATAGGTTAGTGTTCCTTGCTCATCGACAGACACTTCGATTTGCGTATGTGAATCATCCTTGTCATGCACTAGTAGCTGAGTCGAGAGCTGAGGCAGTAACTGACGGTTGATAACCGCGTCGATGTTACGCGCGCCCGTTTCAGCAAGGCGACAGTTACCTAGTACGAACTCAACCAAGCTTTCTTCGTAGCTCAGAGACAGCTTGTGATGGCTCTGTAGACGCTGAGAAACTTTGTTTAGCTTGTGGTGAATGATTTCTGTCATTGCTTCATCAGACAGCGGAACAAACGGAAGCACAGACATACGTGCCAATAGCGCCGGTTTGAAGTGTTGGTTCAAAGTAGGGCGGATAGCTTCTGCGATGATGTTTGCATCGATGTCTTTTGATTGATGAACTAAAGATTCGATCTCGTGCGTCGCAAGGTTACTGGTCATGATGATCAGCGTGTTCTTGAAATCGATGGTTCGGCCTTCGCCGTCGTTCAGCGTACCTTTGTCGAACACTTGGTAGAACAGGTTCAACACTTCTGGGTCGGCTTTTTCTACTTCATCAAGAAGTACAACAGAGTATGGACGCTGACGTACCGCTTCTGTCAGCATGCCGCCTTCACCGTAACCTACGTAACCCGGAGGTGAACCAATTAGGCGAGATACCGTGTGCTTCTCTTGGAACTCAGACATGTTAATGGTCGTCATAAAGCGCTCACCACCAAACATTTGATCAGCAATTGCACGAGCAGTTTCGGTTTTACCCACGCCACTTGGGCCAACCAGCAGGAATACGCCTGTTGGTGCGTCTGGGTTGCCTAAGCCTGCTTTTGCGGTTTGAATGCCTTCAGACAGTGCATCGATAGCGTATTCTTGGCCTTTGATGCTTTGTGTTAGGCTTTCTTTCAGTTTTAGCGTGGTTTCTGCTTCGTCTTGAAGCATCTTACCCATTGGAATACCAGTCCAGTCCGAGATGACGTGGCTAACTTCATCTGGGCCCACTTCAAAGTGAACCAGTGGGTTGCCATTGCGGATTACATCTAGCTGTTCTTGGCAGGCCGAAATGGCAATGCGAACGGCTTCTTCATCCATTTCTGCATATGGAGAAACGTCTTGCTCTTGTTCTGAATCTTCGTCTGCAACAAGCTCTTCTTCATTTGTTTCTCCAAAGACCAGTTCATGTAAGCGAGAGCGTAGAGCAATCATCTCTTGGATCTGCTCTTTTTCTTTGTGCCATTGCGCTTCTTGTTCTGCTAGCTCTTCTTTCGTTGTTTCCATTGCCAGTTTTAGGTCTGGAATGTTAGCAAGGCTGTGCTTGTCGCCAGTTTGCTGCAGAGCATCACGCTCAAGTGCTTCAAGCTCGCGCTGTTGAGCTGCAAGTTCTTGTTGCAGAGTCTCAACAGAAGCAGGAATGGCATTAAGGCTGATGTTCACTCGTGCACACGCCGTATCTAGTACATCGATCGCTTTGTCTGGCAGTTGACGACCAGAGATGTAACGAGCAGAAAGTGCTGCCGCAGCAGTGATAGCATCGTCACGCACGTAAACGTTATGTGACTTCTCGTATGCTGGGCGCAGACCACGAATGATCAATGCTGCTTGCTCAGGAGACGGTTCGTCGAGTTTCACCAATTGGAAACGACGTGCAAGGGCAGGATCTTTCTCGAAGTACTTCTTGTATTCCGACCATGTTGTTGCGGCGATGGTTTTCACTTCACCACGCGCTAGGGCTGGTTTTAGCAAGTTTGCCGCGTCGCTGCCGCCCGCTTGGTTACCACCGCCAACAAGGGTGTGTGCTTCATCGATGAAAAGAATGATAGGGGTTGGCGAGTTTTTCACTTCATCCAATACCGCGTTTAGGCGTTTTTCGAATTCACCTTTTACGCTTGCACCAGCTTGCAGAAGACCCATATCTAGCCCGTAAAGCTCAACACCTTTGAGGTTGTCTGGTACGTCACCTTGTACAATCTTAAGTGCCAAGCCTTCTACTACTGCGGTTTTACCAACGCCCGGTTCACCAACAGCAATAGGGTTGTTTTTACGGCGACGAGCAAGAATGTCCACGATTTGGCGGATTTCTTGGTCGCGGCAGAAAACAGGATCGATTTCGCCTTTGCGTGCTTTACCAGTGAAGTCTGTTGTGAACTTGCTCAGTGCTGAGCCATCCTCACGAGCTTGTGTTTTCTCTGAAGTAGCAACTTGCGCCTCAATAGATTGGCTTGTTAGCTCTGCAAAGTTACGCTTAAGGCTGTCAGGGTTTACCGCTTCAAGGATAGAGGCGTAACCATGTTGGCCGTAACGGAGAGGGTTGCTAACAAGAGTAAGGAGTAGGGCACCAGAGCGGATTTGTGTTTCGGATAGATCTAAAGAAGAAACCAGCCAGCTTTCTTGCAACCATTCGATTAATAAAGCAGAAAAAACAGGTTTGCTGCCATTTCCTTTGGCGTTGGTGTCGAGTGTGGATCGAACCGATTGTCTTAATAAGTTCTCAGAACAATCAAAATGACTTAATAAGACGTCAAAATCACTATTTGGCCTTTCTAATAGACTCAGTAAATAATGCTCAATTTGAACTTCGTTTGCTTTTTCAGAGACTGCAAGTGCAGCGGCGTCTTCTAATGCTACTTTTGCAATCGGGTGTAGACGCTGAATTAATGAAGAAAGGTTTATATTTATCATAGCCATTTTATTCTTTAGAGGAAAAGAGGTAGCGGCTATTATACTAAAAGTGATTGCGTTCTTTTTTTATCAAGATATTTTGACTATCGTTTGTTGGTTATTTTTAATGATTATTGTGACATTAATGTTTGTGGTTATTTTAATGGCGTTGTTATTCTAAATTAATTGATAGTAAAAGTGTCGGATTTATTAGTTTTAATGACTTTATTTACACAGTTTTATATGGTTATTTTCACTTTTTAAAGTTAGAACAATTTATTATTATCTTAATCCAACTTTTTGGTTTTTTATCCAATAAATTGTACTCAAGATATTAGTGAATAATGCCTTAATTTGTATAAGTTGTTGTTTTTATTGTGTTTTTAAAGTTGGCACGGACTTTGATTATACCAAGTAGTCGCGGTGATAAGCGATTTGGTGATTTAAACAAAACAGATTTTAGAAAAGGAAATAGCGATGCCAACTCCAGCATATATGTCTATCCAAGGTGAGACTCAAGGCCATATTACTAAAGATACTTACTCTGCAGATTCAGTAGGTAACACATGGCAAGAAGCTCATGTTGATGAGTTCCTAGTACAAGAACTTGATCACGTGCTAACTGTTCCACGTGATCCACAAAGTGGTCAGCCAACTGGTCAACGTGTACACCGTCCACTTGTTGTAACTAAAGTTCAAGATCGCTCATCTCCACTACTATTCAACGCACTAGTATCTGGCGAAAAACTTCCTGAGTGTGTGATCCGCTTCTACCGCACTTCAGTTCAAGGTAAACAAGAGCACTACTACTCAATCAAATTGATTGATGCGCTACTTGTCGATATCCAAACTCGTATGAACCACTGTCAAGACGCAGCAACAGCTGACCGCGTGACAGAAGAAGTGCTTAAGTTCACTTACCGTGCGATCGAAGTAACTCACGAAAACTGTGGTACTGCGGGTAACGACGACTGGCGTGCTCCACGCGAAGCTTAATTGCTCGTCGCGTAAAGATTCAGGGCCAACGATTGTTGGCCCTAATTCGATTATTTGTATCAGGTAAAAGATATGGTGAATGACGTAGAATTTAAATTTGAAGTGCCTGGATGTGGGCATGAATTTCGGGTTGAGAGCTTTCATGTTCATGAAGAGTTATCTAAGCCTTTCCACATCAATCTCTCATTACTTTCACTTGATCCAGATATCTCGTTCGATGAGTTAATACGTAAAGCAGGAACATTGACACTTTACGGACAAGGTGTTGGGGCTGCGCGTGTGTTCAACGGAGTGGTGAATGAAGTTCGTTACTTAGGGACTGGGCGTCGTTTTTCTCGTTATCAATTAGTCTTGGTTCCTCAAGCTTGGTTCTTATCTCAGCGCCAAGATTGTCGTATTTTCCAGCAAAAGTCAGCGCAAGACATCATCACAGAAGTACTCGATGATGGAGCAGTCACCGATTACCGATTTGAAGTGTCGGGTACTTATCCTCCAAAAGAATACGTTCTGCAATACCGTGAGTCTGACTTGCACTTCGTGCAGCGTATGATGGCTGAACACGGTATGTGGTATTACTTTGACCATAGCGATTCAAATCATACGATGGTCATTGTCGACAGTAATGACGCGATTGCACCTTTGATAAGCTCGCCACTAAATGCTTCTTACATTGGGCCGATTGTTTATCATGCCGATGGTGGCGGTGTTGCCGATCGCGAACATATCTCTGATCTCGAGTTAGTTAACCGCGTTAGAACGGGACAGGTTACGTACACAGATTACAACTACGAACACCCTAAAATTCCACAAGAGATGACACAGGCTGGCGAGCTAGACCAAGATCTCAAGCAGTTTGATTATCCTGGACGATACGTCGACCCGCTGATGGGGCAGGTGAGAACCACGGAGTGGATGTCGGAACACATAGTCGATAATCAACAAGTGGAAGCAACGAGTGACGTAATGCGCTTAGCATCTGGTTACAGCTTTAACGTCAGTGACCACCCGCGTTCTGAGATTAACCGCGATTACCTCATGTTGTCTGTAATGCACACAGGTCAAGATCCGCAAGTGCATGAAGATGAAGCGAGTGGTATGCCAACCACTTACTACAACCAGTTCTCGTGTATTCCACGTGATGTGGTGTTTAAAGCGCCTAAACTAGCGGCACCAGTAGTGGATGGCCCTCAAACGGCGGTCGTTGTAGGACCAGAAGGTGAAGAGATTTACACCGACAAGCTTGGTCGAGTGAAAGTACAGTTCCATTGGGATCGCTACGGTGATAACAACGAACATTCAAGCTGTTGGATTCGTGTAAGCCAATCCATGGCGGCGCCAACATGGGGCGCAGTTTATTTGCCGCGTATTGGCCATGAAGTCGTAGTGACTTTCCTTGAGGGGGACCCAGATCGTCCGTTAGTTACGGGCGCAGTTTACAACGGTTTGCATTTCCCACCGTACTCTTTGCCAGAAAACAAAACTCGTACCACGTTCCGCACGCAAACGCACAAAGGAACAGGTTACAACGAGTTGAGTTTTGAAGACGAAGCGAACCAAGAAGAAGTCTATATTCACGCTCAAAAAGACATGTCGACCAAGGTGCTCAACAACCGTTACCGTGATATCGGTCAAGATGAATTCTTGAAGGTTGCACGTCACCAAACGAATGAAGTTCATGGTGACCATAAAGAAACCATCCATGGGCATAAAACGACACAAGTAAACAGTACGTTTACCGAGACAGTCGAGCAAGACGTTACCGTTACATACAACGCGAACGAAGCCCAGTATGTGAAAAACAATTCTGACTTAGAAATTGGTGATAACCGTACGACTAAGATCGGTAAAAATGATGACTTAGATATTGGCGAAAACAGTAACCTTACTATCGGTGCGTCTAAGAGTTCAGATATTGGTGCGGATGATAACCAGACGGTTGGTGGCAACTTAACGGTATCAGTGAAAGGGAACACCGCTTATAAAGCTGATGGTGCAACGCAAATTATCAGTGGCGACAAGATTGTATTGAAAACGGGTGGTTCCTCTTTAGTGATGAACAGTGATGGTTCAATAAAGTTATCAGGCTCGGCTATTACGATCGAAGGCAGTGACAAAGTCGTCGTGAAAGGTGGCAACGTAGTGGTTAACTAACAATGGAAAAACAACCTCTTACAACAGAAGTAATATCAGAGCAGCAAGCCGAATCAACGGCTTGCTTTTCGCGTTTTGGAATAATAGTGGCTATCAGTGAGTCTACGGGCAGTGTGCGAGTTGATTTTGATGGTAACCCATTTAAGCAGCCACTCACTGCGAGACTAGGACGTGGCTTTCGTCGTTCTGAACTGCAAATGGCTATCGATAATCGATTAAGTTGTCGAGTTGAGTTTTTGAACGACGACTTAAGCTTGCCTCTTGTGACGGACATTTTCTTCTCCATTCTGGATGACTCTGACGAGTTTGTATTGCGAGCGAAGAAGATGGTTATCGAGACAGAACAAGAGTTGGTAGTCAAAAGTGGTGAGACAGAAACTCGCTATAGCGGGCGCGATGGACGAATTACCACTAAAGCGAAGTACGTCACTTCTCAAGCAGAAAAAGCACAAAAAATTCAAGGCGGAACGATCGCAATTAACTAATTACCTAGCATTAGCTAATTTACGTCGAGTTAGCTAATTACTTTGTATTAACTAATTGCAATCGCGTTATGGCACGCTAATAACGGATAACTAGATGCGACAAAGAATCGGTGTCGAGCACCTAAAGGCACCCATAACCAATCAAGAAGTCGAAGGCGCGTTAGCAAAAGCTGAGCGCGCTGTGAACGACCTTTCCCAATTGCCAGTAACATGGCTGGATTTCTGTAATGAAAAGCTGTCCATTGCTTCTGAAAGTATCGGTTTTTTAATCAGGCAGCGAGTTCAAATTCACAAAAGGGGTTATCCAAGTCGTGAGTTGGCGTATCTCAAGCTGATTGAACGCCAAATTGAAGAACTGAAGCAGGTGTACTTGTCGTTTTATCGCTTAGCACCGGGGTTGATTCATCAATTAAGAAGCAAAGAGCCAGAAATCTACAGCTGGCTGATGCTACAAGGCGAGTTGGGCTTAGAGTTGGATAACCTTTTGTGCGGCTTGAGTTTACTCGAAGATATTGACGTTAAAACCGCAATGGTCATCGCCGTACAATCTCCGGTTGAATCTATGGATAGCACGCTTTCGGAGCTTATTGAGGGTAATGCGACATCCGGTGCGTTTTACTTTGAATGCTTACGTGTACGTCAAACATTAAGTGTTTCTCTCATCAAGCGTTGGAACAAAGCCAGTATCATTAGCTCTCATGTTGCTTTGCCACTGCTCGCTTTACAAGACGTGAAAGAGGGGATTGATTGGCTCAATGACAATGCAGGCAGCGAACAATATCTATTTGAACGTTTGATTACCAAACGTGACAGAGGCACTTGGTTCCGTCAGTGCTTTGGCATCGAACCAAATAGATTACCATCAGCGCAAGTGCTCACTTACGCCAAGTTGCTTGAGTTAAAAGAGTTTGAGGCGTTTGATATCTCTTCTTCATTAGCACCTGTTGATTTTGCGCTGAGTGGTGATTGGAAACTGGTGCCCCAAATCATCGAGCACTTGGAAAGTCTGGAGGAAGCTGAAGGTGAAGTTTGGCTTCATGCCTTGTATGTCGTCTACGGAAAGCTTCTTCCTCTGACTCCGCAAGATGTTGGTGTCGAGTATGAATGGGAAGAGATCGTCGATCTGCTCAATGAGTGGGTGGAAGATGAAAAATATATGCAAAATCTACCAAGCCGCTTGGGTTACGCATTGAGCTTCGAGTCTACGTTAGCTGCGATGCAAGATGCTAACGTTGATGTGCTGTTCCGAGATTGGCTATGGCGTCAACTCTGTATTCAATCCAGAGCCTACGTGCCTTGGGATATGGCAATGCCGATTCATCAACAAGACTGGAACTTCAACAATTTAAAGGCCGCACCTTCTGCGAGCGAACGATTCAACTTAAGGAATAGCAATGCAGTTATGGGATATTGAGGCGCACCCTGAGCTATCACTTAAAGGTCGTTTTCAACGTGACGAAAACGGCGATGAAGTCTGGGTTGTAGTCGCCAAACGCACATGGCAATTCGATGGTGTGGTTTGGCACGAATTAGGTGAAAGTGAAATCTTCGATGATCCCCAATATTTGGGCGAAGAAGGCTTCTCTGCGATGAAAGTTGACCACGAGTTCGCGTATACCAAAGAAAACACAGATGTACTTGTTTACGGCAAAGCGCGCAGCTACGCGAAAAAGCCAGTGACATACCAAGAGTGTCGTGTGCTGATTGATGGTCATATCGATAAGACTCTCGCTATTCACGGGGAGCGAGTATGGGTTGAGCATGCTGGTAGTATAACGCTGAGCAACCCAGTCCCATTTATTGAAAAAGACATTGATTACACTTGCGCGGTAGGCGGTGATTTACGTAACCGAATAGGCGGTGGTGTTGCCGATTCCAACAAAGAATTGCTTGAACAGAAAGTACCCTCGATTTTTTATCCCCGAGAGGACTGGAGTGCCGCCGCGAAAAAACTACGCGTTGCGGGGTTCGGGCCAGTGCCTCCGTTCTTTGAGGCGCGCCAGAAGCTGGCCGGCACGTTCGATGACGATTGGATTGAGAATCGCAAGCCAATGTTGCCACTCGATTTTGATAAGCGGTTCTTCCAAAGCGCGCCTATTGATCAACAGTGCAAAGGCTTTCTTCGTGGGGGGGAGCGTTTGATGATGAGTGGTTTTTGTCATGATGACACGCTTTCATTTCGAATTCCTAAAGAAAAATACCGTGCGATCGCGACGTTTAAAGGTCAAAGTTATCAAGCTGATATGGCGATGTACACCTTATTCGTTGATGCGGAAAAGAAAACTATATCAATCAGTTACACGGCTGCGTTTCCTTGTCAGGGCAAGGAGCATTTGTTGGTGTCGACATCGATCACTAAGTTGGAAGAGGTAAGCGAGCATGCATAATTCAACAGGCCGTTACGTGCTAGGGATGGAAGTGATGACGCCAACCGGTATGAATTTAGATATTGCTAGTGCAGTTTCGTATGCTGATTTAGGAAGATTCGACCAATGTGTAGGGGATGATGGTATCGAGCGTTTTACTTACGCCAAAATCGAATACACCAAAGAAAGTGAGCAGTTTGAGAAAACGTGTGAGTTAATCACCCACTTGCTTGATTCATTGTTAGCACAGTTACCACGTTCATTGAGACCAATACCTTTGCTTATAGCTGTGCCTGCGTCTGTTTCACTAGTAAAGGTGCAAGAATGGCTTGGTGAAAGTAACTATGCTGAATTTCTCTCTGTGGTGAATGCTGTTCATGCCAGTGGGCCCAGTTTCGTTCTCCAGGCCATGAAATCATTGGATAAATATGATGCTATGATGTGTATCAGTGTCGATTCCTTGGTGAGTTCGATGCAAACACTCATCGACGATGCGATGGTAATGAGTACCAATAATCCATGGGGCGTTATTCCGAGCGAGGGTGGGGCGGGTTTAATTCTTTGTCGAAAAAACACCGTAGAAACATTGAAACTTAAGCCTCAAGCGCAGCTTGGCTACATTGATACGGAATTAAACACTTCAGACCGAAGAGGCATGTTTCGACTTGTTCAACGTGCGAGTAAAAAGCTCTATTCATTTGGTGAAGTGTATTCCGATATGACGAACCTGCGCATGCATTCGGAAGATTACGGCTTTGCTCTGGGGGCGAAAGCAGAACGATTCACGAACCCAGAACAACCGCAGCTTATCAATGAGTTGTGGGGCACAATGGGCAGTTGTTCTTCTCTCGCTTTAATTGCCTTTGCGGTCAGAGAGCACCACTTTAAGCAACCAACTACATTGTTAATGTTCGACTTTCATGGTGACAAAGGAGTTCTCCAATTACTGCAATGTTAGTGGGCACTCATCGATCAAATGGCAATGAAAATATACTCATATTATTAGGTTGAAGTTTGTAACACGAAAAAGCGTATAACTCATGCAGTGAAAGCGTAAGTAAAAAGGTCTAATAAGTTAGTAATAATAACTAAAATAATAGGCTTACTGTTTGTTTTAAATACCAACCTTGATACAAGTACGTTCAAGAAAATATTATTCAACTCTAATAATATTTATTCTATGAAAGAGTACTAAGTGTCTAATAATCAGAGTACAGCCAAAGGATATATCGATCAGTTGGTTGTTAAAGCTATTGAGAAAAAGAAACTGAATGAGCAAAGGCTAGCAGAAAAAAATAAGCCGAAGCTTGAGTACGTGCTTTTTTCACAGTTTGATGTATTAGATAAGCTTCCTTCTAAAAATGGTAAGACAACGGTTTACCATCTTGCAAAAAAAGGGCAGCCAGAGAAGCAAATCTGTTGCAAAGTTATCAATGATGACTCGCCAGAATTTGCGAGCAAAATGTTGATTAACGAAGCGAGCAGGCTGGAGCTTTCTCAACACCCTAGCGTGGCTAACTTTGTAAAAATCGGCAACGAATTCGAACGCCCATATTTGATGTACGAGTGGATCCAAGGTGAATCACTGGCAGAAAAAATGGAGCGTCATTCTTCTAAAGGCTTCCGCCACGACCACATCGCTTGGTTGGTGTATCAACTCGCTGGCGCTCTAGAGTTTATGCATACAAGAGGTATCTGCCATCTTGATATTAAACCATCTAACGTATTAGTGAGTGAAGGCGATTACGTTAAGCTCATTGATTTCGGCGCTGCTCGTTACATTGGAGAGACAGAACCATACGCAGAGGCAAGCTTGAGCTACGCTTCCCCTCTTTATATAGAAACTGGCATCGCGGAACCGCAAGATGATGTTTACTCTCTCGCTTTGCTCGCTGGACATCTATTTTTAGGCTCAATATTTGGTGATGCTTGGAATAAGCAGTTAAAAGACCGAAAGCGTCCGGCTTTGATCCCGGTTCATATTTGGAAATTGCTGAAAGAAGTCATCAACAAACCAAGAGGGCATGGCTATACCGCTATTTCTTTTGCTCAACAGTTAGCGCGAATCGATACGCAATCAATTAGCTCAAATTCTAACGCACCAATTTTCAGTAGCTTGCGTAACGCGGACTTGCTGCTTACACACTGTAAGCCAAATGATAAAACGGCGTATGGTCGCTTTAAAATATTAGAGGCGAGCTTAGTGTTGAGTGTGCTGGCAACAGCAGGAAGTTATTTATATCAACAGAATAAAGATCAATTGGATGCCATTTTTTCCCGAGGTGTCACTACTGTAACTCACGTTATTACGCCCTCTGAAACGGCTTCTTTTTTGGCTCAGCCTCCATGGAAAATCAAAGAAGAATTGTCTCAAGCTACTCAGAGTATTGATATGACAGTAGCTTATCGAACAGCATATCAAGCTCAGCAGTTAAGCCTCTCGAATTTATATGAAGAAAAACAGGCTCAGTTAACGTCGTATCAATCGTTAGCGGATGGCTTACCAATGGCATTAGTCGAACTACGTAAGGAGCTTGTCACCTTGCGAGAAACCCTTGTTCGTGACGGTGCTCTGTTTCCATATGCGGATGAGGCGTTGACTAAAGTGATGTCTGGGTTAAATGTCGCGTCTATCGATTCCATGAAAGTATCTGCCATAGCTGGCAGTCGAGATAAGCAGATTGCTCGCTTAATTTTAGATGGTGAAGCTAAGCTCGCAGAAAATGAAATGAAAGAGGCATGGTTGTTAAACCAGTCACAAGCCTATTTTTACAACCAAATCTTACCAAAGGCTGTGATGGAAAATATTAATGACTCCATCGATAAACATGCAGAGGCGCACTTTTACACCAAAGCAATTGAAGAAGCCGAATTAGCCAAAGCCTACTTCGGTAATACGCCAGAACTAGACAAAAAAATAAAGGATTTAATCGTCGCAAGAAGCGAATTTATTTTGTTTAGCACCGTGATGGAGCAATCCGTTTACGACAAACAAAAGCTACATGAATCCCTTGCCGATTTAGAACGGAATGCACCAAGTAAATTTACAGAAATCACGAAAATTCTAGATAGCATGGCGTCGGATGCGATTGAGCAGAGCCATCGATTATCTAAGCCAGCAAATGGCGCAATTGCGGTAGCGCGTGCGTTGAGAGATTACTTGACTGAAGGAGACGTGAATTTTGTCCAACATTGATATCGATCGTCTGCTTAATCCTATTTCTGATGAATCTCCAGTGGGTAACGATGCCCGTTACGAGTTTTGCTACGAAATGATGGAGTCCGAAGTGAAGAAATTCGGTTCCTTGTTTGGCGAAACAGTAGATTGGAGCGTGGTAAAAACGCACGCGACTGAAGTTCTAGAGCACCACAGTAAAGACTTAAAAGCCATTTGTTACCTCGTTCGCGCGCTAACAGAAGAGTTTGGTCTGCAAGGCTTTGAACAAGGTCTAAAGCTGCTTAGTAAGGCGTTAAATCGCTTTGGCGTTGAACTGTATCCTTCGCGAAAGCGGGGTCGAGATGGCGCGGTCGAATGGTTGAACCATCAGTTTAAACTGGTCTGCAGCAAGTTAGCGGAAAGCGCTCAGTCATGGGATTTGGTATCAAACTGCATTTCGACTATTGAAGAAGTGCAGCGCCAGTACGACGAGGTTTACCAAGACTCAGAAGCGGATTTCTTTGAGATTCGCACTCAACTCAATGTTTTATCTCAACAAGCGGCGGCTGATGAGCAGAGCGATGATGCAGTCGTTAACGTTGAACAAGCGGCGCCTGCACCAGCTACGCAGTCTGCTGCCGAAGAAACGCCAGCGCAGAATGAAGTGCAAACCGCACCGGTGAAGGCGGTTCCGCCGGCCCCTAAACCTGCGCCAGTTAAGAAAGCGGTAGCAAAAGAAGTCGATGTCGATACGGACTTCTCTTCGCCTACGGCTTCTAAGCGCACCTTGAAGAAGGTTGCGGAAGTCATGCTTCATGCGAACCCAAGTGATCCGCTGGCTTACCGGATTTATCGTCATCTGACTTGGGATGACATTGATGGTCTACCCGACCACCAAAATAATCAAACGCCTTTGAGCTTGGCAGTGTCGTCCGATCAACAAGCGGAATACCGAGATAAAGCTGAACAAGAAAGCGACATCGACACCATTAAGCGTTTGGAGCGCACATTAACGGATGCGCCGTTTTGGCTGACGGGCCATTACTTCGTGTATTCGATGCTTAATAACTTGGGCTTTGATGATGCAGCGCTTGCTGTGAAACAAGAAGTGACGCGTTTTGTTGAATCGCTAGAGGGCATCGAGCACCTCTCATTTAAGAATTCTATACCATTTGCAGATGAAGCGACCTTGAGCTGGTTATCGACTCAAGATACTACTTCTTCGACTTCTCAACCCGTTGTTCAAACGGTTGTGATTTCGCAGGAAGACTCGCTGCCAATGGAGGATATCACTCTAGAAAATCTAGGGGAATGTGCCGCAGAGCTTGCCCACAAACTTGAGCTGGATAGCTCGGGACGAGGGCAGTTCATGCTGTATTTACAATTGATAGCAGCTTACCAGTCTGTTGGATTATACCCGTTGTGTTTGCCGTATCTTGAGAAGGGGTGGGAAGTACAAAAAGCGTTTAATCTCGCGAGCTGGGAACCCCACTTATCGTCACAGTTAGAAGACCTAATTCGAAAAACACTCCATCGGTTATTTGGAAGCAAGGATCTTCTACCTGAGAAGTATGAAGAGTGGAAAGCAATTTACGACTAATTAAAGAGTTAGATAAGGAACGAATTATGTCACGTGACGGCTCGGTGGCTCCTAAAGAGCGAATTAATATCCGTTATGTTCCAGCAACTGGCGATACGCAAGAAGACGTAGAGCTGCCGCTAAGCATGATGGTAGTTGGCGACTTTACTGCGCGTGCAGATGAGACACCAATTGAAGAACGTACTCCAATTAACATCGACAAAGACAACTTTAACGAAGTGCTAGAGGGCATGTCTCCAAACGTTAAAGTCAACGTTGAAAACCGTCTTTCTGATGAAGAAGGCGGCCAGATTGGTGTTGATCTGACCTTCCAAAACATGAAGGACTTCTCTCCTGAAGCGATCGCGAAAAGTGTACCTGAACTAAACAGCCTACTTGAGCTTCGCGAAGCCTTGGTTGCACTTAAAGGTCCTCTAGGAAACGTGCCTGCGTTCCGTAAGAAGATCGCATCGGTTCTTCAAGATGAAGAAGCGAGAAAGAAACTGTTGGATGAACTAAGCATTGGCAACGACCAAGACGCGAAAGAAGAGTAAGGGATATCATGTCTGCAGAAGCACAAGCGCCAGAACAAGAAGCAGCCTTAGTTGAATCAGGCTCACTTCTGGATAGCATTCTTAACGAAACACGTTTAAAGCCAAGTGATGAAGGTTTTGACGTTGCAAAACGCGGCGTAGAAGCATTCATCAGTGAGCTACTAAGCAGTTCGAACACAGAGAAAGTCGACCAATCTCTGGTTGATCTGATGATCTCTGAAATCGACCAAAAATTGTCTAAGCAAGTTGATGCAATTCTTCACAACGAAGAAGTTCAAGCGATTGAATCAACGTGGCGTGGCCTTAAGTACCTGGTTGATCACACTGACTTCCGCGAGAACATTCAAATTGAACTGATCTCTGCGAAGAAAGACGAAGTTCTTGATGACTTCGAAGACGCTCCAGAGGTGGTGAAGTCTGGCCTGTACAAGCAAATCTACACACGTGAATACGGCCAGTTCGGTGGTAAACCTGTTGGCGCCGTCATTTGTGATTACGCTATGTCAGCTTCGTCGCCTGACATCAAATTGATGGAATACATGGCTAACGTAGGTGCAATGTCTCACGCACCATTCATCACGTCGGCATCGGCTAAATTCTTTGGTCTAGACAGCTACGAAGAGCTGCCAAACCTAAAAGATCTGAAGTCTGTATTCGAAGGTCCACAGTACGCGAAATGGCGTGGTCTGCGTGAGCACGAAGATGCGCGCTACCTAGGTCTATGTACGTCTCGCTTTATGCTACGTACACCTTACTCTGTTGAAGATAACCCAATCAAGGCGTTTGACTACGATGAGCAAGTAACAGACAGCCATGATAACTACCTATGGGGCAACTCAGCGTACGCGATGGCGTCTAAGATCAGTGAATCATTTGCTAAGTACCGTTGGTGTCCGAATATTATTGGTCCTCAAAGCGGTGGTACTGTACAAGATCTACCGGTTTACAACTTTGAAGCTATGGGTCAAATCGAGACTAAGATCCCAACCGAGATCCTGGTTTCTGACCGTCGTGAGTATGAGCTAGCAGAAGAAGGTTTCATTGCGCTAACCATGCGTAAAGGTTCTGACAATGCGGCGTTCTTCTCTGCAAACTCTGTTCAAAAACCAAAAGTGTTTGCGAACACGCCGGAAGGCAAACAAGCCGAGATGAACTACAAGCTAGGTACTCAGCTTCCTTACATGTTCATTATCAACCGTTTAGCGCACTACATAAAAGTGCTACAGCGTGAGCAAATTGGTTCTTGGAAAGAGCGTTCTGACCTAGAAATCGAACTGAACAAGTGGATTCGTCAATACGTTTCTGACCAAGAGAACCCGCCAGCGGAAGTTCGTGGTCGCCGCCCACTTCGCGCTGCGAAGGTTGAAGTATCAGACGTAGAAGGCGATCCAGGCTGGTACAAAGTATCGATGTCTGTACGTCCTCACTTCAAGTACATGGGCGCAAGCTTCGACTTGTCTCTAGTTGGTAAGCTAGACCAATAACCCATTACTGAAACCATCAAGCAGCCAGTGAAGACTGGCTGCTTTTTTCGTAGGATCGCATATGGAAAAAGGTTACCGTCTTTTAGAGCGGATCGAGCTAGGAGAACCAAAAAACTGCTACGAGAAAGTGGTGTCTCATAAGCATTTGATTGAATCCATTCACTCGCATCTCGCTGACTTGTTGAATACGCATTCCGGCAACGCAATGATCGACAATGAGTATGGTCTGCCAGATTTTAACGACGTACTTTCTAACAACACGAACCTCGTTCGCCATATTCAAAAAAACATCACGTCAACCATAGAACGCTTTGAGCCCCGACTGCTGAATGTCGAGGTTCACTACCGTGAAGACCACCATAACCCATTACAACTCGGCTTTGGTATTCGCGGCGAAGTTTCCCATAACGGCGGTAAAGTCCCAATGTCGATCGATGTCTACATGGGAACCGACGGCCAATTTAACGTTTAGTAGGTGCCACTTGAGTAACAGTAAATACTTTCAAGATGAACTCACGTATTTACGCGAGTCGGGTAGTGAGTTTGCCAAATATCATCCGAAGTTAACTCACTTTCTCTCTGAAGGAACTTTTGATCCAGATGTCGAACGACTGCTGGAAGGTTTTGCTTTTTTGACCGGACGCATCCGCGAAAAGATTGACGATGAACTTCCTGAGCTAACGCAATCTCTGATGACTTTGCTGTGGCCACATTACATGCGTTCGATTCCGTCTTTGTGCATTAGCGAACTAAAACCGCATACCGGAAGTGTTACTGAGAAAACCGTGGTGAAACGTGGTGCGGAAATGGCCAGCGAACAGGTAGAAGGCACGCAGTGTTTGTTCCGTACTTGTTATGACGTCAATCTATACCCAGTTACGATTACTAACATCGAACAAACTAACAGCCGCACCAGTTCGATGATTGATGTGACGTTATCGACGGAGCATGGCCTGGAACTGTCTCGTATCGGTTTAGATACGTTGCGTTTGCACCTGCATGGTGAGATTCATATTACTCGCACTGTCTTCTTATGGCTGTTCCGTTATCTAGATCACGTCGAGTTGGATGTTGGTGGCGGCTACAAACATCGTTTAGGGCCAGAATACGTTAAGCCAGTCGGGCATGAAGAGGACGAGGCGCTGTTGCCTTACAGCAAAAATTCCTTTGCAGGCTACCGTTTGCTGCAAGAATTCTTCTCTTTGCCAGATAAGTTCATGTTCTTCGACATTAAAGGCTTAGAGTGGCTAAAAGGCATTCCACAGCGCAGTACGGTCAAAATCAAATTCCACTTTAAGCGTGCTTTGCCTTCAGAGGTGGTGCTTAAAGATAAACACTTAAGGTTGCACTGCACACCTGCCGTTAACTTGTTTGAAAAAGACGGCGATCCAATCCGTTTAGAGCATCGACGAAACGAGTACAAGGTGCGTCCACAAAGTAACATTCAAGAGCATTACGAGGTTTATTCCATTGAGCAAGTGGAGAGTTGGAGTAAAGACGAGCGTCGCCGAAAACCACTGATTGAATTTGAATCGTTTGAGCACCAAATCAACCAGCGTGATAAGCGAGAGTTCTACAAATCCAAAGTGGGCGAGCGAGTAAGCGGAAGAGGGTTAGAGCGCTATATCTCATTCCATACTCACAATGGCGACATCGCGGATTTAGGGACTGAAACCGTATTGATGAAACTGCAATGCAGTAACGCGGACTTAGCGGAGCGCCTGTCAGTAGGGGACATCACGTACGCGACGCACAAATCGCCAACGTATGCGACGTTTAAAAACATTACTAAGCCAACACAGTCAGTAAGTCCTCAGGTTAATGGTGAACTTCAATGGCAGTTGATTGCCAACATGTCGCTCAACTACTTGTCTTTGGCCAATATCGATGTGTTGAAAGTGTTGCTCTCGACTTACGACTTCCACTCTCGAGTCGATAGACAAGCCCACCGCGCGTCGATTCATCGACTTGATGGCATTATTTCTTCAGAGATGAAACCAATCGATCGCGTATTTCGTGGTGTATCTGTGCGTGGTAACCAATTCAAGCTCGTGACGGACTCTAAGTTCTTCGTAAATGAAGGCGATATGTTCCTTATGGCCACGGTATTGAATGAATTTATCCGTTTATATTCGAGTGTGAACTCCTTTACCGAACTAGAGGTGTTCGATGAAGCGACGGGCGAGGTTTACAACTGGGCAAGCCTAATCGGGCAGCAGACGATACTATGATTAACACACTTTCTGATAAGTCGAATGAGTTTAGTTTCTACCAAGCGGTGTTGCTGTTAGAGAAACACTACCAGCTGGAGCCAAACTCAAATTTTGTTGCCGTGGGCGAGAACAAATACTTTCACCAAGAGCGAATTGAGTTCAGCGTGTCGCCAAACCTGTGCTTTCCAAAGAGTGATATGGACTTTATTACTCATATGGAAAGAAACGAACAGCAATATTCACGTATTGAGACGAACTTTCTTGGCTTGCATGGTTCAAGCTCGCCCCTACCTGCGTCTTACACTGAGAAACTCGTCGGTCGTGATCCCGATGATAACCCAGTGAAGGATTTCTTCGACTTTTTCCACAACCGCTATACAAGCTTACTGTATCGTGTTTGGAAGAAATACCGATATCACGTGCAGTACAAAAGCGGGGCGAGCGATGCGTTTTCTGGGCGCATACTGCATTTGGCTGGTCTTTCTAGCGTTATGCAAGATTGTGAAGTCGCGGAGTTAGATCGAGCGAAAGTTCTGTCTTACGTGAACCAGTTATCTACGCGTACACGTTCACCCAAGCTTATTTCCGGTATTGTTTCGCACTACTTTTCACTGCCGAATGTGCGAATCGAAGAATGGGTTTATAGACGCGTAGAAATCGCTGAAAGCCAGCGTAACAAACTCAATCGTTCCAATTGTGTATTGGGGCAAAGCTTACACTTGGGACAAAGCATTGCGGATTTGAACGGCAAGTTTAACTTGTGTATCGACAACATTGATTTTGAAACGTTTAAGCAGTTTTCCTACGATGGTGAGTTACATAAGACGCTGGTGGGCTTGATGCGCTTTATTCTGCGTGACCCAATGTCGTGGGACCTAAAGTTGACAGTTAACCTAGACAGTATTCCAGAAAACAAACTGGGTAATGGAGAAGGGAACCAACTAGGTCAAACGTTCTGGCTTGGTAACCCAGGTGATAAAGACGCCAAAATTCGACTTATCGGAAGCATATAAGAAAGCCGCTCAACGAGCGGCCCTTTATGTTTTCCTCGAAGAGGTCAGAAAAGCTTAACGACTGATCGGCTGGTGCAGTACAACGGTAGTATCAAGCCTTTGAATGCCGTTAAATGATTCAATTTCATTACAAAGATGATGAATAGACTGCAGGTCGGGCGCTTCAATTAGGGCAATAATATCAAAGTTGCCACCAACAACGCTCGTTAAGCGAACCTCAGGGATTTCTTTAAGTGCATTCGTTACATCATTCTTCTTACCCTTTTCACAAGAGATCAGTAGATAACTAGCGGCTTTTCGCCCTTCATTTTCTACACGAATCTGTGCGGTATAGCCTTTGATAATACCGGTCTTTTCTAAACGATTAATTCTTTCTGCTACTGCTGTTCGAGACAAACCAATGTTTCGGGATAGATTCGCAATCGACTCTCGCCCATTCGACAATAGACTTGAAAGTATTTTTCGATCTAATTTATCTAAACCTTGTAAAGTCATGTTTGAAATCATGTGTTCTGCCTATTTTGTTTTTATATTGTTATTAAATCGACTCAGGGAGCGTAAAGTTATACAGCTCAGCAAGAGTGAATGGGTTTTTCTGTGTCAACGGAGTGATGCGTAAGCTCAAGTCCCTCCCTGACACTTTTATGTCACTGACAAAGCTGCCGTTATGAGTGTTTGTCAAGGTCGAGTCACCTAGCAATCTGTATATCGCCCATTGACCACTCTTATTTAAAACGTGCTGTCTGCCTTCATCGGTTACATCCTGGAGTGTGATACTAATATTGAAGTCACCATTTTGCGGTGGCCATGCCATTTCACGAATGCGGCTTGGACCGTGGTAGTAACTTATATTGGTATCTGCAATTTTTAAGCTCGCTCTAATCGCACTAGAATCTAGATCGAGTACTCTTGCACTAAACGGAATATGAACGCGGTTAGTGCTTTTATTAATTAATGTGTCTCGAATAACGTTATAGTTACGCAGTTGCACTAACAGAGCCGGAGAGATTGGCATCGTCTCGCCATCCACCTGTTTTGGCGTCCACAAATTGGTATCGTAGAACGGTGCAAAATTTTTCTGAATAAATGTGTCTAACAAGCCACCTGAAGCAAACAGTAATTCAAAATCTTCAATTGAGATTTCCTCGGTCGCTGTTAGATCAAATGGGTATCGTCCCAGCCCTATCTCTTTAAACTTGGTGTAAATCTCGCTGTACCATTGGGTTTGAATGCCTTTAGCGGACTCTTTAATCATGACTGACCAGCTTTGTTGAACCACATCTAACAACCAGCTACGAACGGGTTCCGGTGATTTTTGGGCAATCTGTTTAAGTTTGATTAATGGGTCAGCTTCACTGCTGTTCATTCGATGCTGAGCTGCCGCTAGCGCCGCCATTTGCGGGTCAGGTGCATCAGCGATGTCTTTCATATACGTGCGAACACGGCTTAACGCTGCTACGGTCTCATCCCAAGGAGTAGGGGAGTTTGGTGTTTCACTGACCTGAAGTTGGTTTAATAAGTGAAAAGCTTGTTCAACACGTTTCATTAACAAGTAATCAGGCTTAACTACTTCCTCTACTGCGTTTGATGCGGAGTCTGCCGCTGCCACGAGTTTCGGGTCTAGCTTTGAAATCAGAGCATTTTTTTCACCAACGGGTGAAAATTGTGTGTTGGCATAGACCTGCTTCAGTACGGTTGTCATTGGTGAAGAAGGACCCGAGATTAAGTCTATCGCGTTCGTTAGATCGCCGACATTGTCATAGTTTTGGACTTTTAGTTCACTCAGCGCATTGCGCCAATTACTGATGTAGTCGTCAGTATATTTTTTACGTACTTCCTCTTTGAAGGCTTCTTGTTCTTCACTAGTAGGAATAACGTGTTGTGACAGACCTAAAACCCAGTTGTCACTGATGACTTGTTGTGACATTAGGTCCACGCGTGGTCGATAAAAAGTGCTAAAACCAGTGGAGGTATAGATCTTATCTACGATCAAGCGTTCACTATCGATTGGTGTGTTGAACACATTGCTAAACTCAAAACCCACAGCTCGTTGCAGATCTAGGGTTCCTAAATCAATCGAATTTGCTTCGTTTAAAATGCCTGCATAAACGAGATCAACATTCGAATTTGCTAGCAATGAGCGACGTGTTGCGCGAACAAGATCCATATTGATATCAATTGGATCAAACTGTGTGCGAAAGTAAGCGTCCAAATAGCGCATCGCCTGATTGACGACGTCATTTTGGTTGCTCAAGTCGTTCATCATTTGGAGAGTTTGATGACGCAAAAAACGGATATCACGCTTTGTTGGATCGTTTAGCATTAGATACCCCTTCAATAGAGGTAAAGCGCGTGTAAAAGTGTTTTGATTTTGTGTCAGTTGTAGACGGTAACCTTTCTCAATGAGAGGTATCAACTGTTGAGCAACGTCCTTAAGTAATGCTTCGTAAGCGATGCGAGTGCTTTGATCCAAACGGCTAATGTTGAGTGGTAATATCTCTTCATCCAAAGCCTTAGAACCTTTAAGCCACGCCCCATAAGAAGGCTCTATTGCTTTCGTCGCCTTCGCTAAAAGCTCATCGAATCTTGCATCTTGCTCCACTTGTGATTTGTCATCGATACTCAAGAGTTGATTCATCACATGTAAGTTACTGTCTAATGTCGTGAAAAAGAAGTAACTGCCCCCAGTAAGCAGGATAATAGAGCCGAGTATTGCCAAACGGCTTTGTCTCTGAATTAGACGAAGATACGTCTTGTTTTCGCCCGCAAAGTCGCTTTCCGGCAATATTTGTGAATCAATCAGAAAGCGAGAGAAATAAGGCGTTTCTGTTAACTGAGTATGCTCTGACGCGATAATAGGTAAGTTGAAGTAATTACTACAACTTTTTGCAAGTAAATTGTACTTGCGACCGCCTTGCAGACTCGAACTAAAGAAAATCTCACGGATGTCTAGTGAATAGACACCGTTGTTAACATCACATAGACGCTCAAGCACATAGCTGACTTCAGACTGACATAGCTCAAACTGCTTAGGGAAAGCGAGTATTGCTTGTTTCTCATCAATGTCCGTTGAATTAGCGGATGCATCTAGCGCATTACTTTCAAGCACTCTCACTAGATTTCGATAGCTATCGCGGTAGTACTCTGCAAATACACCTTTGGCTTCTTTTAGTGGGATAGAGAGGAACTCAACACGTGTCTTGAGAGAGCTAAAGTGCATGTATTCTTTAAAGCCGTCTAACTTGTCTAGCTTTGACATAATCAAATAGATTGGCAATGCTGAAGACGTTTTAGAGTTGATGGTACTCAAGCGCGCCAATAACGACGAAATGGTGTACTCTTTTTGCTCTGGCTCAGAGACGATCATGAACTCGAAATCGGTGAAGAATAGACACCCAGAAAATGGCTTTCGAGGTCGATGATGAATAACTTCTTCAATGAACGTATTCCATAAAGAAGCATCACTGCTTGATACTTCCTGGAACACTAAGCGTTGGTCTGGTTTGATGTATACAGCGCTGTCAGATTCGTACCATTCAAAAAAGTCATTCTTAGCGGTTCTAGTGCGATCCATCGGTTTGATTGCACTAGAATTAAATAAAAATTGACGTCGCCCTGACCCTTTATTACCAAGCATCAGGTAAATTGGTTTCTTGCCTGAGTTAGCAAGAAGAGGCTGGATAACCATAGAAAGTGCTTCTTCCTCGGTTTCCAAATGTTGAGCTTTAGCGTTGTTCTTTTTCTTCAACCATAATGTGAATTGAAAAGTGACGTAAACAATGGCGATAGCACCAAGGGTCAGCCAAAGATAAAGTTGATCGATTTCGTCAAGAAAAAGCAGATAAATAGTGGTGATAATTGCAGCCACTAAAAACATCAATATAGTAGAAATCACCACTGGATTTCTAAACAGTTTTTGTTTGAACATAAGCCTAAAACTTCTTTAATTGTATTGTTATTTATTGTCAGTTTTTTCAGCTTGTAGCTGACTCAATTTATATAGGTAGATGTTCAGTAAAAGGGTTGCGCGGTCAATTTCCTTTTGCTGTGAATACTTTTCAGCGTATTCAATACGACCTAAAAGCGGGAATAACGAGTTACTGTATTCGTACGCCTTTTCAGAGTTCTTATCTACATTCTGTCTAGCTACGTTGGCAAACACCGTTCTTGCGTCTGAGAATCGCTTATAAACATCCATAAACTGGTCTTCTAAATGGGCGCTCTGTGTCAAAAAGTTCTGACGTAGTTGCTGTGCAGAAGACGAATCCGGATAGATCGCGATTAATTCATTGGTCAAGCTATCGAGCTCGCTGAGGTTACTTACTTTTGCCGAGTCTAAAAACCAGTTATTCATCATAATATCGACACGATTAATCGCCTGCGTTTTCAATGACTGAGCATATTTTTTATTTTCGTAATCTAACGAGGCGACCAAATTTACAAGTTCATTAAGTGAAGCTTGATTAATTTTTTGTTCCAATGTTCGATAACGTTGTTGCTCGTACATGAAATGTGAACATATCGCAGTAACAATCAAACCAATAACGAAGTAGATCATAAATCGACCAGACTTTGCCGGTGATGCTTTCTCTTGGCTATTTAGGTTGGGTGATGACACCGGTGCCGGAGAGGGAGACACATTCACTTTAATTTCAGGTGCCTTCTGCGTTGCTGCAGGAGCGCTAGTGTTGGCTTGTTTTTTCTCGCGTAACTCAGCCGCAATTTGTTGTTCTTTTATCTGCTCAATCCATTGATTCAAAATACGGCGAATGCGACCTAATGACGGCGCTTCAATACCGTAATGAAGACGAAGCTCTTCCTCAATCCTCAAGCATAATTGATGTGCTGCCTCTATCAATGGAAGCTCTTCTGGTAACGCTCGATGCTTATTAATTCGTTTTTCAGTATGCTCTACCATCCATTCAATAGCGCTCATTCGTGCCTTTGACTTTGAATGCTCTGGATACGCGTTGAACCAATATACGACACACACATCAAGTATTGAGTTTAACCCTTCAACAAGGCCTCTTAAGCCGTCGTTATAGGTTGACGCAACGGTAAAGTAACAGCAACAACGTAGGTCTTTCGCTTGGGTACTCAAGATCTTTTTTGAGAGTGTTTGAACCGTTTTCCACGAGACTCTCCCTGTGACTTTATTCAGGTTGTTTATTTGACGTTTAATTTCGTCAAAATCCTCAGAACCATTAGGATTAGAGCCGCTTGGGTTATTTTCATCGATTGGTCTTCGAGCGAAGTCGGTAAAAAACATAAGGAAAGTTCCAACTGATCATATAGAAGTATTAAGTTATATAGGATTTCACTACTGTTATATTAAATTATAAGCAGTGCACATCTGCCGCAATTCTATAGACAAAATAAGCGGATTGGATAATAAAAATTCATTAAAAGAAATTAAATTACTTTTAGTGTGATCTTTGTTCATAATATTAATATCAATAGTTAAGTCTATTTATAAGAAGAAACTTATATATGAAGATGAGAACGTTGATTAAAAAGTAACTAAATTGTTATCGGAGATTACGTTTTGTTCAATTAGCAATCAAATTCTGTTACTTCTATTTAAATAGAAAGATTTACTGTCTCGTCACTTAATCTGTAGTCGGTTCTTTAGTTTTTGTTTGTAGGTAAAACAACCAACCTGATAGTTGAAATGTATTAAATTATAGGTGTTTTTTTAGGCTTATTGAAAAAGAGAATATAATTGATATCTTTCGCCTCTAAGTAGAATATCGGTTTTCCTAGAGGGACGAAATGCTAAAACCAAGTCAAATTGGGCTGATTTCAGCCATGTGTCTATTTTCTTCTGTTGCAATGGCAAAAGGGGAGCGATATGGACTCTCTACCAGTATGTTGACTATCGATAGCATTAAATACGATGAAGGTAAAAGTGGTGAGCAGGATACGCTTAGGTTCGGCTTGGTTCATACTCGTCCTATTGATGAAAACAATAACCGTTGGCGTTGGTGGTTAGGGATAAACTATCTAGCAGAAGATATTGAAGCGCCAGCAAACGGCTTATATCAAGAAGCGACGAACTATGAACTTCGTGTTGTTCCTCAATATGCGTTGACTTCTTGGAGTGTTTTCACGCCATACGTTGGTGCGGGCTTGTCTGTCGGTTACTCGCAATATTCTAATCGCTGGCAAGTAGACCAAGAGGGTTATCGTTATGAGAGTGTTGAAGACATCGACCAGTTTGAGTTAGGTGCGGTTGTGACCCTTGGTACTGCTATAAAGTTAGGCAGTAATCCTGACGCCCATATACAAATTATCCCGCAGGCCTCTTATATCCTTCCGGTTGTAAATGATGGAATTGGTGGGCTTGAACTATCAGTTTCTTTGCTCTTTTGAGGTTCGTAAATGTACTCAAATCAGCTAGTTTTATTTATCTCAAAGTGTCCAGAGGAATACACCGGTGCAAAGCATATTGAAATGCCTGAAAGTGGTGGTTCGATAGGTCGTTCCCCAAGCTGTAGCGTGTCTTTAGCCGATCACAACCGCTTTATATCGGGCACTCATTGTTTGCTCAGCGTGTATGGAGATACCTACTATATAAGTGACGTATCAACTAACGGCACAATGGTAAATGGGAATAAAATACTAAAAAATCAACCCGTTGCGATAGTTGATGGCGACATCATTTCTTTAGGGCAATATGAGATTGGTGTTTCTCTTGAGCACGTTACCTCAACACTAGACATCGCCGCTGATATTGCTCCTGAGCGAGTATCTAGCGATCCTCTGGTTAGTCTAGGAGATGCGGTTGTCGAAGAGGAAGAAAAAGTCGGTGCCTTAGAAGATTTGTTTATGGAGACTAAACAGGATGACATTGATTGTCATGATCCTGTTGCTCACCTTAACTTTTCGATGCAGCGAGATGACGATTACTTAATTCGTGATAATGAGCGTACAGAATCTGAACAACCTAGAACCGTGGAAAGCACGCGTCAGGTGGTCGATGACAGTTTCAGCATATATTCCGAATTCGATCAGCCAAGCCTAATCCCTGAAGACTGGATGGCTGCGGAAACCAAGAGTAACGCATCAGTCAATGATGCATTAGCGCCAGAAAGCGGTAAGGCACATAGAGCCGATATTGCCTCAGCTGAGGTGATGCAACCTGGCACGGTAGCCCCAGATAGCACGATTCAAAGACAACATCGTACGCATAATGTTACTGAGATGGTCGTAGAACAGGCTAACACAGGGTCAAAATGGGAAGAGATGACCCAATCTTTTACGCCTTCTCCTAACACTAATCAGCAACTTCAAATACCTACGGCAGAGCACGCGATAAACAGTACGACGAAAGCACAAGTCGATACTGATGCGGCCGTTTGCTCTCAAGATATAGCGCAAGCGTTTTTTGATGGTTTGGGTATTCGAAACCCAGAGTTGATGACAAACGAGGCGCAGTTATTCAAGCAAATGGGTACTTGCTTGCGTTTATGTATTGATAACCTACAGAAAGAGTTGCACGAAGTGGAATCGTTAAAAGATGAGCAGAGTGCGAGTGAGGCTAACTCGAACATTGCAGAGCTAATGCTTACTTTGAATAGTCAGCAATTACTGGCTCCAAATGAACTGGTTGAACAAATGCTCGATGAGCTGAACGACCACCAAGTTATGTTTAACAAAGCACTGAATGAGCTCATTTTAGAACAGTCAGAAACGAACGATCCCGTAGCATTTGCTAACAGGGTCGCTAGCCAGTCTTTGTTCTCAACTAAGTCAAAGCTGTGGGCCGAATACCTAGATTTCTACACTAATAATCGTCGCCTGCTTAATGAAACATCCTTAAAAGGGCTGATTAAGAAAAACTATAACAAAGTGATTAAGGGAAACCATGCGTAGTATCGCCGTATTACTCGGATTTGCCATGTTGTCCGGTTGTTCCATGTGGGATCAATTTAAAGAGTCCACTGGTATCACACCAGAAACTTCGTCGATTGAATTGGTTATTGAGGCATCACCTGTACTCAATGTGAGAAATGGGGGCCAGTCATCTCCAGTTATTCTCCGTCTTCACGAATTAAGTTCGCCAGTATTGTTCCGAAGCTTAGATTTCTTTGCCTTGTTTGAGAGCGATAAAGCGTCGTTGGGTGATGAGTACATCAAACGTTACGAATATCAAATACAGCCAGGTGGAAAAGTTCATGAAATGCTAACGCTAGACCCTGACACTCGTGCCGTCGGTTTTTCAGTGGCTTTTCGTGATATTGATGGTTCGTCATGGCGAAAAGTGGAAGTTATTGAAGAGAAGAGCGAGTACTACATCAAGCTCAAGTTAGAGGGCAGTGAGTTAATTTCTGATAACACTCGCGGCATTGAACAGGTTTACTTTTAAGGGATAGAAACATGTCTTTATACAATCCAGTTGTTTGGCAAGATGGAATGTTCATGAAGCCGCAGCATTTTCAACAACTCGATCGTTCGCAAAGTAAACTATCGAGCCTACTGAGTGCCAATGCATCGCCTTTGCATTGGGGAATTAAACGTTTAGAAATCAACTCTCAGTTACTAGCACTGGGTAAAATCGGTATTACTCGTGCTGAAGGTATTTTACAAGACCGGACACCATTTGAGCTTCCGTTGCTTGCTGAGCTGCCTGAAGTGAAAGATGTAGATCCTTCGATTGCCGATAAAGTCGTTTATTTGTGCTGTCCGTTACCATCGGAACGTTCTGAGTTATTTGGTACCAAAAAAGACGGTGCGCGCTATACGATGGAATCTCAAGAAGCGGTTGACGCTTGTTATGATTCGGAAGACATGGCAAATATCGTCGTCGGTAAGCTTAACTTTTGCTTAATGTACGATCATGAAGATAAGAGTGCTTACACGTCTATTCCGATCTTAAAGATCTCAGAAGTGAAGCCTGATGGCAGCGTGATCTTAGATGATAGTTTCATTCCTACCTGTATCGATATTCATGCGTCGACAGTACTGAGTAAATTTGCGACCGAGTTTGCTTCTATGTTGAAGCATCGCGCGGAATCGATAGTCCAGCGATTAGGGGTGGTGGATCAACAAGGTGTATCATCGGTTTCTGACTTTATGCTATTGCAAGCGCTCAACCGATACGAACCCTTGTTTTGGCATTTCGCCAGCACAGAAGCTGTGCATCCTGAGTCTTTGTATCGAATTCTTCTTCAGGCAGAGGGTGAGCTTTCGACGCTGTGCTCAACGACACGCCGACCTATTGAGTTTACGAAGTACAATCATGGTGATCTTACTAGCTGTCTTTCTCGCGTCCTAGACAGTGCGAAAATGACATTGAGCGTGATGTCTGAGCAAAGAGCAATTCCACTGACCTTAAAAGATCAGAACTATGGCATCAGAACGGCAGCAATCCCTGACAATAAGATCATTGATACAACAACCTTTATCCTCGCAGTTAAAGCCGACGTGACCTTGGATGTTCTGCATACCCAGTTTGTCAGCCAAACGAAGATCGGTTCTATCGATAACATACGTGACTTGATTAACCTTCAACTGCCTGGGATTGAGATCAAACCAATGCCAGTTGTGCCACGCGCGCTGCCGTATCACGCTGGCTACACCTATTTCGAGCTCGATAAAACGGGCGAAGAGTGGATGGCATTGAAGAACACTGCTGCGATTGCGATTCACGTTGCGGGCGATTTCGCTAACTTATCATTGCAACTTTGGGCCGTTCGTCTATGAGTTACGCAGAAACCGACGTCACCGTAGTCTTATTCCAACCAGAGCCTGGCAAACCAATGGAGGTAATGCCAGCGCCTGACTTGTCGAGAAACATCGCAGTACAAGATCTATCTATCGACAACATGGGTATTAACCCGCTAGTGGACCAGTTCTCATGGTTGATCGCCAGTCTGTCTTGTATGTCTTCGATCCCTTGGCTTGATGACCCGATGCCATTTCGTGAACAAGTGGCACGTGAGATTCGAAAAGGTGAACGAAAACTTAATGAAATGGAGCTCGATCGTGCTTCGGTTCTTGTTATTCGTTACTGCTTGTGTGCGGCGATTGATGAATCTGTTTGTCGACAAGAGTGGGGGGCAAATAGTCACTGGAGCCAGAACAGCTTACTGTCTGAATTCCACAACGAAACATCTGGTGGTGACAAGTTTTTCGTTATTCTCGACCGCTTAAAAGCCGACCCTCGCAAATACCGTCACGTTATAGAGTTTCTCTATTTATTGCTTCAACTTGGTTTCCAAGGCAAGTACGGCCGTGAAGAGCGTGGCAACGAAAAGTTAGCGGAAATTGGCAGCACCATTTATCGATTAGTGCGAGATGACCGCCTAGCAGAACAAGAAAAAGTTTCTTTAATCAACCTTAAAGCTAAATATCTAAAGAAGCCGTTAAAAAGGGTAATTTCACCCAAGCTGATCTTAAGTCTTAGTGCGATGACGTTTGCGCTTATGTATGCGGCAACCTACATCGTCATAGACTTAAAATTTCAGCAACTGCTTGAAATGTATAGATAACCAGAGATCTAAAATGAGATCTTCTGCCAGTTTTAGGGCTTATTGTGAATATCACTGGTCTTTTAGTGAAATTCACTAGTCATTTAGAGAGGTTGCAGTTTGCGATCTCTTTTATCATTCAATCAATAAAATTCAAATGGATTGGTTATGGGCGTAACAGTTGGTGCGAATGGACTTTCGATAGTTCATAAAGGCTCAGGTGGTGAAGCGAATGCAACGCTCCCAGATGTTTGTTTAACTAAGGTCGGCAAGCCAGTCGTCCCTATCCCTTATGGCAACAATGCTAAATCAGCAGACCTTGCTGGTGGGACTACGACAGTCTCTATGGATGGCGGTAACAGTGTCGCTATCAAGGGCAGTACGTTCTCAAAAAGTACCGGCGATGCGGGCGGTGACAGAAAAGGCGTTGCCTCAGGCACGATAGAAGCCGAAGCAAAATTCATTTCAGCTTCACCAACGGTTAAGTTTGAAGGTAAGGGCGTATGTCGCCTGTCCGATCAAATGACCATGAATAAAGCCAACACTGTGTGTCTTGGCGGCGCACAAAACCCATCGGTTTCTGTGAGTGAAGAGCAGGAAGGGACGTATACGCTGGATATAGAATGCAAATATCCAAATGGGCTCCCTTACTCTAATGCACAATTTTCTTTAGTCGAACCTTCAGGTGCTGTCATTGGGAGTGGAGTGCTGGATTCTAGCGGAAAAGCATCTGTTAATGGTCTCGCTCTAAAAGAATGCAAGTTAGTGCTCAGTGAAACTCAAGACTCTTACACCCCGAACCAATCTTTAGCTGAAAATATTGTGACGGAAACTTACCCTGATCCGAATGATTTTTGTACGTTTGTCGCAGGTCGCCGCTCACCATTTTGGGAAGATCGTGTTGGGGTTGCTAATGACTGGGGGATATTGATGTCCCCATCCTTCAGTGATGATGACTTTAAAGACATTGTGTTAGAGCAAAGCCGTATATCGTCTCCTTATGCGATTAGTCAAAATCACTCTAAAGACTTTTCTGATGCTTATGTTTCGGCACTTTATCACATCCAAACTGATACTACTGCGCTAGAGAAATATGAACCTTTAGTTGAACTGCTCTTGGAGCAAGTGCACGAAAATGGCGATATATTGAGAGTCTTATATCAAGCTGATGTGTTTGAGCCTCCCTATGAATTATTAGCGAAGCTTCGCTTTTTAGGGACTGGGAATACTGTGAAGTATTTGCAGTTTGTTTTATGGACGTTGATAAACAATCAAATCTGTTCATACATCGATGAGCTAAACAGTGAAATCATCGGTCGTTTAGATTTCATACAAAGCCAAGCTTCTGCAAGATCGTTGAGTTCTGTTGAAGAGGGTATAAACGGTTATAAAAAAGCACTTAACCACTTCAAACAAGCACTTCCTGACGTCATTAGCCAAATTTTCGAAACCAAAAATGACACCCTAATTTCTATATCGGCAATGGCCCTTGGGAGTACCGTTAACATAGCGAGCCAATCTAGCTTTGCTACTAATTTAGGTAGGGTTAATGCGGTGGTGTACACGAAGTCAAACAACTTGAACCGCCCATCATTTGTCACTTTTGACGATAACTTTTCTGACTAGGACATTTAAATCATGGATGCAGTTTTTCCGATAGCGCAACGAGAAGGTGACGCTTACTACACGCTCAGTGATTTTACGAAATTGTTTGATCAAGCTAAGAGCGGTCGTTATTTAATAGGACAAGGGTACGGTTGGCATAGTGGCATTCACTTAACATCAAAAATGTTACCGTGGGGGAAAGGGCTCAGACCTATTCAAGCGATGCTTGATGGAAAAATAGTGGCATTTCGCATAAATCCTGATTACCTAACATCAACGTACCAAGAGCAAGAGTTTAAGTATAGTAATAACTTTGTGCTTATCGAGCATGAGGCTGTAAACCCCGAAGATAATGAAGATGTATTTAAGTTCTATACACTTTATATGCACCTTGCGCCACCTTCAGATATTGGCGCCAATTCATCTATAACCACGCGTTACCGTTTACAAGAAGCGAGAAATGTACGCACTTTCAAACATAGTGATGTGCCTACTAATTCTGGTGAAAAAAAACAGTCGATGTCTAAAGGAACATTACTTGAATACCTGTATGCAGAAGAGAAGGAGACCCATCCATACCAGATCGACAAAAATACCTACAAAATGATAAAGTGCCGTGTGGTAGAGAATGGTAAATCGGCAAGTGGTAGCGAAAAAGCACTGTTAAACAAGATTGTTTGGTTTGCTTCGGGTCTCAATAGTGACTTTGACATTTTAGAAGATTCCTCTGCTGTCCTATCAGAACCAGTTTCAGAACCTAAATGGATGTCGGACAAGGCGGCAATGATTAGGGACGGTAGTGTGGTTTCTTTACTCCCACTCCTATTTAGAGAGGGGATAAAGGTTTCAGCTGGGGAAGATATCGGTTACATGGGACTGCATGAGTACAGTAACGATGCAATTGGAACTAAGAAAGAAGATAATCGTGTGCATATCGAGATGTTCTCTTTTGAGGAGCCGCCCGAATTTTTCAAAAAACAGATTTCTCCCAAAAATGCGGAAGAAAATCCACTTGTTGTTCTCGATGGGGCCGATAGTAGCGGTGCCGTTGATATGAGTAATTCGTTTATTCAGCAATTACTTGAATCTGTGACAGAAGATCAAGTAACGGACTTCTCCTCGTTCACTGCTCGCGATGCCAAAGTATACTTAGACGGTAAGCGTAAACACTTTGAGCGATTTATTGTGAAACATCCTACAGATTGGCATACAGAGTCGTCACAAAGTCTTTATGAATCAATCCATCAGACCGCAAAGGAAGCTCTAGATATTAAGTGCTCCGCTGGTTTTGTGACTATAGAGGACTACCGTAACTCCCCATGGCGCGATCAAGTGATGGATAGCTTTGATCTTTTCTCGCAATTCGAACTGGAAAGAGCAGATAAGTTCTCATGGATGCAAGATTTACAAGGTGATTTGCAACTAAGCGATGATAAGAGTCTTTGGCATTATTGGCCTTTTGTAGGAAATCACACCCAAAGTAAATGTTTCTGTAATCGTGATATTTCCAAGAGTTTTTTACTTGAAGTCTTAGGTGGAAAAGAAACTATTTTTGAGAACTCTCATTATGACAGTATGAGAAATGTTTCTTTAGATGAGTTATTAAATAGCTTGAATGACATGTTTAGGACGTATGAAATCGATGATTGTTTGAATAAAATCCACTTTCTGTCTCAAGCATTTCAAGAAAGTGATTTTTTCAAAACGACGGAAGAGTACTATTATAACGGGAAATATCCAGAGAAATGGAATAAGTACAGAGGTGGTGCATTCTATCATGGACGTGGTTTATTACAGATAACACATATAGAAAACTATGCTAAATACTTTGGTGTGAATACTAAAGATCTTACAAAAGAAATGATAGAAAGCGTTGCTAAAGATTTACACACGGCAGTAGATTCTTCAGGGTGGTTTTGGGTAAAAGGTAGTGCTTGGGGAGATATTCGTCCATTCGCTACCAAGAATGATCTATTTCGTGTAACGATCTCAGTAAATGGTGGTTACAATCATTTGTTAGAGAGAAAAAATAACTTATTAAAACTTTCAAAGTTGATTAATTGTAATTCAATATCCGATAACTATGACTTTAGTAAGTTTTATCTTAAGGATAGTTCAATGATCAATAAAAATTACTATAAAAGAAGTAAGAGTGTACATCACAAGCTGGAGTTAATGATAAATGAATAAAATGATTACATTTAGTTTAATCTTTTTATCAACATATTCTTTTGCGGAAAGCAGCATTACGCAAGAGCAAAAATTCACAGAGGCTGAGGGGCCTTTTTGTCAATATTCTCTAAAAGCAAATGGAACTTCATATGATTTTAGCTTTTTTGACTCATGTGGCACAAGCGATTTAATTAAATTGAATGAAGAGCTTTATTTGGTTGACTTGACTAATGGTAATATAAATAGCGAAGCATACTTTATTTTTGACACAGAAAAAAAAGAAGTTCCAAAAGAGATTGGTAGTTTGAACCTTAGTTATGACATTTACGATTATGGTTTTGATATTATCGATCATACATTATTGGACAGAGATAATGGTAAAATAATAAAAAACGCTAATAATAATTATACTGGCGTGTTGTCTTACATTTTCCAGAGAGATAATTTTAATATGAATATACCTAAAGATAGGATTTTGTATTGGAATAGAAATGGAGAAGAGAATTATTGTTCTTCTACAATAGTTTTTTCTGCTAATTATGACGAACATAGGCGAGATGTTTGCTGGAATAGTTTTTCATCAAGATATGAATATGTTGAGATTATTGAAGGTAGAGTAAGTTTAAGGATAAAGGGAGAGTTTGATGGAAGGCAGTTTAAGTTTGATAATAATGGTGAAGAACTGACGATTAATCCATATAATGGAAAGTATAGTACTAACAAAACCAACGAAAAATTCCCTGATGAAGACTATTTTAATATAAAGTGAATATATTGTTTTTATTTTTAATGTAGTTGAAATGCTTAAATTCAATGAAATTTATAAATCAATTGTGATGGTCGGGTTTTCATTTATTGTGTCGTTTTCAAATTTTGTAAGTGCAAGCTGCAACCAAAATTCTGTCATATTTACGTGTGATTTAGAAAATAAAGGTGGCAGTTTGAAAGCTTGCTTTAATCAAGCTGAGAATTCGATGTACTTCGTTGTTGACGAAAATGGGTTGAAAACAGTTTATGCCCCACGAAAGGGGAAGAGTTTAGATAACTATAAATGGATAGATATTTCTCTTGAAGAACCTGAATTCATTCCTTTGAAATTTGAAGTAAATGAAAACAAGAATGCGTACTTTTCATTGACTAGAGGTGGTGGACGGTTGAGTGTCGTTGCTAGCTTCGTTGACATGATTGAAGATGAAAATGCTGTTGAGTACTACTGTGAATTGGGAACTGAAACAGCTCTGGATCCCAACGTTAGATTAAAAATAAAACACGTAAAGCCTAACGACTTTGAAGCTTGGGGTTAAATAGCAATAGATTCCGGTGAGAGCCTAAATAAAATTCATTGTAATAAAAAGTTAGCTTTTCTAGAAAATCTACTCGAGACGTTTGGATAAGAAATGTTCAGATAAAAAGCGCCGAAAGGCGCTTTTTATTTTCTTTAAAATAAAGTATGGTCTCCCTCCTTTTAAAATGGTAAGTGTTGAATAATTATACAGTGGTTAGGTAAATGAATAAAATAACTAAACTCGCTTTGGCTTTGTCCGTATTGACATCTGTTGTTGGGTGTCAACTGGTCTCAAATACGCCGATGCAATCGACAGCAACGAAGGAAATAATTGAAAAAGCAAAGGCAGAGTTTGATGGACAACGTTTTTATAAGTTGAATGAATATGATGAAGAAATCAACGTTTCAGATGACGGGGTCATTACCTTCAAGTCTTACTTACCACGCAGTGGCGGCTATGAATGGGTACCAATTGTTATACGCGATACTAGTTTTCGTGTTTCTTGCGATTATTTCAGTGAATATGTTGAAGCTGGAATGGTTGTTCAGGTTCAGTTTGTAGGTAAACGCGGGCGCATTGAAAATTACGACAAGCAACGTTGTGAAGAGTACGGTGAGCCAACATGGCAATAAGATCTATGGATAATTAAAGCGCCGACAGGCGCTTTTTATTTACGTTTTAGTTAACCGTTAGAAAAGATGTAGACCAATCTTCGGAAGATTAGGCAAGCAATGCGTAGTATCTGGTCACAAGTTGGTATGAACTTGCCTTTTAGAAAACGCTAATAAAATCGCTAAACAGCTACATGATAATAGAACGACACCTAAGTTTTGTACTGTTCCAGCCATCGCTAATCCCGTCCCGATCATGATGTAGTACATGAGCCCAAATAAAGCGCCTGCGCTGCCAACCTGTTGTTTATAATTAACGAGTGCATCACTGAGTATGTTGGGTATCGCAATCCCGTAAGACATGACGACTAACACCATTGGAGCAACAAACCAGATTGATTGGTTCAGAATCAACACAACGACTGATCCAACGCTAATCAATATTGCTGAGAACCAAAGTAGCTGGCTTTTTTGAACATTTTTGGACACTAGGGATTTGTTTAAATAACTCCCAAGCAGAGTGCCTAACCCCAGTACCATGCCACTGTATCCAAATTGTTCGGAGTTATACCCAAGTGCTGAGAAAGTAAATGCGCCAAGCTGGTAATAAGAAAATAGAGCAATGTTATACAAAGCAACCAGTAATCCTGAGCGCCAAATTCGCGCGTCTCTTACCATTTTCCAGCTAAGTTGATGCAACCGTACTGGTGTCTGTTCCTTCTGTGTTTCAGGAAGCTTAATAACGTTATAAGCGAACAATACTAACGCGATTAAAAACAAGGCAAAAAATACATAACGGTATCCACCAAGCGCTGTAAGCTGCCCGCCTAATAGCATGCCAACTACCGGGCTGATTGATATACCCATCCCCATTAAGCTGAAGACTTTACTCAGTTCTTGACCGTCAAACGCGTCACGAAGCATGGTCTGTGTGACAACGGATCCTACCGCGATACCAAATGCGCTTAGGGCTCGCGCGGCCATGACAACAGCAAAGCTTTCGGTTTGAGTTGCGAGTAAAGATGCGCAACCATAGATAAAGAGCCCAATAAGCATGGTGGGCCTTCTTCCCAGTTTATCTGCGAGAACTCCCCAAACTACAACGCCAATGGCAAAAGCTAGGAAGTAAATCGACAATGTTTGGGCTGCTTGTGCGTGGTTTACATCAAATGATAGAGCGATTGAGCTCAACGCTGGGCTATAGATGGTTTCTACAATTTGCGGAAACATCAACATAACCAGCATGAGCCATAAAGAGGGCTTAGTATTCATATTGTTACCCATCGTTAATGAAGTTGGCGGGCAGTATAAATGAGGCTATGATTGATCTAATAACAACATAAAAACCAAATACATCAATATTCGGACAAAATGGCGCTTATTAACGAAAAAACACAATTTGATGCAGACAAGATTACTAATTATGTAGTGGGAATTGCTGCGGATATTGGCAAGCACGACTCAGGTATGCATATGCACAAGAAAGGGCAGTTATTGTACGCACCTCAAGGTTGTATGAGTTTTGCTCTGGAAGACTCGATTTGTATTTTGCCACCGACAAAGGCGGTTTGGATCCCACCTAATACGCCGCATCGTGCACTAATGACGAATGTGGTGGCGTATCGATCTTTGTATTTTGATTGTGAGGAGTTTGCCTGTCCGAGTAAGATCGCGATGATAGAAGTGAATAATTTACTCCAAGCTCTTATTGATAAAATGTCATTTTGGGAGTGGGATAAGCCTAGCAGCGAGATGGTAAATACGACGGCGCTTTTTTGGGAGGAGTTTTATGCTGCGAAACGTTATTCGTTTCAGTTGCCTTTGCCATCGCATCGGCGCTTAACAACGTTTCGTCGAGAGTTGGTTGAACCTTCATTTCTAGCTCCTTCGCTTACTACTCTTGCAAGCAAAGTTGGGGCAAGCACCAAGACGGTAACACGATTATTTAAGTCGGAAACGGGTATGAATTATCAAGATTGGCGGCAACAGTGGAGGCTTTTAAAAGCAGTTGAATTGTTATCAACGGGCATGCCAGTCAGCGCAGTTGCCGATTGGCTGGAGTTTTCGTCAGACAGTGCATTTATTGCATTTTTCAAAAAGCAAACTGGACAAACACCTCTGACGTTTATGAAAACCAAGCCTTAAGAGTCAAAATGCTCACACTCTTTCTAGAACAACCCCCAGGTTCACAGGCTCAGCCTATAAAGCATACATAGACAGGTACCAACGTGCAGGTTACTTGTCTTTACTCTGCAGTTTGCGAAAGTATTGCGTGGTAAAATCAACAAAGGCTCGGATGCGTTTTGGTTGATGTCGGTCGTGATGATAAAGGAGTGAAAATTCCACACTCGGAATGCTCCAATTGGTAAACACTTCTTTTAGCTTGCCTGTCTGGAGTTCTTGTTGACAATAAAGTGCTGGCACACGGATGATGCCATTTCCCGCCAAGGCTGCTTTTATCATTACTCTGCCACTCTTACATCGTAACTGTCCACGTATCTGGTGTTCCGTTGACTGCTTTGTATTCGTGTTCTCAAATGCCCACCGTGTCACACTACCTGTCAAACAAACGTGTTTTTCTAAGTCCTTTGGATGCGAAGGATAGCCATATGTTTCTAAATAGTTTGGGCTTGCGTATGTCCCCATTTCCACATCGATCAGTTTGCGAGCGATAAAGTTGGAGTCGTCTAACTTTCCCATTCGAAAAGCGATATCGAATTCATCTGCGATTAAATCGACACGATGGCTGCTAAAATCTAAGTTAATGCTCACTTGTGGGTGTTGGATTAGAAACTGAGCAACGATATCTGCGACAACGTCTTCTCCTAAATAGCCCCCCACACAGTTGATACGAATGTCACCTCTTAAGTCTTCTACATCATCAACCACTGCCATAACAGCTTGATCAATATTGTGAAGGGCAGTTTCACACTGTTTATACAGAACCTTGCCTGCTTCGGTGAGGTTCAGTGTTCGAGTGGTCCTTTGTAGCAAAGTGACACCAATCTGTTGCTCCAGATTTGTTATTTGACGTGAAACGTGTGAGCGAGAAACGCCAAGTTGCTCTGCTGCTTTCGTGAAGTTTCCTAGTTGAGCGATTAGGACGAAAGAGCGAATATCCGCAAGGTTGATGTGTGTTTGCATGATGACTTCTTCATAATTCAAAAAAGTATTGTTGCAGTATAACAACAGTGTTTCAACTAGGTCGGTATATATCAACAAACAAAGTTTTCTTAAACTTACCGCCACTGATGTAAACCGTTCGATTAAGGATTCAAAATGAAAAAGTTAATTGTTATTACAGGCGCTAGTTCAGGCATTGGTGAAGCGATTGCACGTCACTTCAGTGAACAGGGCCATGCTCTTCTTTTGTTAGCAAGACGTGTAGAACGTTTGGAAGCATTAAACTTACCAAATACGCTTTGTGAAAAGGTAGATGTGACCGACAAAGCTTCTTTTGAGGCTGCAATTGAGAAAGCTGAAGCGTTGTATGGTCCGGTAGATGCACTTGTAAATAACGCAGGCGTTATGCTTCTCGGTCAGATAGATACTCAGGAAGCATCGGAGTGGAAGCGCATGTTTGATGTGAACGTAATTGGTTTGCTCAATGGCATGCAGTCCGTCCTAGCACCTATGAAAGCACGTAACAGTGGTACGATCATTAACATCAGCTCTATCGCGGGCAAGAAAACATTCCCTGATCATGCTGCTTATTGCGGTACCAAATTTGCGGTTCATGCTATTTCTGAAAACGTACGTGAAGAAGTTGCGTCATCGAATGTTCGCGTTACGACGATTGCACCTGGTGCAGTGGAAACGGAATTACTTTCACATACAACGTCTCAAGATATTAAAGATGGCTATGACGCTTGGAAGGTGGATATGGGCGGCGTGTTGGCAGCAGACGACATTGCACGAGCAGTGCTGTTTGCTTATCAGCAACCGCAAGGTGTATGTGTTCGTGAAATTGCTTTGGCACCGACAAAACAACAACCTTAACATTGAGTTACGGCGATTTTAGGTCACTAAAGCCGTAAAACTTTGCATATCGATTCGTGATTGAGATTGCATCTTTAAACTAAGTTGCGTGAAAATTTAGGTCATCCATTTAAATCCGGACACTAAGTGTGTTATTGCTTATACCCAAGTTACTCAAGGTGAGAAAAAACTTTGAGTAATTTGGGTTTTTATTTGGTCTCAATTTTAGGTAGCGGAATTTATTTAGGTCGAAGGCGATAGTTGTGAAGAAAGGAGAGTGTGACGTAAAACAAAATGAAGCAATATCCGTCTCTTAATGAGAATTGATTTCATCAACGTCACAAGCCGTTACAATTATCCGTTAGGTATTATACTTTGTGGGTGGTTAATATTTAACCAAACAAGGAGGTGTGTATGAAACGATTCGCAAACATACTTTTTGCAACACAAGGATTGCCAGGCCATAGTGACGCCCTCGAACAAGCGATGAGGATTGCATCTAGCAACAAAGTGCCTGTCTCAGGGCTAATAGCGTGTCCTGATTTCCCAACAGACATGATCCAGTATCAGCAAAGTTATGAGCAATCGCTGCAAGACTCCCTCAAACAAAGTATTCACGAATACAGACAGAAGCTGGGACTCTCTGAAGAGGATCTCGCATTTCCTCTTACTGTGAAAAGCAGTGAAAAGCCCGCTGTCTGTATTATTCAAGAAGCATTAGCTGATAACAAAGATCTCATCATCAAAGAAGCTGAACCGCTCGGTGAAGGTGCTGAGGGTTTCAAAGCTATTGATATGACTCTGTTACGAAAATGCCCTTGTCCGCTTTGGTTGCACCGACCAATTGATAAGCCAAGAGATAAACGCCGTGTTGCTGTGGCTATCGACCCATTAACGGCAAGCGATGAACAGCACTCATTAGCCGTGCGTTTACTCGAATTATCGCGTTCGATAGCCGACACCTGCGATAGTCGTTTACACGTGATTTCTTGCTGGGAGTATTACTTAGAAAACTACCTTAATGGTAACGCTTGGATTCAAGTCGATGATGCTGAGTTGAAACATGAACTCGATAAGGCAAAAGCCGATCATAAACAAGCTCTGCAACAGCTGTTGGAGGAGTCTGGGATTACAGGTGAAATTGTGATTCACCACCTGCATGGAAAACCCGACGAAAAGATTCCAGATTACGTAGAGAGTATTGAGGTAGACGTGCTGGTAATGGGAACCTTAGCGAGAACTGGTATATCTGGCTATGTCATTGGTAATACGGCTGAAAATATTTTGCAATCGATTAACTGTAGTTTGGTCGCTCTTAAGCCCGATGGTTTTGTCTCACCGATTCAGTAATTGGGGTGTAACAAAGTTGGGTTTAAGTGATGTTTTAGGTAAAGGAGGGAGATGGATCTCTAGAACATGGAATTATCAATGTATCAATAAGTTATCAGAGGAGAGTGACATGAAAAACCTATGCCCGAAATGCCACACAGAAATGATAGAACGTTCGAATGTTTATGTTTGTCCGAGAAATGATATCGGTGACTGCACCTACGATGCATTCGAGTTAGCTGATGACGATAATCCATATACATTCAGCCAAGAACACGTAAGTAGTGACCTACGTTCTTATGCCGTAGCAGACAGCAAATAGCGGTTTGTATCGGCGTTCCTCTAAGTAGCACTCAGTGATTACTGTTTGCTACTTTTCCCTTGGTTTCATGATCGTTTTTGAAGCGCTTGGGCTAAAACAATACAGTGGAGTTTGTCATTTGCGCCGGATAGGGCGTATCTTCTTATAATAACGAATGGGCTGCGATGTTGAATAACATAACGGGTAAAGAAAACCTACCGAAAAACCTAGATAATCAGTTGGTCTTACTGATTTTCCCTGCGCTGCCAGTTTTAATCTTCTCTTTTCTCTTCTATATCTATACTCCTGCAGGCGTGAGCTGGAATGCGGAATGGATACCAAGCCTCGATATCAACCTTAGCTTTAGATTAGATGGTCTTTCATTTCTTTTTGCGGGACTGATCAGTGGGATTGGCGCACTGATTCAAATCTACGCTTTGGCTTATTTACGAGAAAGTGATAGCCGGTTTTCCTTTCATTTGTATCTAACCCTATTCATGCTTGCCATGCTAGGGATTGTGATGAGCGATAACATTCTGTTGTTATTTGTTTTCTGGGAACTCACCACCATCACTTCTTACTTACTGATCGGGTTTAATCACGAAAATAAAACGTCTCGGAAAAACGCCTTGCAGTCGCTGATTGTTACCGGTGCTGGTGGACTAGCGTTGCTAGCTGGTCTTATCTTGCTGGGAGCAATGGCTGGGAGTTATGAGCTAAATACCATTATCGAGCAGGCAGACACTATTGCGCAGCATGAATGGTTTATCCCATCTCTAGTGCTCATACTACTCGGTGCATTTACTAAATCTGCGCAATTCCCGTTTCATTTTTGGCTACCTAACGCGATGGCAGCTCCCACTCCGGTCAGTGCGTATTTACACTCGGCAACAATGGTAAAGGCAGGCATTTACCTATTAGCACGTTTATCGCCAGTTTATGCCCACAGCGAGATCTGGTTTTATGCTTTAGTCATCACTGGGAGTATCACGGCCATTTGGTGCACATTTGTCGCATTAAAACAAACTGACTTGAAGCTGATGCTAGCCTACAGCACGAATGTTGCTTTGGGTAAATTAACATTATTACTAGGTATGGGCACAGATTTGGCCGTTAGTGCGGTATTGATGTTTATTCTCGCTCACTCTTTCTATAAAGCTGCGCTGTTTATGGTGGTGGGTAATATCGACAAAGCGACAGGAACACGAGATATTGATCAATTGTACGGTCTGAAGTCAGTTCTCGTCATCAGCATGGTTGCGGGGAGTTTGGCTGCATTGTCTAAAGCGGGGTTCCCGCCGTTGTTAGGCTTTTTGAGCAAAGAATACATGTACAAATCCGCAGTAGAGCTCAATAACAGGATCGCCTTTGTACTTTTAATCGTGAATATACTGATGGTCGCGCTAACCATTATGCTTATTGCGAGACCATTCTTTGCTCGCCGTGATCTCGTGCCGATTGAAACTAAGCCAGTTGAGACAAAAAAAGCCATGTGGATCTCGCCTTTGCTCTTGGCAGTTGGCAGCCTCCTAGTTCCGTTATTCGGTTTGAATTGGTTAGATCGCAATATTATTTTTCCGGGCTCTGCTGACATTCTGCCCACAGCAACTCTTAAAGAGACATCACTATGGCATGGCGTGAATGTACCGTTAGTGTTAAGCGTTATTACGCTAGCGTTGGGGTATGTGGTGTACCGTGTTTATCCTACTGTGTCTGCATTTTTTCAGCGGTTACATCTATTCGTCCCCAAAGCGGAGAATATTTTTGAACGACTATTAGATGGCATGATGACAGTGGCGAAGTGGCAAACGGCGCGGTTACAGCAAAAGAAATTGAGTCGCTATGTCCTATTATTTTTCACGGTACTTGCCGTTGCGTTACTGAGTCAGGTAGCGCTTATTCCTCTGCCTTTGGTTGGCGAACTTTCAAGTGTCACTTTCTATGAGATTGGTATTGCCTTATTGTTGATTGGTGCTGCGCTCGTATGTACGTTGTCCCACGCAAGACTTCTTGCGATTTCTGCGCTTGGTATGATTGGCTTCATGACCACGCTTGTTTTTATGATTTATAGCGCCCCGGACGTTGCGAAGACTTTACTGTTAGTGGAAACATTAATGGTGGTCTTTCTTGCATTGTTAATGCGTCATATGCCACGTCTAACCACCGTGCCCAAGCATTCAATAAGACGTAAAGTAGCGAATATTTGCATAGCAGGTGTGATAGGAGTTTCGGTTACTTTACTTTTGTTAGGAATCACGTCTCAGCCGATGGACTCTTCGGTGTCAGATTTCTTTGCAGAAAACAGTGTCCCGGGTGGACATGGGCGAAACATTGTTAACGTTATTCTGGTCGACTTTCGCGCATTTGATACATTGGGAGAAGTTGTCGTCGTTGTTATTGCTGGGATTGCGGCAGTGAGCTTGCTTAAGACAAGAGCGAAAAAGCAAAATCGTATCCAATCATTAATTTTTGCAACCACGGCACACATCGTTTCGGCACTCATGCTCGTATTTTCAGTGTATCTGTTGTTACGTGGTCATAACGAACCGGGTGGTGGCTTTATTGGTGCGTTGATTGCCGTTATTGGTTTATCACTTCTCATGTTCGCGGAATCACCGAAATACGTTCGTTCTAGGTTGTATTTCAAACCGTTTCTCATTGCGTTATCTGGCATCACATTGAGCTTAGTTTCTGGTGCTTTGAGCTTTGCGTTTGATAAACCGTTTTTGACCGGACTGTGGTGGAAAGACGTGATACCACTAGGGACGCCATTGGTTTTTGATGTTGGTGTTTACCTTGCCGTTATAGGTGGCGTGATGGGTATGCTGCTTCGTATTAATGAGGAGCTAGAGTGATGGAAATAGTCTGGAGTGTTGTCGTTGGAGTATTTGTCGCAGCAGGTGTTTATTTAATGCTTGAAAAGCATATCTTGCGCCTTTTGTTCGGCATCATGTTACTCAGTAGTGCGGTTAACCTTGCTATTTTTACCGCTGGAAGGCTGACGCCCGGAGAGCCGCCATTGATTGGCGATAATGCTCTTTTACCACCAGATAGCGCGGCAAATCCTTTACCTCAAGCGCTTATCTTAACTGCGATAGTCATCGGTTTTGGACTACTTATTTTTGCTTTAATGCTGTTCTATCGAGCTTATAAAGACACTGGAACTGCAAACGTCGATGAAATGCAACGTTCTGAGGAGGGTCAATGAGTTCGATTTTGCTTACGTTACCGGTTGTTCTCTCGCTGAGTACGGCGTTGACTATCTTCTTCGTCCGTCGCTCAACAAAAAGTGTTGAGTGGTTGAGCGGTGTAAGTGCGATTTCGAACCTTTTCGTTGCGGGCTTTCTCACAGAAAACATCATAAGTAATGGTATTCAAGCCGTTGCTTTTGGTCAGTGGAGTGCGCCATTTGGTATCGTGTTTGTCGCAGATTACCTCAGCGTTGCTATGGTGATGATAACGGCGGTGATTGGTGCGATATGTGTTTTCTACGCGATGGCGGACCTTCACCGAAAGCCCTCCTATAGCAATTACCATGCGTTAATGCACGTGTTGCTTGCTGGCGTTTATGGTGCTTTCCTGACTGGAGATATTTTTAATCTGTATGTTTGGTTTGAGGTCATGCTCATTTCATCATTTGGTTTAATGGTGTTAGATGCAACGAAAACTCAAGTTGATGGTGCAGTAAAGTACGTGATGTTGAACCTGATTTCGACGCTGGTATTTTTGCTTGCTATCGGTTTATTGTATGGCGCAACGGGCACCTTGAACTTGGCCGATCTCTACACCAAAGTAGGGGAAAATGAATTGAGCATCAACATGATGCTGTCCGCGCTATTTTTGTTTGCCTTTTCTATTAAAGCGGCACTCTTTCCTTTATTTGCTTGGTTGCCAGCTTCTTATCACACGTTACCAAGCGGTGTGGTGGCACTGTTTGCCGCGTTGCTTACTAAAGTCGGTGTATACGCGTTGATAAGAGTCTTTACCTTGGTATTTCCGCTCGCCGAGAGTGGTTGGCAACCGACGTTAATTTGGGTCGCAGGGCTAACCATGTTAACGGGCGTTTTAGGAGCGGCTAGCCAATTCGACATTAAGAAAATTCTTTCTTTTCATATTATTAGCCAAATAGGCTATATGATCATGGGGTTGGCTATTTACACTCCCTTAGCTTTAGCCGGTGCCATTTTCTACATTGTTCATCACATCATTGTAAAAGCGAATTTGTTCTTAATAGGTGGATTCATCGAGCGCAAATATGGCTCTAGTCAACTTGAACATTTGGGTGGGGTATACAAAGCTATGCCTTGGTTAGCGTTCTTGTTTCTTGTCCCTGCGTTTTCTCTGGCCGGTTTCCCACCGCTATCGGGTTTCTGGGGAAAGCTATTGGTCATCAAGTCGAGCATACAGGCTGAGTATTACTGGTTAGCAGGTACCGCGTTATTGGTGGGGTTGCTTACTGTCTACTCGATGACGAAAATTTGGAGTGAGGCATTTTGGAAAAAGCCATTTAGAGAGAAGCCAGAACAGACTCTGCAGGCCAAAGTACATTGGTTGTACTGCGTTCCAATTATTGTATTGACAACGTTGACGCTAATCATTGGCTTAGTGGCGGAGCCTTTTTATCAATTTTCCGTTCAAGCTGCAGAACAACTGTTAAATCCGACTGAATACATCAGAGTGGTGTTAGGAGGAAATGCATGATCTATCTATTCCTCAATTTTTTCTTAGCGTTAGCGTGGATGATGCTTAATGGCAGCTATTCGAGTCTGAATTTTGTTGTCGGATTTACGGTCGGCTTTTTTGCTTTAAGGTTGAGTCAACCATTTGGATTGAAAACGAGCTATTTTCAACGTTTTGCATCTGCATTGAAGTTATTGGTGTACTTCGCTTATGAAATGGTTATATCGGTTGCGAAAGTGGTGTGGGACGTCGTGACACCTACTCATTTGAGTCAGCCTGATATCGTTTATGTCCCTCTGGAGGTCGATTCTGACCTAGAAATCACATTACTGGCGAACATGGTTTCTTTAACACCGGGTACGCTTAGTTTGGATGTTACGGCTGATAAAAAGTATCTTATCGTTCATGCCATGTTTGCACCTGAACATGAAGAGGTTATTCGCGGAATTAAAGATGGGTTAGAGCATCGAATTTTGGAGGTGACGCGTGGATAGTTGGCTGCAAATAACGGTCACTTTTGCCTATTCTGGGCTACTACTCAGCTTTGTTATGGCTTTTGCTCGTTTAATTCTAGGACCAACGCTAGCTGATCGAGTTGTGGCGTTAGATCTGATTTCATTTATCACTATCGGATTTATTACGGTTTACACCTTAGACAGCGGTGAGGACGCTCTGTTAGACATCGCCATTACATTAGGTTTGGTCGCATTTCTCGGCACGATCGCATTTGCACGTTTGATCGTTAAAAGAAAGGAGAAAGAATAATGGACGTGTTGATTGGACTATTTTTATGCTTAGGAACATTGTTGACCTTGGTTGCAAGTCTAGGTGTCCTGAGGCTTCCTGATTTGTATACCCGAATGCATGCAGCGACCAAAGCTGGAACTGTCGGAGTGAGCTGCTTGTTATTAGCGGTCGCTTTCTCACTCCCTGAAGTTACCGTGATCTCTCGGGTTATCGGTACGATGTTGTTTATCGTTCTCACTGCGCCAGTCGCCTCCCACCTGCTCGGCAGAGCAATGCGAGAGGTCGGATATAAGATTTGGCGCAATGATTAACCATTAGCGTCGAATAGTACTACGTCCTAGTTGAAATAAACTCGAAGCTGTATTGATGAAGTCGGAAGTAATTGACGGTATATTCAAATGCACGACCATCTTCTAGGTAACCAGTGGACTCAACTTTTAGAATAGGGGAAGCTTCTGATTCATTCAGGTATGAGGCCGTCTCTGTATCTAACAAATACGGTTTGACAGACTGACTGCTTTTCGCAATTTTCAATCCTTTGCTATTTTCAATGTACTCATATTTAGAACCATTCATTATGGCTATGCTCAAGTCTGGAAATAACATTGCTGGCATATGAGTGACTTCGTAAATTTCAGGCTCATCATTAATACATCTGAGTCTATGTATTTCATATGTATCATCATTGGGCGAGAGATTTAACTGCTTAGCAACCTGCTCATTCGGCTTTTTAAGTTCGAACTTTATGACTTGAGAGCTAGGCGTTTTCCCCTGTTTACTGACTTCCTCGATAAAACCCAGCAAATGTAAGGCATCATGTTGGGCTTTTAGATCGTTTACATAAGTTCCACTACCTCTTGTCCGACTAATTAAATTATTGTCGACCAGAATTTGTAAGCTTTTTCTGATGGTTACGCGGCTTACGGAAAACTCTTCTTGCAAATCACTCTCTTTTGGAAGCATCGATTTAGGTTGTAGTTCCCCATCTTTGATCTTTTTTTCTAATCGTTCCGCAATGTCTATGTATTTGGGTTTCATAATACCTCGCTAAGTCTTGGATCATGATAGCAAGAATGTGATCTGAGATGTAGTTAATACTTTTCCTTAGGATCTTTGTGTGATTTTTATCTCGTATCTTTGTGCTTACACTTTAAATGTATCATAAAAGTATTAATACTTATTTTATACATTTGCAGGGTAAACATTTGAGGTAGCGGAATGAAACGTCAAAAATTAACGATTGTTGGTGCTGGCAGTACATACACACTTGGTATGATGAACAGCCTTATTGCTGAAAAAGATAACTTTCCACTCGCAAAAGTCGTGTTTTACGACATAGATGAGAAACGCCAAGAGTCGAATGCATTAGCTACTGAAATTCTATTGCGAGAACACTATCCAGAAGTTGAAGAGTTTGTTTATACAACGGATAAATCTGTCGCATTCTCAGATTCGGACTTTTTCTTTATCCAGATCCGCACTGGTGGGTTGGCCATGCGCGAGCGCGATGAACAGATCCCGCTATCCAACTCTTGTGTTGGGCAAGAGACATGTGGCGCGGGAGGAATGGCATATGGACTTCGCTCTATCGGCGACATGATCCAGCTAGTGAACGAGATCCGACAAACGTGTCCAGATGCGTGGATTCTTAATTACACCAACCCGGCGGCAATTGTCGCTGAAGCTTTAAATCGTGAATTTCCGCATGATAAGCGAATTCTAAATATCTGTGATATGCCAGCAGCGATTATGGTCAGCTATGCGCAATTGTTAGGATGTGAAATTTGGGACTTCGTTCCTGAATATTTTGGGCTTAATCACTATGGCTGGTTTACCAAAATTCGTAACAAACAGGGTGAAGACTTAACGGACAAAATTAAAAATATCATCCTAAAAGAAGGGATCAGTGCGGTTGATGCGGAAATAGCGGATGACCCATCGTGGCAAGCCACATTCAAAAACATGAGAACAATGCTTGTTGATAATCCAGAGTTTTTGCCGAATACGTATCTTCAGTACTATTTGTACCCTGAAAAAATGGTGGCGAAAGAGGATATCAACAATACCCGCGCAAGGCAGGTAATTAACGGCCGTGAGAAACGAGTGTTCGAATTGAACGCAAGAATAATTGAAGCGGGCACCACGAAGCACGAAACACTGCATGCCGATATCCATGGTCGATACATGGTGAGAGTCGCGGCTTCGCTAGCCTACAACTTGAGCGATGTGTATCTCGTCATCGTACCGAATAATGGTGCTATTACAAATTTACAAAATGACGCCATGGTAGAAGTTCCAGCTGCGCTAACTAGTGATGGACCGAAAGCTTTTACTGTAGGAAAAATCCCAACCTTCCAAAAAGCCATGATTGAAAGCCAACTTGGTTACGAGAAATTAGTCGTGGATGCTTGGTACGAAGGAAGTCAGCAAAAGCTGATTAATGCACTCACACTTAACCGTACCGTGGTTAATGTGCCAAAAGCTAAAGAAATAACAAAACAATTACTAGAAGAAAATAAAGCCTACCTTCCTCAATTTTTTCAATAACAACTGGACGTTCGGGGCCTACTTGTAGGCTCCGTGAATGAAACAAGAGGTTTATATGAAAGACATTATTCAAAGGTTCGGGGCCGCGATGTTTGTACCCGTTCTATTATTTCCAGCAGCGGGCATGTTATTGGGTTTCTCTGTTGTGCTGTTAAATCAAGAAGTGTTTCCTTGGGCACTAGAGGGGAGTGCTTGGGTTAAAGTCTCGACGATCATTTTACAGGCATCTCTCGCTGTATTTAAAAATATGGCACTTATTTTTGCCGTTGGGTTACCTATCGCTTTAGCTAAAAAAGCATCTGGTCGCGCTGTACTTGCAACACTTGTTTCCTACATTACGTATAACTACGTTATTGGTGGAATCCTTCAATTTTGGGGGCCAGAACTGGGCGTTAACTATACGGAAGGTGAGCGAGGTTTGACTGAAGTTGGTGGCATTCTAACGCTTGATACCAACTTGCTAGGTGCGATTTTAATTGCAAGTCTCTCTGTTTGGGTTCACAACCGATTCTTTGATAAAAAGCTACCGGATTGGGCGGCTGTATTTGGCGGAACGCCATTGGTTGTGATCATTAGCTTCCCAATTATGGTCGTGATGGCAATTCTAACTTGTTTGACTTGGCCAAGTATTCAGCATGGTATTAACAATCTGCAATCATTTTTGGTTTCTGCTGGATCGTTAGGGGTATGGCTATTTACGTTTTTAGAGCGAATCATGATACCAACGGGGTTGCATCATTTCGTATATGGTCCCGTTTTTTATGGGCCTGTTGCAGTCGATGGCGGAACGGTTTCCTATTGGATTCAAAATATACAGACATTCGCCCAGAGCTCGGAAAGTTTAACGACACAATTTCCTCAGGGTGGTTTGATGTTGACGGGAATGGGTAAAGTGTTTGGTTGTACGGGTATCGCACTAGCACTCTATTCAGTTGCGAAAAAAGAAAATAAAAAGATGGTGATGGGGTTAGTGCTCGGAGCCGCAATCACAGCAATTCTTACAGGGATCACCGAACCAATAGAGTTTACATTCTTATTTATCGCACCTGCGCTGTTTGCTTTGCATGCGTTGTTATCTGCGACAATGGCAACGATCGCCTTTATGTTTGGTGTTTCCGGTAACTTTCAGACTGGCTTGATAGACTTCATTTTCCAAAACTGGTTGCCTTTGGCTGGTAACCATGCAGGAACATACGTGATTCAGATTATTATTGGTCTCATGTTTACTGGTGTTTACTTTGTTACGTTTCGCGCGCTTATTTTAAAATACAACATACTTACTCCGGGACGTGAAGGTGCAGATAGTAAGTTGTATTCCAAAGCTGACTACAAAGAAGCGAAAGCGGTCCATAACAGTAGCGCAAGTCCGTCACAAGCTAGTGCCTTTATTGAAGGTCTGGGTGGAAAAGAAAACATTGAATTGTTAACTAATTGCGCGACGCGTTTGCGTGTTAAAGTTAAAGATGTCTCTCTTGTAAAGGAGAACGCATTTTTCACACAGCACGGAGCGGTGAATATTGTTAGAAATCAAGAGAGCCTTCAAATCATCGTTGGTTTAACGGTGCCACAAGTTCGCGAAGATATGAGCCAACTGATAAAAGCTTAACCCCCAAACTAATGCTCCAGCTCATATGGCTCAAAGGTGAGATATAATTATCTCACCTTTTTTGTGTACATGAAGCATATTTCGCGCAGTTTCCACGAAAGTGGGGAGGAGTTATCGAGCGAGCTAAAAATACAGTTAGGTTATACCCGTCTGTATTGTTGGAAGACTTGTTGAGTCTCTAATTGACAGTGGCGCCACTTTCTATGTTGAAAAGCGTTTTAATTTCTTCCAGCACTTCTGGGTTAGCAATAGCACCAATGTTTTTTACAGCTTGTCCGTTTACCAATTGTTTCACTGCTAGCTCAACCAATTTGCCTGAGCGCGTTTTAGGAATATCACTGATGGCAAAAATTTGTCGTGGGACATGGCGCGGTGAACATTTTGTTTTCAATGTTTGGCGAATTGAATCGGTGAGTTGTTGGGTTAACTCGACGTTGTGAGCGAGTTTTACTAGTAACCAGATTTCTTCAGACTGCTGGTTTAACTTGCCGACAGCGATGGAGTCTTCAACCTCGGGTAACGTGTTCACTTGCTGATAGATTTCAGCGGTACCGATGCGTACGCCGCCTGGATTTAAGGTTGCGTCACTACGGCCATAAAAAATGAAGCCGCCATGTTCGGTTTGCATCACATCGTCGCCATGGTGCCAGATATCGGTAAACTTGCTCCAATAAGTGTTGTGATAGCGTTCGCCGTTGTCGTGCCAGAAGCCAATAGGGAAGTTAGGTAGTGAGTTATTGCAAGTTAGTTCGCCGCGTTGCTGTGTAATGGTTTTTCCCTCGTCGTCCAAAACACGCACGTCGATTCCCAGCCCTGCGCCTTGGCATTCACCTTTGTAAACTGGTGAGATAGGGTTTCCCAGTACAAAGCATCCGCAAATATCCGTGCCGCCAGCGATAGAAGCGAGATGCAAGTCCTGCTTGATGTGCTGATAGACATAACTAAATTGTTCTGGGTAAAGCACCGAACCAGTTGAGCAAAGAGTTTTGAGTGACTTCAGGTTATGTTCTAGTTTTGGAGAGCAGTTTGCCTGTTCCAGTGCTTCTAAGTATTTCGCTGAAGTACCAAACAGCGACACGCTATGTTCTTCTGCTAATTGCCATAAGATGGAGTGATCAGGGTAAACCGGACTACCGTCGTAAATCACTAAGGCTGCACCACTCGCAAGAGCGGAAACATGCCAGTTCCACATCATCCAACCACATGTTGTGTAGTAGAAAACCTTGTCTTGCGATTTGATGTCGCAATGCAGTTGATGTTCTTTGAGGTGATTGAGCAAGGTACCGCCTGCGGAATGGACAATACATTTAGGTTGACCTGTTGTACCAGAAGAATACAAAATGAATAACGGGTCATTAAACAGCGTTGGTTGATATTGAATTGATTGTGGAGAAAAGTGGTGAGTAATATCGGACCAAGAAACAAACTCAGAAGTGCTAGCACTCTCAGCGTTTTGTAAATATTCGATTTGGCATACGCTAATAGTAGTCTCTTCGGAGGCACTGCTTAACTTACTACTAAGAGTGGTGTTCTTGTTCGTCATATCGAAAGCTTTGCCTCCGAACTGGTAGCCATCACAGCAAAAAAGAACTTTCGGTTTGACCTGACCAAAACGCTCTACGACGCTATCGATACCAAAATCAGGAGAGGTTGAAGTCCAAATGGCACCAAGACTGGTGGTGGCCAGCATGGCAATAACGGTTTCAGGAAGGTAGGGCAAATAACCCGCAACGACATCGCCTTTACCGACACCACAATTGAGTAGCCATTGTTGAATGGCAGAAACTTGTTCAAGCAACTGTTTACCGGTGAGTTGTCGGTGTTCACCGCTTTCATTGCTAAAAACAATAAACTCACGCTCTGGTGATTGTTCAGCCTGAGATAGGAGGTTCTCTGCGTAGTTCAGCGTGGCGTCAGCAAACCATACTGTGTCTCTATTTACATGATGATGATTAGAACCTGTTGGTGTCCATTTGGGACTGCCAAGGCTCTTGACTTGCGAACCCATATCTCCGATTACGTTGCAAAACTGCCAAGTATGTCGCCAAAATTCATCATTGTGCTCAATGGACCACTGGTGTAGAGACGTGTAATTGTTGATTACGGTACCTTCGGCTTTGTCTTTATTAACCTTTTCGATGAACCGTAATAAGTTGCTATTGCTGACGCGCTCAGCAGATGGTGACCAAATAGGTGCAGAATTTGGCATAGGTCCCTCTAATTTCAATTCTTTTGAATATGACCAAAAACAAAATAAAGAGGCGAACATAGCAGTGTTCGCCCCTTATCTGATCGTTTAAAGTTGTTCGGCAAGCTGAGGTAGTACCTCAAATAAATCACCAACCAATCCATAGTCGGCAACTTCAAAGATAGGAGATTCTGGATCTTTGTTGATCGCGACAATCACTTTGGATTCCTTCATTCCTGCAAGATGCTGGATGGCACCGGAAATCCCAACCGCTATATAAAGCTTAGGTGCAACGATTTTACCGGTTTGACCCACTTGTAAGTCGTTGGCAACAAACCCGGCATCAACCGCCGCGCGAGAAGCGCCAATGGCAGCACCTAGTTTATCGGCAACTTGTTCGATCAACGCGAAGTTCTCTTTGCTACCGACCCCGCGTCCACCTGACACAACCACCTCTGCCGCGCTTAATTCAGGACGTTCTGACACGGTTTTATCGACAGAAACTAATTCAACCATTGGAGCTGAGATAGTGACCTGCTGATGCTTAATATCAGCTTGGTTGTGACAAGTAACCGGCTCAAACGCAGACGCGCGCACGGTGATGACGCGAACCTTGTCGCTGGTGGTCACTTTGGCAAATGCGTTTCCTGCGTAAATAGGGCGGATAAAAGTGTTTTCATCGATAACTTGGACAATATCGGAAATTTGCCCAACGCCGAACTTCGCAGCTACTCGAGGTGCAAGGTCTTTCCCTTTTGATGATGAGCTAGCCCAGATTGCGTCAAAACCTTCAGCAATACTCACTACAATAGGTGCGATACTCTCGGCAAATTGATGCTTAAGTTGCTCATCATCGACACAAATTACGTTTGATATACCATCAACGCGACAAGCTTGCTGAGCGACTTCTTCACACTGGTGGCCCACTACGATCAAAACATTGTCTTGGCTGACTTGTTTTGCTGCATTAACCACTTTGAGTGTGTCCGCATGCAATTGGTTATTGTCATGCTCTGCTATGATTAAGTTCTTCATGAAATCACCTTCGCTTCGTTACGCAGCTTATCGAGAAGCTCTGAGACAGATTCAACCTTGATGCCACCTTTTCTTTGCGCTGGCGGTGTGACTTCTTGAATGGTTTGGCTAAATACCACTTCAACACCCAGACTGTCAGGTGTGATGGTATCTAACGGCTTGCGCTTAGCTTTCATGATATTAGGCAAAGAGGCAAAACGCGGTTCATTCAGGCGTAAGTCAGTACTGATCACCGCAGGTAAGTTCATCGCGACTGTCATCAAGCCGCCGTCCACTTCTCTCACGACCTGAACTTTTTGATCTTCAATCTTCACGTCGGAAGCGAAAGTTGCTTGAGGCCAGTCAAGTAGGGCGGCCAGCATCTGAGCCACTTGGTTGTTGTCCGTATCAATGGATTGTTTACCCGTAATCACAAGCTGTGCTTGTTCTTGCTCAACTAGAGCTTTGAGCAGCTTAGCAACAACTAATGGCTCTATTTTGTCTTCAGTATCGACATGAATAGCGCGATCGGCGCCTAATGCAAGCGCGGTACGTAGTTGCTCCTGACACTGGCTACCGCCGGCACTGACAACGATGACTTCATCTGCAATACCTTGCTCCTTTAGTCGTACGGCTTCTTCAACGGCTATTTCGCAAAATGGATTAATCGTCATCTTGACGTTATTGGTTTCAACATCGCTATGGTCCGCTTTCACGCGAACTTTAACGTAGGGATCAATGACCCTTTTGATTGGAACTAGTATTTTCACGTTAGATTCCTTTTACAGTGAAGACTATGTGTTAACAGTGAAGACGATGTGATGACGTCTTTAAAATGATGTTAATTTACCTTTACGTTTGCGTCAACTTTAAATATATTGTTGATTAACAAGTTGGCAACATGCAAAGAAAAAGGAATGCAATCATGGAAAGAGACTGCATGGAATTTGATGTTCTGATTGTAGGCGCAGGTCCCGCAGGCTTGTCTGCGGCATGCCGAATCAAACAATTAGCAGCAGAAAAAAAACAAGAGCTCTCTGTTTGCGTGGTAGAAAAAGGTTCTGAAGTTGGAGCGCATATTTTATCGGGTGCGGTGTTTGAAACGCGGAGTTTGGATGAGCTTTTTCCCGACTGGGAAGAGAAAGGCGCTCCGCTCAATACCAAAGTAAACCAAGATAAAACCTACTATCTAGGCAATGACATCAATGGTCATGAACTGCCTTCTTGGGCGGTGCCTAATACGTTACATAACAAAGGTAATTACATCATAAGTTTGGGCAGTCTATGCCGATGGATGGCGTTGCAGGCTGAGAACTTGGGGGTGGAGGTCTACCCAGGTTTTACCGCCAGTCAAGCGATCATCGATGAAGATAGTCGTGTTTGTGGCGTGATCACGGGCGATATGGGATTAGATAAAAATGGTGAACAAAAAGGAAATTTCGAACCTGGTATTGAACTACGAGCGAAGTTTACTTTATTTGCTGAAGGCGCACGGGGGCATATTGGTAAGCAGTTGATTAACCGATTTAATCTTGCTGAAGAGAAAACGCCTCAACACTACGCTATCGGTTTTAAAGAGCTGTGGGAAATCCCATCAGAGCAGCATCAGCAAGGTTTAGTAGTGCACGGATTAGGTTGGCCGTTATCAAATGAAGCTACAGGTGGCAGTTATCTCTACCATTTAGAGGGAAACCAAGTTGCCGTCGGGTTGATTGTTGACTTGAATTATAAGAATCCGCACTTGAGTCCATTTGATGAGTTCCAACGTTTTAAACACCACCCGTTGATTGAGCAATACCTCAAAAATGGGAAGCGTATTAGCTATGGCGCGAGAGCGATCACCAAGGGCGGCTTTCATTCGCTTCCCACGCAGCAGTTTGCTGGTGGCTTGTTAATTGGCTGTGATGCAGGAACACTTAACGGCGCTAAAATCAAAGGCACACACACCGCAATGAAATCTGGCATGCTTGCCGCTGAAGCAGTATGTGAAGCCCTTGAGAGTCAGTCAGTTACTGCTGATTATCAAAAGCATTTCAAACAGTCTTGGCTGTATGAAGAGCTTTATCAAGCACGTAACTTCTCAAGTGGTATTCACCGCTTTGGATCGTGGCTGGGCGGTGGTTTAGCGCTGCTGGAACATAACGTATTAAAAGGCAAAGCTAAGTGGCATATCCGCTGTGATAAGCCTGATCATCAGTCTCTGTTATTGGCGGAAAACAGCAATGAAATTGTCTATCCGAAGCCTGATGGCGTGTTAAGTTTCGATCGCCTCTCTTCTGTTTATCTATCCAATATCTTCCATGAGGAAGATCAACCATGCCACTTACGACTGGAGAACCAGCGGATTCCTATTGAGCAGAACCTTGAATTATATGCAGAGCCAGCACAGCGCTATTGTCCGGCTGGCGTGTATGAAATCGTACAGGGGGAGCAGCAGCCAGAGCTGCAAATAAATGCGGCCAACTGTATCCACTGTAAGACCTGCGACATCAAAGATCCAAGTCAAAATATTACCTGGACTCCACCAGAAGGTGGTGGTGGTCCGAACTATCCAAATATGTAAGCGTTTGAGAATAATTTTTATTAACAATTTATTTACTTAAAGTTTGCGTTAGTTCAAATCTTTCTCGATGAACTCGATTGCAACTTAATCTTTCAGGCACTATTCTGATTTTAAATTGACGTTTACGTAAACTGAATACAAAGTTGATGCATAGGTGTAAAAGCGGTTACCAGTATCAAAGTTAGGTTTGATCAAAATAGTGCTCAATGGAACGCACTTAAAATAACGAAAGGGAGATCAACTATGGTATCGGAATCGCCTCTGTTGCAGGTAAACGATATTTCATTGGCTTTTGGTGGGGTGAAAGCTTTAACTGACGTGAGCTTCCATGTGAATGAAAAGGAAATTTTTTCAATCATTGGTCCAAACGGTGCAGGTAAAACCTCAATGCTCAATTGCATCTCTGGTCGATACACACCAAACAAAGGCTCTGTAATCTTCGCTGGAGATGACGTAACTAAACGTACACCAAGCCAACGAGCTGAGTTAGGGCTGGGAAGAACCTTCCAAAACTTAGCGCTCTTTTCTCATATGTCGGTACTGGACAACATCATGGTTGGCCGACACCACCTACTGAAAAATAACTTCGTCACGGGGCCACTCTATTGGTTCTCCAATGCGCAGAAAGAAGAGATGGCGCACCGCAAATATGTGGAAGACGTGATCGATTTTCTAGAAATCCAGCACATCCGAAAAGCGACTGCAGGCACCCTATCTTACGGCTTACGTAAGCGTGTAGAGCTTGCTCGTGCCATTGCCTTAAAACCTAAGTTACTGCTGCTTGATGAACCAATGGCAGGTATGAACTTGGAAGAAAAGGAAGACATGGCACGTTACATCATGGATCTGAATGAAGAATTAGATATCACGATCATCATGATTGAGCACGACATGGGCGTGGTCATGGACATCTCTAATCGCGTTTTGGTTTTGGATTTCGGGAAACACATTGCTACGGGTGAGCCTGAAGAAGTGATGGCCAACCCACATGTGAAGCAAGCGTACTTAGGCGAAGAGCTACCGACATTAGAGGAGAGTGCATAATGGCACAGCAACATAATGATTGGGCAGATATAACCCGCTTAGATACCTTTCCAAAAGTGTTGCAACACAATGCCAAGAACTGGCCCGAACAAGTCGCAATGCGTGAAAAGGAGTTTGGTATATGGCGAGAGTTCACTTGGAAGGATTATGAAAACCGCGTCAAGTGGATGGCACTGGCACTACGAGATTTGGGTATTGGTGAGCAAGATGTCGTTGGTTTGCTAGGTGATAACCGCCCTGAATGGGTATGGGGCGAGTTAGCGGCACATGCGATCAAAGGTTTCTCGCTGGGCATCTATCAAGATTCTATGCACGAAGAGGTGGCGTACCTTATCAACTATGCAAAAGCAAAAGTCGTGATTGCCGAAGATGAAGAGCAATGCGACAAGCTGCTTGAGCTTGGTGATGAAATTCCTAGCGTTGAATACATTATTTACTGCGATCCTCGTGGAATGCGTAAATACGATGATCCAAGATTAATTGATGTTGAACAGGTCTACAAAAAAGGTCAGCTGATTGATAAAGCGGACCCAGACAAATATCTCAATATGGTTGTTGAAACCAAAGGCAGCGATCTTTCAATTCTTTGTACTACGTCGGGTACGACTTCTAAACCAAAATTGGCTCAGCTACACAGTGGCACGTTCTTGGATCACTGTGCGGCTTACTTGCGTGCAGACCCTCGTTCCCCAGGCGACAACTACGTTTCTGTTCTGCCTTTGCCTTGGATTATGGAGCAGGTTTACGTGGTTGGTCAGGCGTTGATTTCTCGTCAAATCGTTAACTTTGTGGAAGAACAAGAAACCATGATGTCCGACTTGCGTGAAATCGGTCCAAACTTTGTGCTGTTAGCGCCACGTGTGTGGGAAAACATTGTGGCAGACGTGTCTGCACGAATGATGGATTCGACACCGTTTAAGCAAAAGATGTACAAACTGGGCATGAGCTTAGCCAACAAAGCGCTGGAGCAGGGTAAACGCTCTAAGTTGGCTGAATGGATTCTTCTGCGTGCTCTGCGTGACCGTTTAGGGTTTTCGAACCTGACATCTGCGGCAACCGGCGGTGCGGCGATGGGACCGGATACTTTCCGTTACCTACAAGCTATTGGTGTGCCACTTAAGCAGCTTTATGGTCAGACCGAAATGTGTGGCGCATACACCGTGCACCAAGCGGATGATGTGGATTACGATTCCGTTGGTGTTGCGTTTGATAATGCAGAAGTGAAAGTCATCAACCCGGACAGCAATGGCGTTGGTGAAATCATCGCGAAAAGTACAGGCATGTTTACTGGCTACTTAAACAACCAAGCAGCATATGATGAAGATGTTCAAGATGGTTGGATGCACACAGGCGATGCGGGCTATTTTAAAGATTCCGGTCACTTGGTGGTGATTGATCGTCTGAAAGATATGTCGGAAACCAGCCATGGCGACCGTTATTCGCCACAGTTTATCGAAAACAAACTCAAGTTCTCGCCGTTTATTGCAGAAGCCGTGGTGGTAGGTAAAGGTCGACCTTGGCTGTCTGCCATCATCTGTATTCGCTATGCGATCGTCGCGAAGTGGGCAGAGCAACGCGGCTTGGCATTTACCAACTACACCAACTTATCTGCTCAACCAGAAGTGTACCAAGCGATTCGTGAAGAAGTTCAAAAAGTGAACGAATCCCTACCGGATGCACAGAAGATCAGCAAATTCATTCTACTTTACAAAGAGCTGGATGCCGACGATGGCGAGTTAACTCGTACGCGTAAAGTGCGTCGTGGTGTGGTTGCAGAGAAATACGGAGACATCATCGAAACCATCTACAGCGACGATCCAAAAGTCGATGTCGATACAGTGATCACTTATCAAGATGGCACTAAAACACGCATTCAAACGTCGCTAGTTATTGAAACGCTTATTGAGCATGAGCCAACACTAGTGGATAGCGAACAACGGAGGATCGCATAGTGAATACGGATTTATTACTGCAACTCGTCATTAATGGCGTGATCGTTGGCATGTTGTATGGCGTTGTCGCCATGTGCTTTGTATTGATCTACAAATCGACCCAGGTGGTCAACTTTGCTCAGGGGGAGTTCTTGTTGATTGGCGCATGGGTATGTTGGGCGGCATTGGTACACCTACAGTTACCGTTTTTTATCGGCTTTTTACTCACGCTCGCGTTCATGATGATTTTTGGTATCGCCGTGCAAACCATTGTGCTCAGACCGTTGATTGGTGAACCGATTATCTCTGTGATCATGGTGACCATTGGTCTATCGATGTTTTTCCAAGCGCTGATGAAGTGGATATTCGGCGTCTCGGCTGTGTCGTACCCGCAAGTGTTCGAAACCAACGTTGTGAATATCGGAGGTTTGAATGTTGAGTTTGCTTACATTCTGAGCTTGATCTTCTCAATGCTCATCATGGGCGCGTTCTACTGGTTCTTCAAATTCAGCAAAATGGGTCTGGCAATGCGCGCAACGGCATTCAACCAGCAAGTAGCCCAGAGTCTTGGCATTTCCATCAAGAAAGTGTTCGCCATCAGTTGGGCCATTTCGGCAATGGTATCTGCAACAGCAGGGATTGTTATCGGTATCGTTAACGGCGTATCTGACGCGCTATCCATTATTGGTATCAAAGTTTTCCCAGCCGTTATTTTAGGTGGCTTAGATTCGGTGGTCGGCGCAATTGTCGGTGGTATTACCATCGGGGTGCTAGAAAACTTGGCTGAGTTTTTTGATAGCCAATACCTGCAAGTGGGTAACCTGTACAACATCGCACCATTCTATGTGCTGTTAATCATTCTTGCCTTCAAGCCATATGGCCTGTTTGGTACCAAAGATATTGAGCGTATTTAAGGAGAAATAACATGGCTCAACTTAGCATGCGCCCATGTGGGGATTTTCGAACCACATACAAAAGCGATACGCCAATTTTTGAAACCAAAACCATCAGAAGCCTTGCGATTGCTGGTGTCATCGCCATGCTGGCAGCACCGCTGGTCTTGGATATTTACTTCCTAAACCTGTTTATTCAGATTGCATACCTCGGTATCGCGGCATTGGGCTTAAACATTTTGGTTGGTTTTACCGGACAAATCTCGCTAGGTCACGGTGCGTTCTTTGGCTTTGGCGCCTTTGCATCGGCTTGGCTAAATAACCAGTTTAACATTCCAGTCGTGTTTGCGATTCCGCTCGCGGGTTACTTAACCATGATTGTGGGGATGCTGTTTGGTCTGCCAGCGGCTCGAATTAAAGGTTTATATCTAGCTATCGCAACGTTGGCGGCGCAGTTTATTCTAGAGGACTTCTTTGCTCGCGCAGATTGGTTCAGTGGCGGCTCATACGGTGCAAGCGCGAACCCAATTAATTTGTTTGGCTTTGAGTTTACGACTGACGAAAGCTTCTTCTACATCGCTCTGTTTGCGCTGATCTTCATGTATATGTGGGCATCAAACTTAATCCGTTCTCGTGACGGTCGCGCGTTTGTCTCAGTACGAGATCACTATCTGTCAGCAGAGATCATGGGCATCAACCTAACCAAGTATCGTCTGCTCTCATTTGGAGTGTGTGCATTCTATGCAGGCATCGGGGGCGCACTCTACGGACATTATCTAGGGTTTGTATCAGCAGAAGGCTTCACCATCATGATGTCTATCCAGTTTTTGGCCATGATCATCATTGGTGGCTTAGGCTCAGTCAAAGGTACGCTGATGGGGACGATATTTATCGTACTGCTGCCTGAAGTTTTAGAGTTTGGCGTAACGGGGCTTTCAGCGTTTGGTGATACCACCGCTTTCACTGATGGTCTGGCTTACTTCAAAGAAATGGCGATTGGTTTAGTCATCATGCTGTTCCTCATTTTCGAACCTCAAGGATTATCGCATCGCTGGCAACAGATTCGAGCATATTGGAAACACTATCCGTTCTCATATTAACGTGGAATTAAGTGGAATATACCTCAATAACAAGGACAACGAGTTATGAACAAAGGACATTTAGCGACAACGTTGGTGCTGTCATCTGCACTGTTTACTACCGCAACTTGGGCAAAAGATTCTGTGTTTGTCGGACAATTAGTCGATTTTTCTGGACCAACGGCCTATGTGAGCAAGCCTTATGGTTCTGGCGTGCGAGACGCATTGCGTTGGATTAACCAAAACGGTGGCATTAACGGTACCGAGCTCGAATTTGAAACAGTAGACATGGCGTACAAAGTACCAGTGGCGATTTCTAACTATAAACGTTGGGTGGCGCGTAAAGACATGGTTGCGCTGCAAGGCTGGGGTACGGCGGATACCGAAGCACTTATTTCGTTTGTTACCAAAGACAAAGTGCCGGTGTTCTCTGCTTCTTACTCTGGTCACTTAACTGACCCAACTGGCAAAAACCCAAAAACCGCGAAACCAGCGCCTTATAATTTCTTTTATGGTGCGTCGTACTCAGATGCGTGCCGTGCGCTAGTTAAGTGGGCGAAAGAAGATTGGGAATCTAAGGGCAATCAAGGTGCGCCGAAATTTACGCACATTGGCGATAACCATCCATTCCCGAATGCGCCAAAAGAAGCGTGTGCAGAGTACGCCAAAGAGCTTGGTTTTGATGTGCAAAACCCAGTCGTTGTGTCACTAAAACCAGGGGACTTCAAAGCGCAATGTTTGTCGCTGAAAGAGTCAGGCACCAACTACGGTTACATTGCCAATATCGGTAGCTCGGTTATCTCACTAGTGAAGTCTTGTAACACGGTTGGGACAGAGTTCCAGTACATGGCAAACATTTGGGGCGGCGACAAGCCAGTGCTTGAAGCAGCAGGCGATGGCCTTAAAGATTACGTTTTCCCAGGTATGACGGCGTTTTGGGGAGACGATAACGAAGGCATGAAGCTGGTTCGTGAGATTTCTAAGCAGTCTGAATCAGAGCCGGGCGAATTCAGAACTCACCATTACATTCGCGGTATTTGTTCTGCGTTCTATATGAAAGAAGCGATGGAGTGGGCGAAAGACAACGGTGGTATCACAGGTGAAAACATCAAGAAGGGCATGTATGTCCATGACAACTGGGTACCACAAGGCTTAGAAGGTGTTTGTGTCCCTGCGAACTGGAAACCGGAAGATCACCGAGGCACAACAACCGTGAACGTCTTTATGGGCAACAACGATGGCGGCGCAGTTGATATTAAGAAAGTATCTCAGGTGACATTGTCACGTCGTGACGATTGGCTAGGTTACTAATCTACGACTTATTAATAACAAAGCTTACTGAAAATAAGGATGGGTGAGAGAACACTCTCACCCTAGCAAGGAGTAGCTTGATGGCTGAATTAGCAACGAATATCGAACCGGCAGAAATACTGCTTTCAGTGAACAACATTGAAGTCGTCTACGACGAAGTAATACTAGTACTTCGCGGTGTGAGTTTAGAAGTTCCAAAAGGGCAGATTGTGACCTTACTGGGTGCCAACGGTGCGGGTAAATCCACAACGTTGAAAGCCATTTCTGGTTTATTGAAAACCGAAGATGGTGAAGTGACGCGCGGCGAAATCAACTTCATGGGCGAGCGTATAGACAACAAAAGCCCGGAAGAGATCGTCCGTTCGGGAATCTTCCAAGTTATGGAAGGGCGCCGAATTGTTGAAGATATGACGGTAATAGAAAATCTTCGCTTAGGCGCTTATACGCGCTCTGACAACGAAGTTGAACAAGACATCGAAATGGTGTTTGACTATTTCCCGCGACTCAAAGAGCGCACTGGCCTGGCGGGCTATTTGTCTGGCGGTGAGCAACAAATGTTAGCGATTGGCCGAGCGTTAATGGCTCGACCGAAGATGATTTTGTTGGACGAACCGTCTATGGGGCTTTCTCCACTGCTAGTTAAAGAAGTATTCAGCATTATTAACAAGATCAACAAAGAGCAAGGTATTACCATGCTTTTGGTTGAACAGAATGCCAACTTCGCTCTTCAAGCGGCCGATTACGGTTACATCATGGAATCAGGCAAAATCGTACTGGATGGCAGCAAGCACGAACTGTTAAACAATGAAGACGTAAAAGAATTCTACCTTGGCGGAGGCGATGAAGATCGCAAGAGCTTTAAGAATCTGAAATCTTACAAACGTCGTAAGCGTTGGTTGTAAGGAGCAAGGATGAACGAACTATTTGATGCGAAAGAATCGTTGTCTCCGCAGGCGCGAGAAGAGTCGCTGTTTCAACGTCTGCCAGCGCTGATTGAAAATTCGAAAGCCAATAGCGAACATTACGCAGCGCATTTTTCTGAGTTTGATCCTACATTGGCAAACAATCGTGAAGGGCTTGCTCAGTTCCCGATTACACGTAAGTTCAACGTGCCTAATCAGCAGCAACTTAAACCGCCGTTTGGTGGCTTAAATAGCGTTGCCATTGGTCAAATGGCGCGTGTTTTTCAGTCTCCTGGGCCTTTATATGAGGCTCAAACGGATGAGGTCGATTTCTGGCGTATGGGGCGCGCGTTTCACGCTGCTGGGTTCTGTGCGGGTGATTTAGTGCATAACACGCTCTCTTACCATTTCTCTCCTGGCGGATTTATTATGGATGGTGGCGCAAGGGCTTGTGGCTGTGCGGTATTTCCGGCTGGAGTAGGCAATACCGAAGCGCAAATAGAGGCAGTTAAACAGCTTCAACCTAATGGTTACACTGGTACACCTTCGTATTTGCTGACGTTGCTACAAAAGTACCAAGAGAAATACAATGAGCTGCCTAGCTTTGAGAAAGCTCTGGTCTCTGGTGAAGCGGTTACAGCAGACATGCAACAGATGTTTGAGGAAAAAGGCATTGCAGTCTTTCAAGCCTACGCAAGTGCAGAGCTTGGTTTGATTGCTTATCAAGTGTCTGGTGAACAAGGATTAGTGATTGCCGAAGATATTATTGTTGAAATCGTTGATCCTGATGGTGTTCCTGTACAACCGGGAGAAGTCGGTGAAGTCGTTGTAACGTCGCTTGATGAGAAGTTCCCGCTGATTCGCTACGCAACGGGAGATTTATCGGCATATCTAGAGATTAGTTCTGATTCTTCACGCACGAATGCACGAATTAAGGGCTGGATGGGACGAGCAGACTCTGCGGTGAAAGTAAAAGGGCTGTTTGTTTATCCGCATCAGATCCAAGAAGTCTGTCGTCGCCACGATATTAAAGGCTCCTTGAAAATTGAACGCGATGGCTTCAACGATGCCATTACTTTCTGTTGTCATGATGTGCATGTATCAGCAGAGGACATTCAAGCAACACTCCAGTCTGTCACTAAACTGAAAGGCAATGTCCAGTTTGTACCGAACCAAGCGGAGCAGCCGTTAATCAATGATCTTCGCAGTTAACTCATTGGTGGCATAAGTGCAGTAGAAAGTGGTTGTCATAAAAAACTAACAACGTCAGACAAAAGGCTAGAAAAGGGATACCACATTGCGCTGCGTATCCCTTTATTTTTTACTACCGCAATCAGGGAGCGGGTAAATGAAACAGGCACCAATGATTAACACACAATTCTGGGATGATTTGTTTATCCGAGGCACTATGCCTTGGGATGCCCAATCGACACCTCAAGAACTCAAGGACTATCTCGACAATTCACTTCATGTAGGCCAGTCAGTGTTTATTCCTGGGTGTGGTGCCGCTTATGAACTGAGCACTTTTATTCAATATGGGCATGACGTGATCGCGATGGATTATAGCCAAGAAGCGGTAAAAATGGCGCAATCAACGTTAGGTAACTACAAAGATAAAGTCGTATTGGGTGATGTATTTAATGCCGATTTTTTTCAATCGTTTGATGTCATTTACGAGCGGGCCTTTCTCGCAGCACTACCGAGAGACATGTGGTCAGAATATTTCTCTATGGTGGATAAATTGCTGCCAAGAGACGGTTTGTTAATTGGTTATTTCGTTATAGATGATGATTACCACTCTCGCTTCCCTCCATTTTGTTTGCGAAGTGGGGAGTTGGCAGCTTTTCTAGAGCCCACGTTTGAACTTGTGAAGTCCTCAGTGGTGGCAAACAGTGTTGAGGTTTTTAAAGGCAGAGAGCAATGGATGGTGTGGCAGAAACGTTAGTCGTCACTGAGACTTCTTTAGAAAGTATTCGCGGAAACTGTCTGGTTCTTTGTGAATCGCTGATACATAAGTCTTCACTCTATGCCTGATGGAATGCTCACATAGTTTGTCGGTTTGTGTGAAACATTAATTTCTCGTTGCTGGTTTAAGTTGTTGAGATATCTCTAACAGCGGTTGAGTGGTTGAGTTTATTGCTGGCATGGGTTGTGTGCTCAGAGCGTAAAGCGACAGATCAGCATCGATCCGAAAGGTAGTAGAACGTCTCTTACTGATCTGTCTATTTCATGCTTACACTATTTTAGGCTGACCATCTGATGCGGTGGCACCGCCGTCTACAGGTAGGTTTACGCCATTAATGAAAGATGCGTCATCACTTGCCAAGAAAGTCACGACAGACGCAATTTCTTCAGGTTCGGCTGCTCGGCCAAGCGCAATGCGCTCATTGAATTTATCGCGGATGTCCTGCGGCCAGCCGTTTGTCATGTTGGTTTTTACTAAACTTGGGCATACGGCGTTAATTCTTACCCCATCCGCACCATGGTCCAATGCCATCGCTCGGGTAAGGTTCACCACTGCGCCTTTACTCGCGCAATAGAATGCGGCACCCCAGTCACCACCCAAACCGGAAACGGACGCGGTATTTACCATACAACCTTTCGTTTTTAAGAGTTCAGGCAAAGCAAACTTCGCGCAATAAACAACACCATCAATGTTTACACCAGAGATCTTCTTCCAGTCTTCCACACTACCTTCAATCACGGAACCAGGGACATGTACGCCAGCATTGTTTACTAAAATATCCAGTTTACCGAAACGGGTAACAACATCAGAAATCAGTGCTGCGACTTTGTCTGGATCAGAAACATCAATGGAATGTGCCGACACACGCTGTTTATCAAAGCCCTCAACGGCGTTTGCCAACTGCTCTTCATTCCAATCGGCAAGAGCGACGTTTGCGCCTTCTTCATACAAACGTTTTGCGATGGCCAAACCAATGCCATTGGCAGAGCCAGTCACGAGTGCGACTTTATTTTTTAATCCTCTCATGCGATTTCTCCTTCGAAACTTACAAAAACGGGATCTTGATTTTTCTCTGTGCGCGGCAACATCAGTTTGTCGTTGTCGCTGTAATCTACGGGGATAGCCACCACTGCTGGTCCTTCAACATCCATGGCTTTATTCAATGTCGGTAGTAATTCGTGTTGACTAGTCACTGCGAAGCCTTTCGCGCCAAATGATTCGGCGTACGCCTTGAAATCAATTGGTCCAAATTTCACACCAGAGCAGCGCTGATATTTGTTGATCTCTTGCATTTCTACCATGTTGTAGGCGTTATCAACCCACACAATATGGACGATATTGCAGTTCAGTCTAACCGCGGTTTCTAACTCCATGCTCGATTGCATAAAACCGCCGTCTCCTGATATCGATACCACTTTGCTACCAGGTTTTAGTAGGCTGGCACCAATGGCCCATGGCAGTGCAACGCCCATCGTTTGTTGGCCGTTAGACACCAGCATTTGGCGAGCTCGAAAACAGCTTAAGTAACGAGCGATCCAGATGTGGAAGCTCCCCATATCAAGGCATAGCGTGGTATCTGGTGTGATGATAGATTGCATGGCTTTAATTAGCGCCAGTGGATGAAACCCTTGCTTGTTATAGACATTGGGATAGGTCTTGATCACTTGCCGTTGCAGTGCTACCTCTTCCAGTACTGAAAGTGCCGTTGGGGAAAGGCGAGCATATTCAGAGATATAGCTGCCCATTTTGTCTAATGACTGCGCAATGTTTCCGACGATTTCAACACAAGGTTGATAATTAAGTTGGTATTCTGCTGGTTCAATATCGAGGTGAATCACTGGGTTGCGGTGGCTGTTCCAAAGCTCAGGGTCATACTCTATTGGGCTAAAGCCGATGGTGAGAATTAAATCGGCGTCCCGCAGTAAAACATCGCCAGGTTGGTTATTAAACAAACCGACACGCCCAGCAAAGTGATGATAGTAATTGATGTCTACCGTGCCGGCGGCCTGGTAAGTGCCGACAACGGGTAGCTGCGTATTTTGAAGAAATCGGGCGATAGCAGCAGCGTTTTGACTGCGGCTCGCGTGAAGGCCAAGTAAAACCACACAGCGCTTTGCTTTACTGATTCGACTGACCGCTTCTTCGATTGCTGCGATGTCTGCGCAACCAGGCTGTGTGTAAGGCGAGGGGACAATAATGTCCGTTTGGGTTTGCTCGGATAAAACATCTTGGGGGAGACTCAAAAAGCAAGCCCCAGGACGACCTGACTCTGCGATACGAAACGCGTTCGCCATGATCTCGCTTGCGGCGTCCACATGCTGCACTTCAGCACTGAACTTGGTTATAGAGCGAAAAATACTGACGGTATCCATGCTCTGGTGTGTTTGTTTTTGCTGGTCAGTTCGTTTCACTGCACCACCGATAGCAATCAGCGGATCGCCTTCGGAGTTTGCTGTTGCCACCCCCGTAACTAGATTTCCACAGCCTGGACCTGACGTAACCATGGTGACGCCTGCTTTGCCGGTTAGTCTTCCCATAACGCCCGCCATAAATGCGCCGTTAGCCTCGTGGCGTACCGGAATCATTTGGATGTTAGTGTCTTCAATCGCATCGAACAGTCGATCGATTTTTGCACCGGGAATACCGAATATGTACTTAATGCCGAGAGACTCTAGCTGTTGAGCGATCAACTGAGCTCCATTCTTATTTGAAGATTTGGATTGCATTTGTTGTCCTTATTATTTGCCTGACTTTGTTACTTTTCCGCCTTTTCTATAGCGGTATTTATATCTTCCGGAGCCAAATTGGCGTTGAGAAAGTCTGTCGATACCGGGGTATCAATCACTAGCCGCGAGACTTTGCCAATCTGGAGGAACCCTGACGAAATGCTGTAATCCTGAATATGACCACCTCCTTGGCGGTCATCAGTAATAAAGTGTTCGTGATAGCCGGGCACATTGATGCCAGTCGTATATTTAGGACTGCGAAAGCCGGCGACCACGCCTTGCTTATGCGTGAAGCGGAATGTTGGTTGCTCTTTGACCACTTCAAGCATTGGTCGATAAGGGCGTGTTTGTTTAGGTACGGTACGAGTACGAACTGAATCGAAAACGCCATCAATGCGCACTGCGCAAAATAGGTTATCGCTTGGAACCATGTCGTCTATGAGGCTATGGACTTCATGACGTGACATGCGCGATGTTAGTGGCAGCTCGATATCAGGCTTAAAAAAAGTCATGACAGCAAAGGGCGTTTTTTGCGCCAGGTCTGCCGGGTTTGCGGAGCCATCCGACTTGAGTTGAAAAACTTCCTTATCAAACGCAATCAACTCACCATCCAATTCATTGAACGTACCTAAACCAAAATCCCCATGTTTTAGCAGTTCTTCTATGGTTGTCGAGCCTTCGTAAACACCAGCGATCAAAGCACTCATTAACGAAGTCTGATAAATCTCACCATCTCCGGTAACGTGATGGTATTCAGAAAATTCTTTCGCTACTTCAAGCGAACAAGCACATAGAGGGTTATAAAATCCACGCATGAGTAAGACCAGTTATGCAATGAAGAGTATATTTAGATTGACTTCTACACGGTGCTAAATCCAATATAAAAAAGATTTATTTTGATATGGAAAATATATGGAATTTCGCTACCTGAAGTATTTTGTCGCGGTCGCCGAGACTCGTCACTTTACCCGAGCAGCTGAACAGCTAGGGATTGCGCAACCTCCTTTAAGTCAACAAATCAAAAAGTTAGAGCACGAGCTTGGCGTAGACCTATTTAAGCGCTTGTCTAGAGGAGTAGAGCTGACCCATGCAGGGCAAGTCTTTTATACGGATGCGGTAAATATTCTTGCTGATGTGGAACGCGCTAAAGCAAAAGCTCGACAGATTGCCCGTGGTGAAAATACGCAGGTTAAAATCGCGTTCGCAACGTCAACATCAACTTGCATTAAGGTATTAGAGAGGGTGGGGCGAATTCAAGAGAATGGGGTTCACTTCCAGACGGCGGAACTGTCAATGCCAGAGCTTGCCACTCAGTTAAAAAGCAAACAACTTGATCTCGCAATCATGCGGCTACCCTGTTACGCCAGTGAGCCTTTTGAGCACAAGGTGTTGTTTAACGACCCGTTTGTCGCGGTGATTCCGGCGGGGCACGAACTGGCAAAATATCCCTGTATCCAGATGAAACAGTTGAGAGGCCATAAAATTTTACTGTTTCCACGAGAGACTGGACCCGCACTGTTTGATGGCATGAGTACACTTTTTGCCGACGCAGGAGTAAGGCTCGAACCACAGTTCGCAGCACCGCAACTTCGTACGACGATTGCCATGGCGCAGGCTGGGTTAGGTATTGCTCTCGTTCCGCGCTCACTGGCTGAACATCTCGATGATTCCGCGACAGTCGCCGAGATTGATGATATCCCCCTAACCAGTCGTGTTGTCGTTGCTTGGGAGGCATCTAATCTCAATAAACAAGCGCTAAAAGTAGCCATGCACATCGGTCATGTTGAGGCTTAAAGCTTTGTCATATAACCTGTCGATTGTACCCAACGAACAAAACTTACTGAAGATTGCGACTCTGTTGTCGTATATATTACCTACATCAAGTTGACTTGATAGCTGAACTCTCGTTTTTATCGAGATGATAATGACGAGGACCTTGATTTAATGCATGGTTAAACCGCAAGGGTGATGGATGATTAAAGCACAAATATATGATGTATTTTGTGATGAGTTAGCTCAAGGTAACCCATGTGGCGTTGTCGAACTAAATCACTGGCTGAGTGATTCTGAATTACTTCAAATCACTCATCAGGTCGCTCAACCTGTCACATCATTTGTGGTTCGGTCTGGCACTGACTACCACATTCGCTGGTTTAGCCTAGAAGGAGAGATCAACCTATGCGGACACGGAAGTTTGGGCGCAGGCGCTGCAATCATTTCCAACTATCATCAGAATGAGATCATTCTAAAAAGCCAGTATGGCCATATTACCGTTACTGAACTTGATGGAATGTACAGGATCGTGATGCCAAGTTGGCAAGCCAAGCCTCATGCCATCCCCTTGGATATTTCAGGTTTTTCCAATCGCCCCGTAGATGCTTTTACAACGCGTGATTTGGTTGTTGTTCTCGAGTCCGAAGATGATGTTGTTCTCTATCAACCTAACTTTGATGAGCTGATTAAAATTGATGAGTTTCATGCGGTCATCGTGACGGCTCAAAGTTCTGATAGTGGCTATGTGCTGCGTTACTTTGCACCTAAAATCGGTATTTCAGAAGATCTTGCCACAGGTTCGGCTCAGTGCTCATTGGCGCCTTATTGGTTTGAAAAGCTAGGCAAAGAAAAATTGACGGCTCGTCAGCTATCTCGTGCTGGTGGTTATTTTGAAGTGGCTCGCGGTTTAGAATCTACGATCGTATTGTCTGCACACGTGAAAAGTCGGACTTGAATGCAAACGCCTCTAGCTCTTACACAAGATCTAGAGGCATCCATTTTTTATTGACTTAAAAGTGCCGAGCTAAGATTTTAACCCGGCAGCGGTCATCATGACGCGAAATAACATAGACACTAACCCTAATGCAGCGACGCTAACGACCCAAATTCCAACCATCCAAGCCCATTGGCGGCACCAATTTTTGATTTTCATACTCACTCCTTATCAACTCGTTAATGGTACGCTTCGCCTTCTTTTACTTTTCCGGAGAAGACGTAGTAACTCCAAAAGGTGTAAGCCAGAATGATCGGGATGATGATCACTGCTCCAACGAGCATAAAGCGCTGACTGCTTGCAGGAGCCGCTGCTTCCCATATTGATATGCTAGGAGGAATGATATTTGGCCAGATACTGATGCCAAGCCCAGCGAACCCGAGAATCACGATCACCAATGCCATCACGAAAGGGCTGCGCTCTTTACGCTTTTTAACGGAGTCGGCAATCTTCAAACATACCAGCCCAGTAATGACAGGTACGGGCAGTAAGTAGAACAAATTAGGCAGAGAAAACCATCTTTCCGCAATGGCAGGGTAAGCAAGTGGAGTCCAAGCGCTCACAATGACTAATGCGGAGATCATTGCCAGTAGTGTTTTGTTAGTGAAGCGGTACATCGTGTTTTGCAGTTCACCTTCCGTCTTCATGATGAGCCATGTGCTACCAAGCAGCGCGTACGTTGCGACTAAACCCAAACCACAAAAGATGGGAAAAGGGCTGAGCCAGTCGAGTTGGCTACCTACGAAGACGCGGTTTTCCACCGCAAAGCCTTGAATTACCGCGCCAACAACGATGCCTTGGAAAAACGTGGTTAAAATCGAGCCGACCATAAAAGAGCGATCCCAGAACTTTAAGTGGCTTTCCAATGCTTTAAAGCGAAACTCAAACGCGACGCCACGAAAGATCAAAGCAATCAACATCAACGTTAAAGGGATGGTTAGCGCTTCAATAATCACAGCGTAAGCCATCGGAAAAGCGCCAAATAGAGATGCGCCTCCAAGTACAATCCAAGTTTCGTTACCGTCCCAAACAGGTGCGACACTGTTGACCATGACGTCTTTTTGCTTTTCATCCTTGATGAAGGGCATCAGTACTCCAATACCCAAATCGAAGCCGTCCATGATGATGTACATCAAAGTGGCAAAAACGATGATCGCGAACCAAATCACGGATAAATCAAAATGCATATTTTCTACCTTCACTTTGTGACAAATTCTAAATGCGACCTGAAACGGTCGTCATGTCGTGCTCATCGTGTTCGATTGCATCGGGGCCTTTCTTGATTTGGTGGATCATGTAGTAATAACCAAAACCAAATACCAAGCTGTATACAACAAGGAAACACAGCAGGCTGATGCTCATTTGTAGGTCTCCGTGTGCAGAAACCGCATCACGCGTTTTTTGTACGCCATACACGACCCAAGGTTGCCGACCAACCTCTGTCGTAAACCAGCCAGCGAGTATTGCGATAAGACCAGATGGCCCCATAAACAATGAAAACTTGAGGAACCAACGCGAAGTATAAAGCGTGTTCTTTTTTCGTAACCATATGCTGTAGAAGCTCTGAAAAATCATCAGAAGTCCTAGCCCGACCATGATTCGAAATGACCAAAAGACGATAGGTGAGTTCGGTCGTTCCTCTTTCGGGAAGTCTTTCAGCGCCGGGATTGGCTCAGTTAAACTGTGGCGTAGGATCAAACTTCCTAAAACAGGAATTTCTAAGGCATAGTCTGTGCGTTCTTGTTCCATGTTTGGCATGCCGAACAATATCAATGGGGTTGGTTTGCCATCGCTGTTATCCCAATGTCCTTCGATGGCAGCGATTTTGGCGGGCTGGTGTTCCAGAGTGTTTAGCCCGTGCACATCGCCAATCACGGCTTGGAGTGGCGCAAGGAACACTAAGATCCCGAGCGACATCGAAAACATGGTTTTTACCGCAGTCGATTGATTGCCTCTCAATAAATGCCAAGCGGCTGACGCGCCTACAAAGAGTGCTGAACTGACGAAAGCCGCGACGCTCATGTGCGCCAAACGATAAGGAAATGAAGGATTGAAAACGATAGCAAACCAGTCGGTTGGCACCACACGTCCGTCGACAATTTCATAGCCTTGTGGCGTTTGCATCCAACTGTTGGAGGCGAGAATCCAGAACGTCGAAATGATCGTTCCTAACGCCACCATCGAGGTTGCAAAAAAGTGCAGCTTTTCGCCGACGCGACGCCACCCAAACAGCATTACGCCAAGAAATCCGGCTTCGAGAAAGAAAGCCGTTAACACTTCATAAGTCAGTAATGGGCCTGTGATAGAACCAGCGAAGTCGGAGAAACCACTCCAGTTGGTGCCGAATTGATAGGCCATGACAAGACCAGATACAACACCCATTCCAAAGTTAACCGCAAAAATTTTCGACCAGAAGTGATAGAGCTTTTGGTAATCGGGATTACGTGTTTTTAGCCATAAGCCTTCCAGCACGGCGAGATAGGTGGCCAAACCTATGGTGATAGCGGGGAAAATAATATGAAAGGATACCGTAAAGGCGAACTGTATCCGTGCAAGCATAAATGCGTCGAGGCCAAACATTAAACTTCCTTTGATCTTTTAAGTTTTATGAGAGAGCTATTTTAAAAGGAGCGGAATGAGGGAAGTAGGTACAGACAGTGACTATAAACCTATAACAGATTAAATATTGAAGTGTTATTATTTTGAATTCGGCTTTATGGAAGGGGATTTGCGTTTGGCGAAGTATCAAGAGTTAGTGGAACAGCTTAAAAGGCAGATAAAATCGGGGATATGGCATCCGGGTGACAAGCTGCCTTCGCTGCGTCGCCAATCTGAACACTCGGGTTTGAGCTTGATGACGGTGTTGCACGCGTATCAAATTCTGGAATCTCAAGGCTGGGTCACGTCACAGCCGCGATCTGGTTATCGAGTCGCGCCCAATATTAAGAGCTCAAATGAACCCCAAGCGCCAGCCGCGGTTTCGTGGACTGAGCAGGTAGACATCAATGAGTTTATCTTTGATGTTCTGCAGGCGAGTAAAAATCCATCCATGATCAATTTTGGCTTTGCCTATCCAGACCCAAGTTTGTACCCACGATATCACGTGAATCGGGCGATGAGCGCAGCCGCTCGCAATATGCCGATTTCCACCACCTTTGATAACTTACCGCCGGGAAACGAGCAATTACGCACCATCATCGCGAAGCGTTATGCTGCGAAAGGCATTGAAATTTCACCCGATGAAATTGTCATTACGGCAGGCGCGCTGGAGGCGTTAACGCTCAGTTTGCAAGCCTGCACAAGACCGGGAGATTGGGTGGTTGTGGAGTCGCCTGCATTTTATGGTGCATTGCAATCCTTAGAGCGGTTAGGTTTGAAAGCGCTCTCAGTAAGAACAGACCCAGTCACGGGCATTGACCTAGACTCATTGGAACGAGCGCTGCAAACACACGATGTGAAAGCATGTTGGCTGATGTCGAACTTCCAAAATCCTCTGGGTTTTACGCTCACCAACGAGAAAAAACAAAAGCTGATTGAGCTGACACAGCGATATAACGTGCCAGTGATTGAAGATGATGTGTACAGCGAACTGCATGCCGAGAATGACTCGGTTTACCCACTAAGAATGTTTGATGACACGGGCAATACCATGTTGTGCTCCTCGTTTTCAAAATCGTTAATCGCAGGGCTACGTATTGGTTGGGTTGCGGCGGGAAAGCGGGCGCTAGAGGTACAAAAGTTACAGTTAATGAGTACATTAGCGACGAGTGCACCAGTGCAAATGACATTGGTGCACTATTTAACAAGCCGCAATTATGAATCTCATTTGAAGCAGTTACGGAAAAAGCTGTTTGAACGTAAAAGTAAGATGACGGTTCTGCTTAGTGAGCTGTTACCTGAAGCAGTCAAAGTGTTAAGCCAAAGCGGTGGGTACTTTATTTGGTTAGAGCTTCCCAAGCATATTGATGCCTTGCAGATATATCGAGAAGCGCTAAAAGGTAATATCAGCATCGCACCGGGAAAGATGTTCAGCCTGACAGAACAATACGATCACTGTATTCGTCTTAACGCTTCTTTTGAGCTCAATGACAGATATGTTCATGCTCTCAATCTGCTCGCTAATATTATTCGCGAGCATTTGGCGAAATAGCGACTTTCTTCAGTTTTTTGGTTTAATGGAGCGCGCCGGATTTCCAACAACTCGATCGCCCGGCGCAACGTCTTTGGTTACGACAGAGCCAGCGCCGACGACGGCCTCATCGCCAATGGTCACGCCCGGCAGTATGATTGCGCCCCCACCAATCCAAACGTTATTGCCAATTGTTACCGGTTTGGCGATCTCATCTCCGGCTAAGCGTCTTTGTGTATCGAGTGAATGAGCGGCTGTGTAAATTTGCACTCTAGGCCCAATCATGACGTTCGCGCCAACCTCAACCTGCCCATTGTCCAGAATAATGGCATCCCAGTTGATGTAGGTGTTTTCTCCGATGGACAAGTGACAACCGTAGGTAAGTTGTAGCGGTGGCTCTATACAGGCGCTGTTTTTTAATTGGACGCCCATTTCCGCCAATAGTTGTCTACGGATATCTGGGTTTGGCTCGTGGTTAAACTGGAAGACAAGCTGCGCAGTTTTGGCGCGCATTAGCTTTAGTTCTTCATCCAGACAATTATAGGTTTCTCCAGAGCGCATCCGAGTCAGTTCTGACATAACAATCATTCCATCAATATAAATTGCAATAAGGTGCATAATAATAAGTGAGAGTGATTCGAAGTGAAAATTTGACGCTTAAAAATCAGAAAGTTATCACTGATTTGCCTTGCGTATCCAGTTGGTTGATTGGCTCGTTTAGTTCACAAAGACGTGCTCCCTAAATGGCTTAATCGGTTGAAGCCAAAGTGGGAAACCACTCGAAGCGTTTTACGTAGATTACAATATAGTTAATAAGAAGAACTTAGTTGAGCCGCTTGCGCTATCGATTGACCTAAAAATTTAAGACTTATGCGCTCTGGCTTGCTGGCAACGATGAATCAAGAGTGAACACTTTATGTTCGAACGGGTCATTTCATTTTTAGAAACAACGCTGTTTACCTTTAACGAACAACCTATCACGTTATGGGCGATATTGATGGTGCCGACATGGGTGATTGTCGCTTTATGGTTATCAAAAATTTTGATCAAAACCGTTACGTCAAGAATGTCCTCATCGGGGAAAGACCCAAACGTGATTCATTTGGTTAAACGGATATTATTTGTCATCGCTCTCGCCATTATTTTTATGACCACACTTTCGATGATCAATGTGCCAATTACCGCGTTTGCCTTTCTGTCTGGTGCCATCGCTATCGGCTTCGGTTTTGGTGCGCAAAACATCATTAACAACTTCATAAGTGGCTGGATTTTGATTGGTGAAAAGCCAATTCGAATTGGGGACTTTTTAGAGGTTGAGGGCGCCAAAGGCACTGTCGAGCAAATAAATACACGTTCAACGAGAATCAGACGAACCGATGGTGTTCATATGCTCATACCCAACAGTCAGTTGATTGAGAACGTGGTGATCAACTGGACGTTATGCGACAGATTAGTTCGTGGCTCGGTCGTCGTCGGCGTCGCGTATGGGAGCGATGTCAAACAGGTTGCTGCCTTAATGGCGGAAGTGACTTCGCAGCAAGCGCAAGTTCTGAGTTCGCCAGCGCCAGATGTGTTTTTTCAAGACTTTGGTGACAATGCTTTGATCTTCGAATCTTATTTTTGGATTAACTCAACGGTTGAGGGCGGTATTCGCTCGGTCGCAAGTGCCATGCGTTTTGAAATCTACGAAGCTTTCGAAAAGCACGGCATTGAAATCGCGTTTCCACAACGAGATGTGCACATTGATGGGCAAATCAAGTTGTCTAGGGAGAGAAACGGATAGGGCGATAAGCGGTATTGGTGTTCTTATCTTGGTGTCGAGTAACCATAGCGAGGCGGTCACAACACGGATTCACCTCGCTAGAAACCAGTTTGAAGGCGTTATTGGTTGTCCCACATGACTTCGCATTCTTCTTTGATTGCTGATTTTAGCAACTCAATCAGTGGAAACGCTCTGCGTCCTAGGCTTACCGCGGGCTCTGCTTGTTCTTCCTCTTCGTCTACATCAGTAGGGAGGTTTTCTTCAGCTGCATTTTTCGCAGATAGAGCAGAAGTTAATCTTGATAACGCGTCAGGAACATCTTGAGCGGAAATTGATCCCGGCACCGTGCCGCTGTGACCCATCATTTTGAGCATATCTAATGCAATATCACCAAACATTGTGACGTTTGAGTGGCTTCGACAACGAAATGTTATGAGCATTTACCTGATCCTGTTTTATATGTTCGCTTTGAAACTAAATTGTAGCTGAAATCAGGCACTAATTAATGTGATGAAGACCGTTGAGCGTTAAGGTTTTTATGAGTAACAATAAAAAACGGGCACGTACGTCTGCATGCCCGTTTAAATACATTACCTGATTGGTTGTTGATGATTTACAAGCTATACGGATCGCCCAGAGCTAATGCGACCCTAGAAGCAGGAGACTTTCCTAACGCACGGCAAATTTGCCAACCCGCTTCATTGATGACGCCAAGGTCAACGCCTGTTTCAATCCCAAGTTGCTCACACAGATAAAGTACATCTTCCGTTGCAACATTGCCACTGGCTCCTTTCGCGTAAGGGCAGCCGCCGAGCCCCGCTACTGCGCTATCAATGGTGTTGATGCCCATTAACAAGGCTTGGTAGATATTGGCTAATGCTTGTCCATAAGTGTCATGAAAATGTACTGCGAGCGCGTCTTTTGGCAGTAGCGTTAACAACGAATCCAGCATGGCGATAACGCGATTAGGCGTTGCTTTACCGACAGTATCACCGAGCGAAATCTCATAACATCCCATATCAAACAACGTATTGGCGACCTTGGTAGTTTGCTCTGGCTTTATTACTCCCTCATATGGACACACCATGGTACAAGACAAGTACCCGCGTACAGGAATGTTGTGCTGGTTCGCCAATTCGATAACGGGTTCAAATCGAGCGAGACTTTCGGTAATGCTGCAGTTGATGTTCTTCTGGCTGAACGTTTCTGAAGCGGAGCCAAACACCGCAATTCGCTTTACACCGCTTTCCAGCGCACGTTCTAACCCTGCGAGATTTGGTGTGAGCGCGCTATAAACCACTTCAGGCTTTTTTGAGATACCAGCAAACACCTGATCGGAATCGGCCATTTGAGGCACCCACCTTGGAGAGACGAAAGATCCCGCCTCAATATGCTTTAAGCCACTGCTGCTTAGTTGGTTAATCAAACGGATTTTATCAACCAGCGTCACTGACGTTTCATTTTGCAGACCATCACGAGCGCCGACTTCGACGATATTAACCTTCGCTGGTAGCATATTCGCGCTCCTTATCTTCACTGACGTTATCCGATATCAAAGCCAAATTCAGCAGGATGGAACCGTGCTGTACTTGGTCCCCGTGCTGATAAAACAATTCGTCGACTTTTGCTGCTACCGGAGCCGTGATGGTGTATTCCATTTTCATTGCTTCGAGTACCAAAAGCGGATCGCCCGCCGCCACTTCGTCACCTTTAGCCACCATAACTGCTGAAATTATGCCGTTGAGTGGTGCGGTTGGACTTAGTTCATCATCTACATCTTTTGCAGAGTCAAAGTTAGGTTGATGAGCGAACGTGCGCTGCTGACCAAGATAAAATAGTGTTGTTCTTTGTTCATCGCTAAGTGCATTAAAGGTGTAACGCACATTATCAATATCGACGATAAACTGGTTGTCACTTTCAAGCAGGATGACCTGATGCAGATCCTCGCCGCATCGGACAGTGAAGTGAGATCCTGTATCTTGCGATGATTGTTGCAAACGTGCCTGATGGTTGGCATTGGCATCCGTGAAGTTAAATCGGTAAACGTTGTCAACTGACAGTCTAAAACCTCGTTTGGTTGGCGCGGGTAACGTTGAGCTGTCTGATTTTGAAATGAGATCATTCCAACGAGCAACCGCCGCCAATGTAAGCCAGATTGAATCCGAGACGTCTTGCTGCTCATTTATGCCTTGTTGATGTCTTACGAGGAAACCTGTATCGAGCTCAATCTCGGCAAAGGCTGGCTGCGAAATAATACTGTGCAGATAACCAATGTTTGTCGTTACGCCACGTACGTGATATTGAGTTAACGCCTGCTTAATCTGCTTTAGAGCGATATCACGAGTTTGCCCCCAGACGATCAGCTTGCTGATCATTGGATCGTAATATTCGCTGATGCTATCGCCTTGGGTAACACCACTATCAACGCGTACGCACGCTAGGCGCACACTACTGTCTGATACGGGTTCTTTTAAGTAATCAATGCGGCCAGTCGACGGCATAAAGTCATTGTCTGTATCTTCTGCGTAAATTCGCAGCTCAATTGAATGACCGTTGTGGGTGATTTCCGATTGCGAAATAGGTAAATGCTCGCCAGCTGCGACTTTGAATTGCCACTCCACCAAATCAACGCCGGTGATCAATTCAGTGACAGGGTGTTCAACTTGCAGACGGGTATTCATCTCCATGAAGTAGAATTGACCTCGGCTATCGAGTAAGAACTCCACCGTGCCAGCGCCAACATAGTCGATCGCTTGAGCGGCCTGAACCGCAGCTTCACCCATTTGTTTACGCAGTTCATCACTAAGACCGGGAGCTGGTGCTTCTTCGACTACTTTTTGGTGACGACGCTGAATGGAACAATCGCGATCAGAAAGATAGACACAGTTGCCACGCTGGTCTGCGAATACCTGAACTTCCACGTGGCGAGGCTGCAATATGCATTTTTCGATTAGAAGCTGCTTATCGCCAAAGCTTGAAAGTGCTTCACGCTGCGCTCCGTCGATAGCCAGCGGCATTTCGGCTGCGCTGTTGACCACTCGCATGCCTTTGCCGCCGCCACCTTGTGTTGCTTTAAGCATCACTGGGTAACCGATTTTTTCAGCTTCCGCTAATAAGTGCTCTACGCTGTTGTCTGTGCCGTGATAGCCGGGAACCAAGGGCACGTTCGCCTCAGACATGATGGCTTTGGCTTGCGACTTCGAACCCATTGCTTCAATTGCGCTGGTGGGAGGGCCAATAAAAACAATGCCATTTTCGCTGCACGCTTTCGCCAGTTTAGGGTTCTCGGAAAGAAAACCATACCCAGGGTGGATAGCATCGGCTTGCCATTTTTTCGCAGCGCCGATAATTGCATCGATATCGAGATACGATTCACTCGCAGGAGCGGGGCCAATGAATTCAGCGAAATCCGCTTGTTTAACATGTAAGCTGCTGCGATCCGCTTCGGAATAGACGGCAACCGTCTCTATAGCCATGCTTTTTGCGGTTTTAATGATTCGGCAGGCAATTTCACCGCGGTTTGCGATCAGTATTCTTTTAAACATGATTCCTCCAATTGGCGGCGCGCTTTTCAAAAAATGCACTCAGTCCTTCTTGTCCTTCTTCGGACACGCGGGCGGTTGCAATAGCTTGGCTGGTGTATTCAATTAATGAATGCTCGATAGGTTGATTGTCACAACGTAAGCAGAGCGTTTTTGCTGCCTGCATGGCTTGTGGACCGTTGTTAAGCAGGTGATCAATGGTGCGATTGACGGCTTCACGTGGTTGAGAGTCTATCTGATGAAGAATACTCATCGATAGTGCGGTTTCGGCATCAATCAGTTCCGCGGTTAAAAAGTAGCGTCGGCTTTGTCGTTGTCCAATCGCTCGAATGACGTAGGGTCCGATTGTCGCGGGTAACAAACCGAGTTTCACTTCACTCAAACAGAAGCGGCTTTCAGGTGTACCGATAGCGATATCGCAGCAGCAGATAAGCCCAAGTGCGCCGCCAAATGCAGCGCCATGCACCATAGCAATGGTTGGTTTGCTAAAGGTATCCAGTTTGTGCAAGAGCAACGCTAACTGCTGTGCATCTTGCAGATTTTCCCCCTCGGTTTTGGTGGCCATTGACTGCATCCAGCCAAGATCCGCACCCGCAGAAAAGTGTTTACCTTGCGCCGTTAGTACCAATGCACGTAGAGAGTTGTCTCTCTCAAGTTTTTCCAAGGTGTCGATAAGTGAAGCAATTAATTCATCATTAAACGCGTTGTGTTTCTCTGGTCGATTGAGGCTCAACCAAGCAACGCCATTGCTGTCTTTTTCAAGCAGTAGTCCGGTCATGTGACTTCCTTTGTCTGACATTTCAGTCTGTATTTCAATGCTCGCTAACCATTACTTTTTAAACATCGGTATTCGCGAGGAGTTAAGGTTTGCCTTGCATCCGGCTACATGCGGAAGATGCCAAATTTACTGTCTGGTATTGGCGCATTAAGCGCAGCAGACAGAGCAATGCCGACAACATCACGGGTTTTCGCAGGGTCAATAATGCCGTCGTCCCACAGGCGTGCACTGGCGTAGTATGCATGGCTTTGAGTCTGATATTGCTCCGCAATTGGACGTTTGAACGCTTCTTCTTCCTCTACGCTCCAGCTTTCACCTTTGCGAGTTTTGATATCGCGGGTCACTTGCGCCATCACGCCAGCCGCTTGCTCTCCACCCATGACGGAGATGCGCGCGTTTGGCCACATCCACATCATGGTTGGATCATAAGCGCGGCCACACATGCCGTAGTTTCCTGCGCCATACGATCCACCAATAACCACGGTAAACTTCGGCACGTCTGCACACGCAACAGCAGTTACCATTTTCGCACCATGTTTGGCGATGCCTTCGGCTTCGTACTTCTGACCGACCATAAAGCCCGTGATGTTCTGCAAGAAGAGCAGAGGAATTTTGCGTTGTGCGCACAGCTCAATAAAATGCGCGCCTTTTTGTGCTGATTCCGAAAATAGAATGCCGTTGTTAGCGACAATGCCAATCGGCATACCGTGAATATGGGCAAAGCCACAGACCAAGGTTTCGCCGAACAAGGCTTTAAATTCATCGAACTGGGAATCATCAACAATTCGGGCAATGACCTCTTTAACATCAAACGGCTTTTTGAGATCGGTCCCGACGATGCCGTACAGCTCTTGGGCAGGAAAATGTGGTTCCTGTGGTGCTTTTTGCTTGAGTTGAACGGGTTTCAAGTGGTTAATTTGAGAAACGGCTTGTCTTGCCAACTCTAACGCGTGGTGATCATTTTCTGCGTAATAGTCCGCCACACCAGAGGTGCGACAATGAACGTCTGCGCCACCAAGATCTTCCGCACTGACTTCTTCACCTGTCGCTGCTTTTACAAGAGGTGGACCTGCCAAAAAAATCGTGCCTTGTTCTTTGACTATGATGGATACGTCGCACATGGCAGGGACATAAGCGCCGCCAGCGGTACATAGCCCCATGACCACCGCAATTTGTGGAATGCCTTTGGCCGACATACGGGCTTGGTTGTAGAAAATACGGCCAAAATGGTCTTTATCTGGGAAGACTTCATCTTGGCGGGGGAGGTTAGCACCGCCAGAGTCGACTAAGTAAACACACGGCAGTTGGCATTTTTCTGCAATTTCTTGTGCTCTTAAGTGCTTTTTCACGGTGAGTGGGTAGTAACTGCCGCCTTTTACCGTCACGTCGTTCGCGACGATCATGCACTCAGTGCCGTCAATCACACCCACACCTGCAACCACTCCAGCACATGGAACGTAATCTGGATACACATCCCAGCCAGCAAATTGACCAATTTCTAGAAAGGACGAACCAGGGTCGAGTAGGGCAAGAATGCGCTCACGTACCGGAAGTTTGCCTTTCTTCTGCTGATGCTCGCGGGCTTTCTCACCGCCACCATCTTCTATTTGGGCAGTCACGGTATAAAGTTGATCTACAAGTGAAGCCATAGAGCGGTAGTTTTCCTGATACTGCTCTGAATGGGTATTAATATTGGTCGTCAAACAAGCCATAAATAGCCGAGCTCCATTCGGTAGACGGGTGTCACCACCCGTCTTTATTTAGGTTGAATAAGATTTAGATTGAATAAGGAAGTTGTTTCGAGTTCGAACCGCCTAGGTATGATGATTAGGCGCTTTCGTTAAACAATTCGCGACCAATAAGCATGCGGCGAATTTCTGACGTGCCCGCACCGATTTCATACAGCTTGGCATCTCGCAACAAACGGCCCGTATCAAACTCGTTGATGTAGCCGTTACCGCCAAGTAGTTGAATCGCATCCAGTGCCATCTTGGTTGCCAGCTCTGCGCTGTAGAGGATCGCGCCAGCAGAATCTTTACGTGTGGTTTCACCGCGATCACAAGCGGCAGCGACGGCGTAAACATACGCTTTAGCGGCATTCATTTGTGTGTACATATCCGCGATTTTTGCTTGAACTAGCTGGAATTCACCGATGGATTTACCGAACTGTTTACGGTCGTGAATGTAAGGCACAACGATATCCATACACGCCTGCATGATGCCAAGTGGGCCGCCTGCAAGCACCACACGTTCGTAGTCGAGGCCGCTCATCAATACTTTCACGCCTTGGTTTTCTTCGCCGAGAATATTCTCCGCAGGGACCTCGCAGTTTTGGAAGACCAGCTCACACGTATTCGAGCCGCGCATGCCCAACTTGTCGAGTTTTTGTGCTTGAGTAAATCCAGGGAATCCGCGTTCCACAATAAACGCCGTGATGCCTTTGGAGTGCTGGCTTGGGTCGGTTTTTGCGTAGACAACATAGGTGTGTGCATCAGGGCCGTTGGTGATCCACATTTTGTTGCCATTTAATAGGAAAATATCGCCTTTACGTTCGGCTTTAAGCTGCATAGAGACCACATCAGAGCCGGCGCCGGGTTCACTCATAGCAAGGGCGCCGATATGTTCACCGGAGATGAGCTTAGGTAGGTATTTCTCTTTTTGCGCTTGTGTGCCGTTACGGTGGATTTGGTTGACGCAAAGGTTGGAGTGAGCGCCGTAACTTAACGCAACCGAAGCGGATGCTCGGCTTATTTCTTCCATAGCGATAACGTGGGCGAGATAGCCCATGCCTGCACCACCAAACTCTTCGCTGGTGGTCACACCTAAAAGACCCATGTCACCTAATTTGGACCAAAGATGGTTTGGAAAGTCGTTAGTTTGGTCGATAGATTGCGCTAGCGGCGCAATTTCTCTTGCAGCAAAACTATTGATTTGCTCGCGAAGCAAATCGGTATTTTCGTCATAAACAAAGTTCAGGGAAGAGTAGGTAGATTTCATTGCGTGTCCTTGCCTTTACGTCACCTACATCCCAGAGTTGAGGTGTTAGGTGACTTTTTCGCCTTTCATGGATCTCAGTGTGTTTTGGCATCGCAACTGCGCAGCATTTAACTCCATCATTACCGCTTGAATGTCGTTTGCTTGCTGTTGCAATGCTGCCTTCTTCTCTTCGATCAACCGAATCATATAGTTCAACTGCTCAGTACTTTGATCGGTATCGTAGAGTTCAAATAACTCTTTGATATCTGCAAGAGAAAAGCCCAATCGCTTACCTCGCAAAATCAGTTTTAGTCTAATTCGATCGCGACCATTGTAGATTCGAGTGTTGCCTTTACGTTCTGGAGTTAGGAGACCTAAATCTTCGTAGAAGCGAATGCTTCGAGTAGTAATGTCGAACTCTTTCGCGAGCTCGCTGATCTTAAATGTGTTCATTCCTTAACCTTACGACTTTCGTATAACATTCACATGAATATACAATTCGTTAACGTTAAAGTAAACAAACAACATCCACTCTTGAGCCTTGATATCACTCGCATTTACTCGAAATCAAAGAATCACTCGAACAAACAATAACCTCAAACTTGACGTTAACGTAAATGTTAGTATAGTTATGACGTAAACGTCAACAAAAGGTTAATGGAATGAAAAATGAAACATGGATTGTTGCCGCTAAGCGAACGCCTATCGGCTCTTTTCAAGGTGCATTAGCTTCAACAGATGTCACGGAACTCGGTGCGAAAGCCATTCAAGGGGCGCTAGCCGAAAGCCAACTCGATGTGCACAAAATAGACGAAGTGTTGATGGGATGCGTTTTAACCGCCGGTGTGGGGCAAGCGCCTGCAAGACAAGCAAGTCTTAAAGCTGAAATGCCACAATCGATTGGTTGTACGACACTGAACAAAGTTTGTGGTTCGGGTATGAAAACCGTCATGCTGGCATATGACCTTATTCAATCTGGCAATGCGCATGCTGTCATCGCTGGTGGCATGGAAAACATGTCGTCTTCTCCTTATCTATTAAAGAAAGCGCGTGATGGTTTCCGTTTAGGTCACGAGCAAGTGCTTGATCACATGTTTTATGACGGGTTGCAGGATGCCTACCAAGGCGAGCTGATGGGTGTCTTTGCAGAACAGACGGCGCAAAAGTATCAGTTTAGCCGTGAAAGTATGGATGCCTGGGCGCAGCAGTCGGTGACTCGTGCGCAGCAAGCAATCGAACAAGGTTTGTTCAAAGAAGAGATCGTGCCTGTTAACGTAAAAAGTCGGCGCGGCGAAACCTTGGTTGTAGATGATGAGCAACCGAGCAAACTCGACGTCACTAAAATTCCTACCTTACGCCCTGCGTTTGCCAAAGATGGCGGCGTAACCGCAGCAAACTCTAGTTCCATTTCGGATGGTGCGTCGGCAATGATCTTAGTCGATAGTGAGTTTGGTCGTCAGGAAAACCTTCAGCCTCTAGCCAAAATTGTCGCGTACAGCACGCATGCAAGACAGCCTGATGAGTTCACCATCGCACCAGTCTTCGCGATTGAATCGCTGCTGGAAAAAACGGGCTGGGACAAATCAGACGTGGAACTTTGGGAAATCAATGAAGCTTTTGCTGTCGTGACTCAATACGCGGTGAAAGCTCTCGAACTGGACGAGAGCAAAGTGAACCCTCGCGGAGGGGCTTGTGCGCTGGGGCATCCAATAGGCGCAAGTGGCAATCGAATCCTTGTCACTTTGATTCATGCGCTAAAACAAACTGGTGGTAAGCGTGGCGTTGCATCGCTTTGTATTGGCGGCGGCGAAGCTACCGCTATCGCGATTGAAATCTGCTAAATCACTCTCAACAAAGTTTCACTTACATAACAGTAGTCAGTAACAAGCTGAAAAATACAAGGATGTCATCATGACAGAACAAGTAAAGCAGTATATCGGTGGTGAATTTGCCATCTCCGATTCAAAACAATGGCTAGATGTAACTAACCCGGCAACCAACGAAGTGATTGCACAAGTACCTTGTGCCACGGAATCGGAAATGAATGCGGCGATTACCAGCGCAACAGAAACGTTCAAACGCTGGAAAGAAGTTGCAGCGCCGGAGCGTGCTAGATTGATGTTGCGTTACCAACATCTGCTAAAAGAGCAACACGATGAGTTGGCGATACTGCTTTCAAGTGAGACAGGCAAAACCCTCGCGGATGCAAAGGGTGACATTTGGCGCGGAATTGAAGTGGTAGAGCAAGCTGCAAACATTTGTAGCTCAATGATGGGCGAAACGGTTGAGAACGTCGCGACCAATATTGATGGTTACTCTTACATTCAACCGCTCGGCGTTTGTGCTGGCATTACACCGTTTAACTTCCCTGCGATGATCCCATTGTGGATGTTCCCGATGGCGATCGCTTGTGGCAACACCTTTATTTTGAAGCCGTCAGAGCAAGTGCCACTAACGGCAATGAAACTGGCGGAGCTGTTTGAACAAGCTGGCGCACCAAAAGGCGTATTGCAAGTTGTTCACGGGACCAAAGAGCAAGTCGACCGCATTCTGACTGATCCAGTTGTTCGTGCGATCTCTTTTGTTGGCTCTGTGCCCGTTGGTGAGTACATCTACAAAACAGGTACAGACAACCTGAAACGCGTGCAGTCATTTGCAGGTGCTAAGAACCACATGGTCATCATGCCGGATGCAAACAAACAGCAAGTCATCAATAACCTAGTTGGCGCGTCAGTTGGTGCTGCAGGCCAACGCTGTATGGCGATTTCGGTTGCCGTATTTGTCGGCGAAACCAAAGAATGGATTCCAGAGCTTAAAGAGGCGTTAGCTCAGGTTCAGCCTGGCGCGTGGGATGATGAAACCGCCGGTTATGGTCCACTGATTAGCCCTCAAGCGAAGCAGCGAGTGGTGAATCTGATTAATGAAGGCAAAGCGTCAGGCGCGAATTGTGTTCTGGACGGGACAGATTGCCAAGTACCTGGCTTCCCGAACGGTAACTGGGTGGGGCCAACACTGTTTACCAACGTGACCACAGACATGTCGATTTATCAGGAAGAAATTTTCGGGCCTGTACTGTTAACTATGGAAGTGGATGACCTAGATGAAGCGATTGAACTGATCAATGCAAACCGCTTTGGTAATGGTACGTCTATTTTCACGGCGAACGGCGCTGCCGCGAGAAAGTATCAACACAATATCGAAGTAGGTAACGTAGGCATCAACGTACCGATTCCGGTGCCATTGCCGTTCTTCTCGTTTACTGGGTGGAAAGGCAGCTTCTACGGCGACCTGCATGCTTACGGTAAACAAGCGGTTCGCTTCTACACCGAGACGAAAACTGTCACCGCGCGTTGGTTTGAAGATGACATTCCAAGCGGTCCAAACATGACCATTCAACTTAGCTAATTACTGGATTAGCGACACCTCTAGCCAAGCGCCACCGTTTAAGTGGGCTTGGCTCGGATACAAATGCAACGAATTAGACCTTAGGACTTCAAGATGGATTTTGAATTAAACGAAGATCAACTCGCGTTTGCCGAAGTAGCAAAGCAGTTTGCAGACCAAATGTTAGCGCCTCATGCGGCCGAGTGGGATGAAAACCATCATTTCCCTAAAGACGTACTGCGTCAAGCAGGTGAACTTGGTTTTCTGAGCATCTATACGCCGCCAGAGCATGGTGGCTTAGGGTTATCTCGTTTGGATGCGGCGATCATTTTCGAGCAGTTGGCTATGGGTTGTACCGCGACTACTGCGTTTATGACCATTCACAACATGGCGACGTGGATGATCACCAGCTTTGCCAAAGCCGAAGTGGCGCAGCAATTTAGCGCGGATCTAATTTCGGGTGAAAAGCTCGCTTCCTACTGTTTAACCGAACCTAATGCCGGCTCTGACGCCGCTTCTCTAACGACTAGCGCAGTGCGTGATGGCGATGAGTTTGTCCTCAATGGCGCAAAAGTGTTTATCTCGGGTGCCGGTGATACAGATGTATTGGTCGTGATGGCGCGTTCGTGTGGTGAAGGAGCGGGTGGCGTTTCTGCATTCGTTGTTCCTGCTGATTGCGAAGGCATTAGCTACGGTAAAAAAGAAGCCAAAATGGGTTGGAACTGCCAGCCAACTCGCATGATTACCTTCGAAAATGTCCGCATTCCGGCTGACTATCTGTTGGGTGAAGAGGGAGAAGGCTTTAAGTTCGCCATGCTTGGCCTTGATGGTGGTCGAATCAATATCGCTACTTGTTCCGTCGGTACTGCGCAACAAGCACTGAACGAAGCCAAGCAATATATGAACGAACGCAAACAGTTCGGCCGTTCACTGGCGCAATTTCAAGCGTTGCAGTTCAAGCTTGCTGATATGGCGACTGAGCTGGTCGCTGCGCGTCAAATGGTGCGACTCGCTGCCGCTAAACTCGATGCCCAGCACGCAGAAAAAAGTGCGTACTGTGCCATGGCAAAACGCTTTGCTACTGATGTGGGCTTTAAAGTCTGCGATCAGGCGCTGCAAATTCACGGTGGCTATGGCTACATAAAAGAATATCCAGTCGAGCGCCATTTCCGAGACGTTCGTGTTCACCAAATTCTTGAAGGTACCAACGAAATCATGCGTCTGATCGTCGCAAGACGATTACTAACGGAAGGCGTTGAGCTGCTTTAGTCAGCGAGACACAGCCTTACCTAAAGAAATTAAAAAGGACTGAAAGATTATGACGGCACAAATCAAATTAGAGCGCGAAGCGCATATTGCCAAGCTCACGATTAGTAACCCGCCAGCAAACACCTGGACGCTTGAATCTTTGAATCAGCTAAAAGAGTTGGCAATTGAACTTAGTAATGATCGCTCTATTTATGCGTTGGTTTTAACAGGCGAAGGCGAGAAATTCTTTTCTGCTGGAGCAGATCTTAATAACTTTGCATCGGGTGATAAATCACAAGCAGCAAACATGGCGTTCGCATTTGGTGAAGCGTTTGAAGCGCTTTCTGCATTCGATGGGGTTTCTATCGCAGCGATTAATGGTTACGCGATGGGCGGCGGTCTGGAAGTGGCGATGGCGTGTGACATTCGCATCGCAGAAGAACAAGTACAAATGGCACTTCCTGAAGCATCGGTAGGCTTGTTGCCGTGTGCGGGCGGGACGCAAAACCTGACCGCGTTGGTAGGTGAAGGTTGGGCGAAGCGTATGATCCTGTGTGGCGAGCGTGTGACGGCCGAGCGAGCGGAAAAAATTGGGTTAGTCGAAGAGGTGGTGGCGAAAGGTCAAGCACTCGAAGCGGCTATGGAGCTAGCACAGCGTGTTGCAGGTCAATCACCGAAATCTGTGTCTGCGTGCAAAACGCTAATTCAAGGTCGACGCAGCCAAACTCACGCAGCTGGATTGGTTTTAGAGCGTGAACTGTTTTTACAGCTGTTCAATACACACGATCAGACTGAGGGTGTGAATGCGTTCTTGCAAAAGCGCAAGCCACAATGGACAAACAGCTAGCGGAGGCCAAATGACAGGTACAGTAAATGTTTCAAAACTTAAGTGCGCTGATGGCTCTATTATTGGTGTGCTAGAGCTTGATAATCCAGCTGCTCTCAACGCGTTGAGTTACGTGATGATTGAGAAGTTGTACAAACAGCTTAGTGAATGGCAAACGGACGACAGCGTCGTCGCGGTATTCTTGCATGCTCAAGGTGAAAAAGCGTTTTGTGCTGGCGGAGATATTCAAGCGATCTATCGTGCACTTGAAAACAAAGAGCAAGATTTTGATTCTGCGTTTTCAGCGATGGAAACCTTCTTTGACCTCGAATATCGCTGTGATCATCTTATTCATACTTATCCAAAACCGATCATCGCGTGGGGACATGGTTATTTGATGGGCGGCGGTGTGGGCTTATTTATGGGTGCCAGCCATCGCGTTGCAGAAACGACCACACGCTTTGCAATGCCAGAGATTAAAATTGGCCTTTACCCAGATGTAGGTGCGACGTACTTCCTAAACCAGTTGCCAAAACATTTGGCACTGTTCTTAAGTTTGACTGCTTGTCAAATTAACGCAACAGATATGAAAGCGTTGGGGTTAAGCCAATGGATTGCACAGCCAGAAAACAAGCAAGTGCTGCTGGATCTGCTTGCATCGGTAAGTTGGAAAGGTGAAGCGAACATCAACGAAAAAATCGCCACTACGCTGCGTTCGGTACACGTGGACGAGCCAACCGAAGGGATGTTGATGCCCTATGCGGAATTGATTGAGCAGTTATGTTCGGGTGACTTAGCGTCAATTGTTGATGCAATCAGCCGTGCTAGCGTTGATAACAAGTGGTTCGTCAATGCGCAGAAGTCACTGAACTATGGCAGTCCGTTGTCGCTCAGTATCACTTATCAGCAGTTAACGCAGTATCAAAGCCTCTCTTTGAAAGCGTGTTTTGATATGGAATTTAACCTAACACTACGTTGTGGCTTAGAAGGTGATTTTAGAGAAGGGGTTCGTGCGCTGATTATTGATAAAACCAATCAACCGACTTGGCAACATCGCACGGTTTCTGACGTAACGCCACAAGTTTTGGAGCGCTTCTTCTCGCCAATTGACTCAGCAGAATACCCACTGACCGCATCGTCGGTAGCTATAGCGGCACTTTAGTACAAGGAAGAAATACGATATGGACAAAATTGCATTTATTGGCCTTGGTAACATGGGTGCGCCTATGGCTAAGAATCTACTCAAAGCGGGCTTGAATGTCGAAGTATTTGATTTGAACCCAAGCGCAGTTGAGGAGTTGACCGCATTGGGCGCTTCAAGTGCCGATTCCGTTCAGCAGGCAGTACAAGGTGTGGAGGTGGTTGTCACTATGCTGCCAGCGAGCCAACACGTTCAAAGCGTTTATCTTGGTCAAGATGGCATCTTAGATAGCGTCGAATCAGGCACCTTGCTGATTGATTCATCCACCATCGATCCGGCGACTGCTCGTTTGGTTGGCGAAAAAGCATCGCAACTTGGTATCAGTTTTGTTGATGCACCAGTATCTGGTGGCGTTGCGGGCGCAGCAGCAGGTACGTTAACTTTCATTGTTGGCGGCTCACAAGAGAACTTTGTTCAAGCCAAAGCGGTGCTTAGCCACATGGGTAAAAACATCTTCCATGCGGGCGATGCTGGAGCTGGTCAGGTGGCGAAGATCTGCAATAACATGATGTTGGGCATTTTGATGAGCGGCACCTGTGAAGCACTCAATTTAGGGATGGAAAACGGACTCGATCCCAAAGTGCTTTCCGACATCATGTTGCAAAGTTCAGGGCGTAACTGGGCGCTAGAGCTTTATAACCCTTGTCCAGGTGTGATGGAAAATACGCCTGCAAGCAATGGTTATCAAGGCGGCTTTATGAGCCAGTTAATGGCTAAAGATCTGGGTCTTGCGATGGAAGCGGCGGTTGCCAGTCAAACATCAACGCCAATGGGCAGCTTGGCTCGTAATCTGTTTAATTTTCACAACGGTCAGGGCAACGGGCAAAAAGATTTTTCAAGCTTGTTTGAGTTCTATCAAAAGCAAAATCAGGCCTAAGGAGCGCTTATGGAGTTAGCAAATAAGGTCATTGCGATCACGGGGGCAGGGCAGGGGCTGGGTAAACAAATGGCACTGTCACTGGCGGAAAATGGCGTTCATCTTGCGCTTATCGACCTCAATTCAGATCAACTGGCTGAAACGAAAGCGGAATGTGAATCTCTCGGCGTTACCGCTCGTTTTTATGTGACGAACGTGACTGACGAACAGCAGGTGTGCACTGCTTTTGAGCAAATTGAGGCAGATTTCAAGCAGCTCAATGGCGTTATCAATAACGCAGGTATTATGCGTGATGGTATGTTCATTAAAGTCAAAGATGGTCAGGTTAACACGATGTCGCTGGAACAATTTCAGTCTGTTCTAGATGTGAATGTAACAGGCACTTTCCTGTGTGGCCGTGAAGCGAGCAAGGTAATGCTGAACACCGATAGCAAAGGGGTTCTGATCAACATATCCAGCGTTGCGCGTGCCGGGAATATTGGTCAAACCAACTATTCAGCATCTAAAGCGGCGGTAGCCACCATGGCAACGGTGTGGGCGAAAGAGTTAGGGCGTTTCGGAATTCGCTCAGTGGCGATTGCTCCGGGTGTCATCAAAACTGCCATGACAGACCAAATAAAACCTGAAGCGATGGAACGTTTAATCGGAATGATTCCGGTTGGACGTTTAGGTTTGGCGGATGAAATTTCATCGACCATAAAATACGTGTTAACCAACGAATTCGTGACCGGAAGAGTGTTCGAAGTCGATGGCGGAATGCGAATGTAACCCCTTCTGCAACATAAAAAAGGGGAGCGAGTTTGATTGTCCGCTTCCTTCCATTTTCTCCTTTCTTTTATTGCTTCTATCTGAAAAATGTATTGGATGCATGGTCGACTGCTATCTCATCGAACGGTATAAAAATGGATTCTATTTCTAATGTGAATGGTTAGTTCTATATTGCTTGTCATGTAAATGTATCAACTCACAACTAAGACGATCTTTTGTCTCACTAACGAGATCGTCATTCTTGGTGTGTAAAAAACATTCTTATTGGTCATATTGTAACCGAAAACTATTTCGGCATCTAAAGATGGTGATTTATTATTCAGCGCAAAATACATGGGAATATGAGGCTGACTGAATAACCTTCAGTTGTCTTAATAATAAATAATCAGAATTCTCAATTACACTGAAGTAACTACCCATTAGGGAAGAGCAATAATGTCACTATTTCATTCGCTTAGGACGATGCCGCTATTATTGGGGTGTCTGTGTTTTTCTGTTCAGGCCTCCACAGAAAAGGTGGAACAGGAAGGTAAGTTTTTACAGTCGTTAGAAGGCATCGAAAATCAAATTTACGCATTACCTCAGAGTTCTTTAGCTTTGATTGAAGCGTTAGAAGAAGAGTCTTTACTACAAAACCAACCAACAGCGCTGTTGGTGCGTTACTGGCTTGCCAAGGCCACGGTTTTAGAGCTGCTAGGGCGCGTAGAAGAGAGTCAGAGTGTCGTTCAAAAAGGATTGGAGCTTGTGCGTCCACAGAGCCATGAGTATCTCCTGTTTAAGTTGATTCAGATGCGAACTATGGTTGGAAAGAGCGATATCGATACCGCGCTTTCTGCGTTGGATAGCTTGTTGGAAACATCGCGTGAGAATGGTGATAAGCAACTTGAATCAGAAATCCTGTTGCTAAAAGGACGCTATTACGATGAGCAAGGTGAGTTTAAAAAATCCTATGCTGCACTTATGTCGTCCATGGATGCGGCTGAATCTTCAGGTGTTCACGGGCTGGTCGAACGTGCAGCACTAGAGCTAGGTGACGTACTTGTCAAAATTCAGGGTTACGACCGATCTGAGGCGCTTTTGGAACAAGCATATCGCTATTTTAGGGATAGGCGTATGTCGTTCAATGAGTTGTTGAGCGTTTTGACGATAGCGAAACTTCATAAAGCACAGTTCCAATACGAAGAGGCGATAGCGTCATATCAGCGAGCGTTAAAGCTGGCTCAAATTATCGGTGATGGACGCTTTAGATTTCGAGTTAACCTTGAACTTGCAGCTTTATATCGCGAGACGAAACAAGAAAAGAAGATGGTTAACCACTTGAAGCTGGCGGAGAATTTACAGTACAGAGAAACGTCTAGCGCGTATTTGGCAACATTTAAGTTGTTACAAGCCGAATATATGTTAGAGCAGCAGCAATTTGAAATACTTTTAGCGATGATCGCACCAATGCTGCCGGAGATTATAGAGAGTCGATACGTCAAGCAACAGCAAATGGAGCTACTAAAAGTCGCCGCTATGGCCTATGCGGGAAGCAATGACTTTAAACTAGCATTCGAAACTTACGGTAACTATCACGATAAATTTATCCAATTTAGCAATCAAAGAGAAGTTGAAAATCTTGAGCGCCAGCAGACGTTATTTGAGTTGGAACGACTTGAATATGAGAACGAAGATCTCAACTGGAACAATGTTTTGCAGCGTATGGAGCTAGAAAATAACCGTCGTACTTTTTACTTATTGGGTGAAGCGCTACTTGCGCTCATCGGTGTTCTATTTTTGATGGCGGTAGTATTTCTCGTCGTCAATCGCTCGCGTTTGAGAATGCGTCGCCTCGCAAAGACAGACACATTGACAGGGTTGTTCAATCGCGGTTTTTTAGAGGACTGGTTCACTAAGCCAGTAGAAGTGAGGCGTGAGCGAAAAGAGAAACCGGTACCTCAATCTAAGCAAGAAAAAATACAACACTTTGTTTTTGAGCAAGTCGAGCAAGTTAAGTACGGTTATCTAGCTTTAAATAAATGGGTAGATAGCAAACTCGATAAACAGAAAATGGTGCCAAATAAACCACAATCGGGGCCAGTAACTTTAGCGTTAATCGATGTGGATTATTTCAAGCAGGTAAATGATACCTATGGGCATGTGTTTGGAGATACCGTACTAACGGGCGTTGCCAAAGTGTTGGAGGAAACTGTACGTGAGAACGACATTGTTGCTCGCTTTGGTGGTGAAGAGTTTGTTGTTGTTATGCCCAATACAGACCATGAAAACGCCCTTATTACTGCCGAACGTTTACGTAGCGCTTTATCCCTACATTGCTTTGTTACGGAACAGAAAGAAGAAGTGAGAGTGACCTGTAGTTTTGGAGTCGTTACCACTGAAGATAATGAGATGAGCTTTAAATCACTTTGCGATCAGGCCGATAAATTGCTTTATCAAGCGAAAGCGAACGGACGCAACTGCGTGAAAGGTCGCTCGCTAGCGTAACAGAAATCAAAAGTTCAGGCTCATCGCACGATGAATCTGAACTTATCCCTCCCATTTACTTTGATAGCCAAGTGACTTTGAGATCCTTGCTTCGAATATAAAACGCTGAATCTAAAATCTTAAAGTCACTTGGCGATATTACTTAAAAATGGCTTAAGGATATCGAATCGCATATTCATGGCGTTCAATATAACCTCTCTTTTTGCCTCCTTCACCTTCAAAGTGCGAATGCCACTTGTGTCTACAAAACTATAACAAACTAGTGTGTCTATTCTTTGTACAAACAAACCATGTACAGGTGAAATGATTAGTGGTCGATATAATTTTTTTGTGGCACAGATTTTTGTTGTTCAAAAATCAACTCGTTCATCATCGTTTTAAAAATGGATCTACATTTAAGTGCTTGATTTTAATTGCTTTATTTGTTTGTTCTTAAACTGAAATCTAGTTATCCCGACAAGTTCTTACCGAGCAATTTTTCGTACACCCTCAACTTTTCATCCTTTTTTACTAACATTTTTCTTTAAAAATAATTTGAGTTCGAATTAATTTTCAGGCATTTTATATTTAACTAACCGTTCAATTAAAAATAACAGGGACGCAAAATGCCAAAGGTGGGGATGCCTGAAATCAGAAAACCGCAGCTTGTGAAAGCGACAATGTCAGTGATTGATAGAGTCGGTTTACACGCGGCGAGTATTTCGTTAATCAGCAAAGAAGCCGGTGTATCAACGGGGATTATCAACCACTATTTCGGTGGTAAGCACGGATTGCTGGAGGAAACGATGCGCGAAATCTTGCGTCAGCTTTCGTCCACTATCACACAGAAGTTACGTGAGCTGCCAAGTGATGCTCATCACCAAAGAATTAACGCCATCATTGATGGTAACTTTGTCGGCTATCAGGCAGAAAACCAAGTTGCTAAGACTTGGCTGGCGTTTTGGTCGTACTCAATGCATGACGAGCAGCTCAAGCGTTTGCAGCGTGTCAACGAACGACGTCTATTGTCCCATCTAAGAAAAGAACTCAAAGCATTATTAAATGCAGAGCAGGCTGAATTGGTTGCTCATGGTATTGCATCACTTATTGATGGAATTTGGCTGCGCGGAACGCTCAACCCGCACGGCATTGATGCAGAAAGAGCGAGAATCATCATCAACGATTATCTCGAAAAACAACTTACGTTTTATTCTGAAAAAATATAAAAGTTACAGGTCTTCAAAATGGAAATGAAAGCACACTATATCAATGGTGCGATGTACGACGGGTGTTCAGATGAACACTTCACCACTTACAATCCGGCGAATGGTGAGCCATTGGCCAATATTAAACAAGCGAACCAAGACGATCTTCAAGCAGCGATTGAATCGGCAAAAAAAGGTTTTGCTGCATGGTCGGCGATGACTGCGATTGAGCGCAGCCGTATTTTACACAAAGCCGTTGCCATTTTACGTGAGCGTAATGACGAGTTGGCTGCATTGGAAGTGGCAGATACTGGTAAGCCAATTCAAGAAGCTATCGCGGTTGATGTCACAACAGGTGCCGATGTTCTTGAGTACTATGCGGGACTTGCTCCAAGTCTACAAGGTGAACAGCAGCCACTCAGCGACGATCAGTTTTTCTATACACGTCGTGAGCCATTGGGCATTTGCGCCGGTATTGGTGCTTGGAATTATCCAATTCAAATTGCGATGTGGAAATCGGCGCCAGCACTGGCTGCGGGCAACGCAATGATCTTCAAGCCATCAGAAGAAACACCATTAACGGCGCTTAAGCTCGCCGAAATTTATTCAGAAGCGGGCATGCCAGATGGCGTATTTAATGTCGTGCAAGGGGATTACCGAGTAGGACAGATGCTAACGGCGCATCCTGATATCGCAAAAGTGTCATTCACGGGTGAGTCAGGCACCGGTAAAGTCGTCATGAGTGACAGCGCTAAGACACTAAAACAAGTAACGATGGAGCTTGGTGGTAAGTCTCCGCTGATTATTTTTGATGATGCGAAGTTAAACGATGCCGTTTCTGCGGCCATGGTGGCGAACTTCTACACCCAAGGTGAAGTTTGTACGCACGGTACACGCGTATTTGTCCATGAAGGTATTTATGATGACTTTATCGCACAACTTAAAGCCCGAACCGAGCTGTTAGTCGTCGGCGATCCGCTTGATGAGAACACGCAGATTGGCGCGCTAATCTCTAAAGATCATGAATCGAAAGTTTTAGGAGCGATTGAAGCCGCGAAAGCGAGTGGCGCGACGTTACTGACTGGCGGCTACAAAGTAACAGACAATGGTCTAGCTAATGGTAACTTTGTTGCTCCAACCGTATTTGTCGATTGCGATGATGACATGAGCCACGTTCAACAAGAAATCTTTGGCCCGGTAATGTCAGTCCTGAAATTCCGCGATGAGTCGGAAGTGATTGCGCGTGCAAATGGCACCGATTATGGCTTAGCGGCAGGTGTATTTACTCAAAACCTATCTCGTGCGCACCGTGTGATCCATCAAATTCAAGCGGGTATTTGTTGGGTGAACACATGGGGTGACTCACCTGCGGAAATGCCAGTTGGCGGCTACAAGCAATCAGGTGTTGGCCGTGAAAACGGAGTCGAAACCCTTAAGCACTACACACAAACGAAGAGTGTTCTTGTTCAGCTAAGCGACTTCGAAAGCCCTTACAAATGATACCAATCGTAGTAGATAACTGACCACTTTAGCTTGTTAAAATGCTCGATAACTACGTTGTCAATTTTGATTGTAGGTTAACTACTTATCAAAATTTCCGCCTTGTTCTCAAGCATTTTTCCTACGCTAATTTCGTTCACTTATCTACGGTGATTAGTATTAACTCCTAGGAGAATAAAAATGCAACAACACTACGATTACATCATCGTCGGTGCGGGTTCGGCCGGCTGTGTGTTAGCGGATCGCTTAAGTGAAAGTGGTCAAAATTCGGTCCTTTTACTCGAAGCGGGTGGGTCGGATAAAAGTATTTTTATCCAAATGCCAACAGCGCTTTCTTACCCGATGAACACTGAAAAATACGCGTGGCAGTTTGAGACGGTTGAAGAGCAAGGGTTGGATGGCCGTCAACTTCATTGCCCTCGCGGAAAAGTTCTGGGCGGTAGCTCATCTATCAACGGCATGGTTTACGTTCGCGGACACGCTTGTGACTTTGACCAGTGGGAAGAGGAAGGCGCGAAAGGCTGGAATTATCAGTCGTGTTTGCCTTATTTCCGTAAAGCAGAGTCTTGGATTGGTGGTGCTGATGAATATCGGGGCGATCACGGTCCAGTCGGCACATGTAACGGCAACGATATGAAGCTCAATCCACTGTACCAAGCTTTTATTGATGCAGGCAAAGAAGCGGGCTACCCAGAAACAAAAGATTACAACGGTTATCAGCAAGAGGGCTTTGGCCCAATGCATATGACCGTCGACAAAGGCGTACGCGCTTCGACCTCTAATGCATACTTAAGCCGCGCTAAAAAACGCAAAAACTTCACCCTAATGAAGAGGGTGACGGTTCATCGAGTTTTATTAGAAGAAACTGGTTCAGAAGGAAAGAAAGCGGTAGGCGTTGAATTTGAAAAGTCAGGTTCAATTCAGCAATGTTTTGCGAATAATGAAGTGATTTCGAGTGCGGGTTCGGTTGGCTCCGTTCAGCTGTTGCAGCTTTCAGGCATTGGCCCTAAGGCAGTATTAGAAAAAGCGGGCATTGAGGTGAAACACTCGTTGGAGGGGGTAGGTAAAAACCTGCAAGATCACTTAGAAGTGTACTTCCAATATCACTGTAAGCAACCTATCACGCTCAACAGCAAATTAGGTTTGGTGAGCAAGGGCTTGATTGGCACTGAGTGGATATTAACTCGCAAAGGCCTTGGTGCTACTAACCACTTTGAATCGTGTGCGTTTATCCGCTCTCGAGAAGGGCTAAAGTGGCCAAATATTCAATATCACTTCTTGCCAGCGGCAATGCGTTATGACGGGCAAGCTGCTTTTGATGGTCATGGTTTCCAAGTGCACGTTGGACCTAACAAGCCAGAAAGTCGCGGGTCGGTCGAAGTTGTCTCTGCGAATCCGAATGATAAGCCGAAGATTGAGTTTAACTACATTTCCACTGAACAAGATAAGCAGGATTGGCGGGATTGTATTCGCCTTACTCGCGAGATCCTCAATCAGCCAGCCATGGATGAGTTTCGTGGGGATGAGATCCAACCCGGTCTGAACATCACAACGGATGAACAGATTGATGAATGGGTGAAGCAAAACGTCGAGAGTGCTTACCATCCATCTTGTACCTGCAAAATGGGCGCAGATAATGACCCATTAGCCGTCTTAAATGAGCGATGCCAAGTACGCGGTATTCAAGGCTTGCGTGTGGTGGACTCTTCTATTTTCCCAACCATTCCGAACGGTAATTTAAATGCGCCAACGATTATGGTGGCAGAACGCGCCGCGGATATGATTTTGGATAACGCCCTAGAAACGTCGAACAACGTACCAGTTTGGATTGCACCGGACTGGCAAGAGATGCAACGAATGCATCCGCCAAAAAGAGATCTCGATTCGATCTCATAAAATGAAAAAGTCAGTAATCATTACAAGGAATTCAACATGTCTAAGATGACAAAAATCTTCTCAACAATTGCACTAAGTACTTTAGCAACAGGCGCTTACGCCAACCAATGTGAAACGGTTCGTTTCGCAGATGTAGGTTGGACTGACATCACAGCGACCACTGCCGTTACATCAGAGTTACTTAAAGGGTTGGGGTACAAAACGAAGACCGATCTTCTGTCTGTGCCTGTAACTTACTCCTCTATGGCTAATGGCGATATCGACATTTTCCTAGGTAACTGGATGCCAACGATGGAAGGTGATATCGCGAAATACCGTGATGCAGGTACTGTTGAAACCGTACGCGCGAACCTCGTTGGCGCAAAGTACACGCTAGCGGTTCCAAAATACGTTTATGACGCAGGCGTAACCAACTTCGCTGACCTAGTAAAACATGCCGACAAATTTAAAGACCGCATTTACGGCATTGAACCAGGAAACGATGGCAACCGCTTAATTCAGTCAATGATTGATAGCAACGCATTCGGCCTAAAAGATTTCAGCCTAGTTGAGTCCAGTGAAGCTGGCATGGTGTCTCAAGTATCACGTGCCGCACGCCGCAATCAATGGATTGTGTACCTAGGTTGGGCGCCGCACCCAATGAATAGTAACGTTGAAATGGAATATCTAGCGGGTGGTGATGACTTCTTCGGTCCTAACTACGGCGGCGCGAACGTCTACACAAACGTACGTAAAAATTACCTCGCTGAGTGTCCAAATGTAGGTCAGCTAGTGAAAAATCTAGAGTTTAACCTAGAAATGGAAAATGAACTGATGGAAGCGATTCTTAACCAGAAACAGAAGCCATCAAAAGCAGCGCAAGCATGGTTGAATGCAAACCAAGAGCAAATTGTAGCGTGGCTAGAAGGCGTGAAAACGGTGGATGGCCAAGATGCGCTAACAGCTATTACAAACTACTTAAAAACAAACGCTTAATAAGCAGTATTTGAGCTCGTTTTTTTAAAAGAAAGTGGGCAGTTTTGCCCGCTTCATTAACACAAAGGTTTTATTTTGAATTTTATTACGGACAACAAACTACCGTTGGGCCAATGGATGGAAACTGGCGTCGATTGGTTAACCATCAATGCATCGGGTTTTTTCGATGCAATCTCTATTACACTTGAAACGATCATTCTTTTCGTGGTGGACATTTTTAAATGGATGCCACCTGCAGCGCCAATCATTATGACGGCGGCAATTGCTTGGTTCTTACATCGCAGCATTCCTCTTGTCGTATTTATCGTGTTGGCCTTACTCGCAATTCTCAACCTTGGTTACTGGCAAGAAATGCTGGAAACCTTTGTCCTTGTGTTTGCAGCGACAACGATTTCCGTATTAATTGGCGTGCCGTTGGGCATTATGGCGGCGCACCGTCCTTGGTTATACACCTTGTTGCGGCCAATACTCGATTTAATGCAGACCGTACCGACATTCGTTTACCTAATTCCAACCTTGGTTCTGTTTGGCTTAGGTATTGTCCCTGGTCTAATCTCGACCATCATTTTCGCTATCGCTGCACCCATTCGATTGACGTACCTCGGCATTATTAAAGTGCCGGAGGAGCTACTTGAAGCGGGTAAAGCATTTGGTGCCAGCCGCATGAAGCTACTGTTTAAGGTGGAGTTACCTGCGGCATTGCCAAGTATTATGGCTGGCGTTACGCAGTGCATTATGTTGTCTCTGTCTATGGTAGTCATTGCGGCGCTTGTTGGTGCTGATGGACTTGGTAAACCAGTCGTACGCGCACTGAATACGGTAAACATCTCGCAAGGTTTTGAAGCTGGTTTAGCGATTGTACTCGTTGCCATCATTCTTGATCGCTTGTGTAAAGCACCAAACCAGAAGGAGGCATAATCATGGACGCTATTACTATTAAAAATCTTGATGTCGTTTTTGGTCAGCAACAAGCACAGGCGCTAGCACTACTAGATCAAGGGAAGTCTCGACAAGAAATCATTGATGAAACTGGCCAAGTGGTTGGGGTTGATAATGTTTCGCTGAACGTGAAACAGGGTGAGATCTGTGTCTTGATGGGGCTTTCAGGCTCGGGTAAATCAAGTTTGCTGCGAACGGTTAACGGATTGAACGATATTTCTCGTGGCTCTCTGAAAATTAAAGACGGCGACGACATGGTTGAGCTCTCTAACTGTGACGAACAGAAACTGCGCCACCTTCGTACGCACCGCGTGTCCATGGTGTTTCAGAAGTTTGCATTGATGCCTTGGTTAACGGTGTTAGACAATGTAGCGTTTGGTCTAGAGATGCAAGGCATTGGTAAAGCGGAGCGTCGTAAAAAGGCGCGTGAACAGCTCGAAATGGTCGGTTTATCTGAGTGGGAAACCAAATTCCCGCACGAGCTTTCTGGTGGTATGCAGCAGCGTGTTGGCCTAGCGCGAGCGTTTGCGATGGACACTGATATCTTGTTAATGGATGAACCGTTTTCAGCACTTGATCCATTGATTCGTGCTCAGCTTCAAGATGAATTGATTCTGCTTCAAGAAAAGCTAAACAAAACCATTCTTTTTGTGAGTCACGACTTGGATGAGGCGCTTAAAATCGGCAACAACATCGCCATTATGGAATCAGGAAAGCTGATTCAACATGGCAAGCCAGAACAGATCATTCTTGCTCCAGAAAACGATTATGTGGCGGACTTTGTTGCTCACACTAATCCATTAAATGTGCTGAAGGGACGTTCCTTAATGCGTGACGATTTGGTTCGCGAAGATACGCGTGTTCTGATTTGCCCTGATAAAGATATTTGGGTGATACAAGAGAGCAAGGGGTTAAGTTTAGCGGATAAAGGTAAATCGTTGATTCAATGGAAGAGCGATTCTTCGAACCTTGACGAAGTTAATGAAAACTCTCTGGTTCAGGTTAGTCCAGAAATCAGTATGCGAGAAGCGATTGAACTTAAACAGCGCAGCAATCAGCCTCTGCTTATGGTTGAAGATAATAAGCTGGTTGGTGTGTTAAGCGACAATGAGCTTTACGATGCATTGCTTGGTAATTTTAAGTCAGAGCAAGTTGCGTAAAGTTGACGCAGAACCAAGTAAAAAAGAGCCGCACATTAGTGCGGCTCTTTTTAGTTTGAACAATGATTTAAGTCGCTAAGCTAAGACAATGGTCGACTATAGAGTCGTAATTACGTCATCCATTGCAAGGCGCGCTTTTGGAAGACCATGATTATAATCTTCCCCATCTTTATGGTAGCCAATCGCCAGCGCAACTTCACAAATATGGCCCTCGAGCTCTTCTTTAAACTCTTCTCCAATCAGAGCCGGATCGACACCTTCCATCGGTGTTGAATCAATGCCTAGTCGTGCCAATGTGTGTAGTAGGTTGCCTAGTGCCAAATAGACTTGTGCTTTTGTCCAGTTTCCGTTGAAGCCATTTTCGTCCGTATTTGCATCGGCAAAAGCGTAAGCACCCATAAAGTTGTTGTACATCTCCGCTGGCAAGTGGCCAGATGTTACTTCTGCATCCACACGTTTCGCAAATTTCTCTTTAGTAAATTTAGGATCGTAAGCAAACAGAATCGTATGTGATGCGGCTTTCGCGTGTGGTTGGTTAAACTGGTGCATATTTGCAAACGTATTGTGGAAACGTTGCTTCGCTTCATCACTTTCAATAACGATGAATTTCCATGGTTGTGAGTTGATAGAAGACGCCGACAAACGCAGTGCTTCTTTGATTATCGCCATGTCTTCTTGAGAAACGCGCTTGGTTTCATCATATTTTTTTGCAGTGTAACGGTTATTTAGATCGGTAATGATTTGATGGGACACGTTTATATCCTCTTTATGTGATGACAGATGAGGATGCACTAGCATCGACAACCATGCGTACCTCGAATATGGGTTCATGATAATGGATATTTTTTCATTGATAAGAGGGTGTTTATTTAAATCACTTTTTACTTTTTGTTGAAAATCGATGTGAGTTGATCGATTTGAAACTTAAAAGTCCTTATTTGGAAGCTTTTATTTGATATTAAATTAAACTCATATTGAGGCGTAGGGGAAAGCAACATGAACGTGATTGAAGTTTTTAATGATAGCTATGAACGTTGTACTTCAGATCAGGAGTTTTTCGACTTGTTCTACAAAAATTTATGGTCGAAAAGCGCCAACTTTAGACAGAAGTTTGACGGTATAGACATGCACCAACAAGTGAGAATGCTTAGAGGGTCTATCGTATTTTTTATGATGGCAGATACCTCGACCGAAGCGCACAAAATGGTGGAAAAGTATGGGAAAAAGCATGCAAGTGCCGAAATTGGTATAGAGCCGCAGGATTTTGATGTTTGGCTTGAGAGTTTGTTAGAAACGGTTCGACAGTGTGATTCCGGGTACGATACCGATGTTGAAACCGCTTGGCGAACATGCTTTAAAACGGGCTTAGAAGTAATGAAACAAGAGTGTGATAAAGAAGATGGGCACATCCTTAAAGCGAGTTCCAAATAAGGAAGTAACGTGAGTGGTCGTTACTTCCTAGGGTCAGAACCTTACTTATCTTGTGTCTCTTTATTCTTTTTCACCGCTTCGGCGATATCACTGACAGCTTCGACAAGATTGATCGGCATTGGAAAAATAATAGTGGATGTTTTGTCTGTAGTGATTTCAGTGAGTGTCTGCATGTAACGTAATTGCAGTGCATTCGGTGCTTCGTTGAGCATTTGCGCTGCTTCTTTTAATTTATTTGAAGCCTCTAACTCACCAGTAGCGTGAATGATCTTCGCCCTACGGTTACGTTCTGCTTCTGCCTGACGGGCTAGGGCTCTGACCATGCTGTCATTTAAATCAACATGTTTGACTTCAACCGTAGCAATCTTGATTCCCCTGTCATCAGTTTGTTGATCGAGAATGGATTGTAAATCCTTATTGAGGCGTTCTCGCTCTGATAGCAATTCATCGAGTTCATGCTGACCCAATACCGAGCGCAGCGTGGTTTGTGCTAACTGACTGGTGGCATCGCTGTAGCTTTCAATATTGTTAATCGCCATTTGAGGATCGACTACGCGAAAATAAACGACCGCGTTGACGCGCACAGAAACGTTATCTTTGGTAATTAAATCTTGTGTCGGCACATCCAAAACGACAGTACGTAAATCAACCCTCACCATTTGCTGAATAAATGGGATAAGGATGATCAAACCAGGTCCTTTGACTTCTTGAAATCGACCAAGAAAGAACACAACCCCACGTTCGTATTCTCTCAAAACCTTGAACATTTGGGTCGCTAGTGCGAACAGCAGCACCACGATCACCGCAACGGTATAGAGCATCATAAAGCGCCTCCTATTTATTTTGGCGGTCATCAGGCATCACAGTTAAGGTCAGCCCTTTAACATTAACAATGGTGACGTGATCACCTTGTTTGAATTGTTGATGGTCTTTGGCTTTAGCTCGCCATAACGCACCGTTGAGTTGAACGCGTCCTTCGCCATCGATAAAGTCATCGCTTACCACGGCGACCTTCCCAGGGTAAGTCTCTAAACCCGTCGTTACACGCCGGCGACGAATTTTGAGCAGCAGGCCGACGGTCAGCACGATTAGAGCCACGGAAAATATGGCAATACCAAAAATCAAAGGAAGGGCGATCTGGAATCCTGGTAACTCACTGTCCATGAGAAATATCGAACCGAGTACAAAGGCGACAACGCCGCCTAAGCCCAAAATACCAAAGCTCGGGCTGAATGCTTCCGCTATCATTAGTGCAATACCGAGTAACAGCAGACCAAGACCTGCGTAGTTGACGGGCATCATTTGTAGTGCGTACATGGCAAGAAGCAGACAAATCCCACCTAGCACACCGGGTAAGCCAATTCCTGGGTTGTAAAATTCAAGAAGTAAACCGTAGATGCCGATGAGCATTAGAATGTAGGCAACGTTTGGATTGGTTATAACGGCTAGCATTTCTGCTCGCCAGTCGGGTGTTCTTTCAATCCATACGGGATTTTCCAGTGACAATGTCACATCACGATTGTTAACTTTAACAGTTTGTCCATCAATGGCTTTGACTAAATCCTCTGGTGAGTTGGCTATATAATCAATAACGTTTAATTCCAATGCCTCTGTGGCGTCCAAACTCGCTGCTTCGCTCACTGCTTTCTCTGCCCACTCTGCATTTCGGCCATGAAGCTTTGCTAAGCCTTTAATATAGGCTCTAGCATCATTAATCACCTTTTTCTCCATTGCGGTTTTCGCGGGAACTTTCTCTGAACCTTCGTTGGTTCCTTCTGGCGTTTCTTCCGCGTTTTGATCTTTGCCATCATCCGATGAAGGAGGTTGAGGCGTACCACCTAACGCGACGGGCGTTGCAGCTCCGAGGTTTGTCGCTTCAGCCATGGCGGCTACGTGACTAGCGAGCAAGATGTATGTTCCTGCACTGGCAGCTCTAGAACCAGATGGGCCGACCCAAGTTGCAATGGGAGTCGAGGAGGTGGTAATCGCGTGAATAATATCTCGCATTGCGCTATCTAAGCCGCCTGGTGTGTCCATCTCTAAGATCACTAAACTGACACCGTTTAGTTGAGCTTCTTCTATTTCACGAGATAAATAGTCGCTAGTAGCAGGCCCTATAGCGCCTTTGACAGGAACAATCCAAACGGTATTCGCCAGTGCTTGACTGGCAATCAAGAGTAAAGGTAAGAACCATATCCATAGTCGTTTCATGCAGTCCTCCTTGTGTGGTCACAGGGACTTTTTGAAATCCTAATTCAAGTATATCCAAATAACTTAGAGATGCTTGAGTATAGGTTCTAATGAATAAGTTCCCGAGGCTAATTAGGAGACTACATTTTTATATATAAACGCTGTGTGAGATAGTAAACTAAAGCAAATTATTGGTAATTGTGATGTTTATGTTTATTGTTCAGCGTTTGATTAAGTTGGCCGTTATCTGTGCCGTATTCTTTACTATTTTCGATCTGATCTCGTATGGAGAGGTGACTTGGTTTCAACGGTTTTTGGCTTTTCTACACTAAACTAAGATTTCAATACGTTAGCTACTCATAAGGCGATAGGTTTCTTCCTATTCGCCTTATTACTCCCTCTTCAACCAAAGCCTTAAACAAAGCAATACTTAACTCGTTTTTTCAACTTCCTGTCGGTGGAAAAAACGCCAAAATGCAACTAAGTTCATATCAATGATAAGTTTAAGGTATGTAGTTGATGAGGCAATTCAGCGCAATCGCACTAGCTGTTGTAACACTCATTTTGAGCCAAACAACAACCGCAAGAAACGCGAAGATGTTAGGTGATATCTCCCTAGTTCAGCCCATACAGGGTGATCCTAATGTGGATATTAAGCTAGCGAGAATTGGCTGGCATCTCTTCCGCGATCCTCAATTATCGTCAAATGGTAATGTCAGCTGCGCGACATGCCACAATCTGCAAACCAATGGCGCTGAAAATACACCTGTCTCTACGGGGGTGAAAGGTGATGGAATTAGAAATTCTATAACAGTGTTTAATGCAGCGTTAAATTATCGTTTTTTATGGGATGGTACGGAAAACACCTTGATGGCTCAGATTGATGGTCCAATCCATAATCCAATGGAAATGGATTCAAACTGGCAAACAATAGAGCAATATGTAAAAGAGAGTGAACATTATCAAGCTCTATTTAATCGTGACGGTGAATTGCCGATTAACGTTCATAATATCAAGTCCGCTATTGTGGAGTTTGTTGAAGGGCTGCAGACGCCTGGCGCACCATTCGATGCTTACTTATTGGGTTACACGCATGTACTGAGTGAACAGCAAATCAGAGGTTGGAAAACATTTCAGACTTCAGGTTGTGTGCAGTGTCATCAGGGCAAAAATATCGGCGGAGCGATGATCCAAAGGTTCGCCTATTTCAAGGATAAGCCAGTAGTAGAGGACTCGGGCAGGCAACTCGTTACGATAGAAGATGAAGAGCGATTCTATTTTAGAGTAGCCAGTTTACGCAATGTCGCGCTAACGAGTCCTTATTTTCATAATGGGCAAGTCGATAAGTTATCCGACGCGATACAAATCATGGCTAAAACCCAGCTCGGTATAACGATGAACGATGAGAATGTCGCGGACATTGAAGCATTCTTGCAGTCGTTGACAGCACCTAGACCCATAATTTTAGAGGTGTTGGAAAATGAATAAATTCAAACTGATCAACTTTTGCTTTTTTATTGGGATACTGACGTGCTGCACACTGGCGTATATGTCGTATATGAATTCAAAAAACGCTCAAGAATTTCATGCTGGGCTAATGAATATCGGACATGAGTTGATTGAAGAGCGTGATGTTATCGTGAACCGATATGCCGTTGAAGATAGGAAAAACTATGAGTTAACAACATCTTTAGTAGAGATAGAAATCGCAGTACAGGCACTGTTGGAATCATCAAAGGCATCAGTTTGGTTTCCCGTGACACCCAATCGTATAAAAGTTAGGGATACGCTTGAACAGTTTAAGGAGCGAGTGCTTCAAACAACGTTGAAGCTTGATATGTTAATTGGTGTTCAGGTAGAAAATCGGTATGCATTACTCATGTTGTTCAATTTATATCAGCAAGAGGTTTCTACCGAGAGCGGTCAATCTTTGGGTGGCAGTCGTTATTTTGAATTTCTCAACCAGTTGCTTCTAACACAAACTGAAGTTGAGAGTGAAAAGGAAGCGAACTTCCTTAAACGGCTTCAAACGAGTGATAAAAGAATTGAATTGCTGACGAATGAACTGCTTGATCACACTTATATTGAGTTTGTCGAAAGCTCAGAGCATCGGTTACTCAATATTGCTCAAAGTGAGGCGCGTTTTACGTGGTTGTTTGTATTTATCGCGGTGATGTTTCTAGTTAGCGCGTTTGTTTATCAGTCACATCACCGAATGCATAGCTTAAAACAGTTGAATCTTGAAATTGAAGAGGCGAGAAACAAAGCCGAGCGAGCGGCAAAAGCGAAATCAAATTTTCTTGCTGCAATGAGTCACGAACTAAGAACGCCGATGAATGGTGTACTAGGGCTTTCTCAAATGATTGCAGAAGAGACCAAAGAGCCGACGACGAAAGAGCACATTAGGGTTATTCTTGATTCTGGCCAGCATCTGATGACGATCCTCAACGATATTTTGGATTTTTCTAAAGTTGAAGAAAACAAACTGGAATTTGAGCAAGCTAAGTTTAAGCTCGATCAAGTGCTTTCTCCGGTGTGTAGCGCAATAAAACCACTTGTTGATGAAAAAAATATCGAGTTAATCTTGGAAAACGAGGTTTCTGAATATACTGAATTTACTGGAGATTGTGCGCGTTTACGACAGATCTTGTTTAATCTCGCCGGTAACGCGGTGAAGTTTACCAATGAAGGGCATGTGCTGGTTAGAACTGAGTTAGATGAATCGAATCAGTTGTTGGTCATGCGCGTGAGCGACACCGGTATTGGTATTGCGCCAGACAAGCACGAGCATATTTTTAACTCGTTTGAGCAAGCAGACTCATCAACGACTCGAAGGTTCGGCGGAACAGGGCTTGGGTTAGCCATCGTCAAAAAACTAACCGATTTGATGGGTGGCCATATTACTCTGAAGAGTATAGAAGGCGTTGGAAGTCAATTTATCGTTGAGTTGCCGATTCCTTGGGTAGAATCTGCTCCGAAAAAGCAGCAAGAAGCACCGAAACCTCGCGCAAAATCACACCATTTAAAGATACTACTTGCTGATGATAACCGTGTGAATGCCATTGTGGCAAAAGGGTTTTGCGAAAAGCTTGGGCATGAAGTGGAAGTTGCAGAAAATGGATTAATCGCGGTTAAAAAGGCGAAAGAGAACGAGTACGACCTGATCTTGATGGACAACCATATGCCCGAGATGAATGGCGTTGAGGCGACACGCGTTATCCGACAAGAGTTAGGTATCAAGACATTACTCTTTGCGTACACGGCAGACGTATTTCGTGAAGCTCACGATAGCTTTATCGAAGCAGGAGCAGACCATGTGCTTACGAAACCGCTACAGCATGAGAGCTTTTCAGACGCTCTCAAACAGTTTGCCGCCAGACTCGAACCGAAACAGAATCCGCCACTAACGAGTGACAGCAATGTGCTTCAATTGCAACGTAAGCCAATCGAGAACTTAAGGTTAACAGAGGAAGAACTCTCCCGTTCAGGCATGTTTACTTCTTTACGAGATGAGCCAGAAGCGCTCGACGAGTTGCTAAAAAGCATTATTGTCGATTTTGAGACTTCTGTTGATGAACTTATTGAATACTTTATGGCTGAAGACTTTGCTTCATTAGAGCTGACGTTGCACAAAACGAAAGGGATGGCACTGAACCTAAGTTTACCTATTTTGGCGAGCCAAACGGAGGCCCTGGAAACTCAACTTAAAGCCAACCAAAGTCCCGAGATTGAGCAGTTGCAGATGCTGATCAATCGGTTACAGGTCAACATCCATCAGTCTCATAGACTTTTGGATGATATCCAGAAGAACAATGCCGATCCTCAACAGATTTTATAGTCCCTGTGAGTGCGATGCTTTCCTTAACTCATTTTGTTGTGGTTTACTGTGGCAAGGACGGATAGTGTTGATTCGTCGTCGGAAAATCAGGGAGTTAGAATGAGTAAGCATTCCGCTTTAATCAAATGGCATCGTAAAGCTGGCGAAGAGTTTAGTGATAATAAGTATAGTAGGGCACACATTTGGCAATTTGATGGAGGGTTGCAAGTCCCAGCATCTCCATCTCCCCACGTAGTACCATTACCACTATCCGTAGAAGAAAATGTTGATCCAGAAGAAGCGTTTGTCGCGGCACTTTCTAGTTGTCATATGCTCGTTTTCTTGTCTATTGCAGCAAAGCGGCGTTACGTTGTGGACAGTTACTTAGATGAAGCGGTAGGGGAGCTTGAAAAAGGCGAAAACGGAAAAGAGTGGGTATCAAAGGTAACGTTAAACCCTAAGATAACATTCTCAGGTGAAAAACAACCGACACCATCTCAATTAGAAAAACTGCACCACATGGCCCATGAGAATTGCTTTATCGCCAACTCCGTTAAAACAGAAGTGACAACGCTTATTGCGAATTAAGTGGAGCTCTTTATCAAAAAGCGCGGCCTATTGCGGAGTTATATTAAGCCAGCAGTCATCCTGCTGGCTCGTTCATCTAGACGACACCTTGCTCAATCATTGCATCAGCGACTTTTCTAAAGCCTGCAATGTTGGCGCCTAAAACTAAATTTCCAGGTTGGCCAAACTCTTTACTGGTTTCGTTTGCATTGATGAAAATATTTTTCATGATGGTTTGCAACTGACTATCCACTTGTTCAAACGTCCAGTTTTGCATGCTGGCGTTTTGCGCCATTTCAAGTTGACTGGTTGCAACGCCGCCTGCATTGGCTGCTTTGGCAGGCCCATAAGCTATGTCCGAGTCCACGATAATATTGGCAGCATCACGGGTGGTTGGCATGTTCGCCCCTTCACTAATCAAAATACATCCGTTTTCGATAAGAGCCAGTGCGTCGTCTGACGTTAATTCATTTTGAGTCGCACAAGGGAAGGCAGCATCAGCCTGATATCGCCAAACAGCATGTCCTTCATTAGGATAGTCGCCCTCTGGTGTGTATTCTGCTTCAGGGTAAGTTTCTAAATATTCTTCTAAGCTTGCTCTTTTCACTTCTTTCAGTTGTTTTAGGAGCTTAAGATCAATACCGTGCTCATGATAGATCGTACCTCGAGAGTCGCTGCATGTAACCGGCGTTGCTCCCATATGGTACAGTTTTTCAATGGCGTAGATAGCCACGTTGCCAGCACCAGAAACGAGGCAAGTTTTCCCTTTCAATGAATCGTTGCGGTCGTTGAGCATGCATTCTGCAAAATAGACGGCGCCATATCCTGTCGCTTCTTTTCTGGCGAGTGATCCACCCCAAAGAAGACTCTTGCCTGTAAGCACACCTTCGTAGCGCCCCGTCAATCGTTTGTATTGACCAAACATATAGCCAATTTCGCGCGCCCCGACACCGATATCGCCTGCGGGAACATCGGTGGCAGGACCGATATGACGGTACAACTCGTTCATAAATGATTGGCAAAATCGCATGATCTCGCCGTCGGATTTTCCTTTAGGATCGAAGTTTGAACCGCCTTTGCCGCCACCGATAGGAAGGCCAGTCAGTGCGTTTTTAAAGATTTGCTCAAAGCCGAGAAATTTTATGATGCTCGCATTGACTGAGTGATGGAATCTCAATCCTCCTTTGTACGGCCCCAAAGCAGAGTTGAATTCAACTCGATAACCTTTGTTTACTTGTACATTTCCAGCATCATCAACCCAAGGAACTCGAAACATGATTTGACGTTCTGGCTCGACGATCCTCTGGATAATCGCTTGTTCCTTATATTTATTATTGCCTTCTATTACCGGCGCGAGAGAAGTTAATACTTCTTCTACCGCTTGGTAAAATTCTTTTTGCGCAGGGCTACTGTGTTGCAACGCAACAATAGTATCGTGTATGTATGACATAGATTTCTTCCTTGATGTGAATAAGCAATCAGTTTATATGAATGTATTTCCATTAAATAGTGATTTTGACCAAGATTCAATGGTTGTAGTGGTATTTCCTGCGGATGAGAATGTGCAGCTTATAACCCGGGCAGTGTTGGTTGAGATAGGTAGGGTGAGCTAAGTAAGCGGGTGGTTGAGTGATCAGTTTCACATATAACAAGCAGAAATCACTTTAGTCGATGTTGTTGTGCAGTTACGCAAATTGTTTATGTTAACGTCATGTTAAAGTTTTTGTGTGTGATAACTTGTGAAAAGACAACTATATGGATGAGCTTAAGGTTCTGAACTCGTTTATTCAGCAGAATGGTCTACCAGCGTTTGGCCACCTTGATGGAATTCCAACATCGTTACAGCTAGATAAATTTACTTACCTCGATGAGATGGATAAGCCAGTGTCTAAGTGGCGCCGTTACCGCGATTATAAGCAGTTTCAGTTCGTCAATTTGGTCACACCTGATTACGTCATTGGAGTAGCGATTGCGGATATACGGTATTTAGCATCCGGCTTTTGCTACCTGTTTGATATTAAAAAGAATAAGTTGATTGAGCAACAATGGTTGAAACCTTTTAATATAGGTTATCAAACTCAGCCTTCCAGTTGGTGCAGTCTTGCCCATCTTGCTAACAAAAGAGTTCAGTTTTCTATTAAGGATGGTATTTGGCACGTCCACTTTGTGACAGAGTCAGTCAATGCGGATCTCTATTTACGTCCAGAAAATATGAGTTTGCCATTAATGTTGTGTACGCCAACAGGTTATGCGGGTTGGACATATACTCAGAAGCACAATGCGTTAGCAGTAGACGGTAACTTGTTCATATTAGGAAAAGAGCAAGATCTATCAGAGGTGGCTGCTGGTTACGATTTTTCCGCTGGGTACATGCGACGAGAAACAAGTTGGCGCTGGGCAAGTATCAATTGCTTTGAGGATGACAGGCGTCTGGGGTTGAACTTGGCAGCTGGCGTTAATGAAACTGGCTATTGCGAAAATGTATTGTGGATTAATGGTCAGCGTCACTTTTTGCAACCTGTGCAGTTTCAGTTTTCACGAAGTGATGAAGGGCAAAAGTGGCATATTACGTCTGAAGATAAACGAGTTAACTTACAGTTCACGCCTTTGAATCGACGCTCAGAGAAGAAAAATTTTTGGCTTCTCAAAAGTAACTTTCGTCAGTACATCGGTTATTTCTCTGGCTATATTATCGATGGAAATGGCATCAAACATCAGTTAGAAGAAGTTATGGGTCTTACTGAAGATCACTATGCAAAATGGTAGAAACACAATGGATTGGACGCAGTTGATGGACCGCCCAGAATTACTTCTGATGATTCTGGCTCCAGTTTTCTTTTTCTGCATGCTTGCCGAATATTGGTTCGGACAAAGAAGGGGATGCTTGCCTGAAAGCGCGACGTATTACTTCCCTGAAGTAGCGTGTAATTTTGTTCTTGCGGGCTTACACCAAGCGACAGACATACTCACGGGTTTACTGATTGCTCAGTTGTATTTGTGGTGGTTCGATTGGCGTTTGTTTGATATCGAAATGAGCGTCTCAGCTTTTCTTTTACTTGTTGTCCTGCAAGATTTTTTCTATTACTGGTTTCATCGGGCTAGCCATCGTATTCGTTGGATGTGGGCCGCGCACGTTGTTCATCACAGTTCGGAAAGAATGAACTTCAGTACCGCCTTTCGTCAAAGTTTAATGTATCCGCTAGCGGGGATGTGGATTTTTTGGTTGCCCTTGGTGATTATTGGTTTTGAGCCAAAATGGGTTGTCTTCGTTGTGTTGTTTAATCTGGGCTTACAGTTTTTTGTTCACACCCAATCAATTCGTTCGCTCGGGCCACTAGAGTGGGTATTTAACACGCCGTCTCATCATCGCGTTCATCATGGTGTGAACCGTCAGTACATCGACAAAAATTATGCGGGTGTATTAATTATTTGGGATCGAATGTTCGGAACGTTTGAACCAGAGGTGGAAACGGTTCGGTATGGGGTTTCTAAACCTGTAAACAGCTTTAATCCCATCCGCGTGACGTTTGCAGAATGGAAAGACATGTTTTATGACGTAACTCGACCAAACTTATCATGGAAACAACGCTGCCGCCGTTTGTTCGCTCCGCCATCGGATTTTTATGAGTAAACTGAGATAAAGAGATTGGAGCGGGCAGCGGGAATCGAACCCGCATCATCAGCTTGGAAGGCTGAGGTAATAGCCATTATACGATGCCCGCGCATCGATAGGACTCGGTTAATATGCCACACTGGACGAAAAAGAAAAGTCTTTTCTCATCAAATGTTTGTCAGTTGCCTAAAAAAGTAGCGGACTGATGTTAAAGTGTTCATTGTCTCTGGTTTTTTGTGGCACTCGCGATTTCGTTACTAAGCCTAGAGGCTTCCAATTAGGTCGTAAACACCGAATTCTTAGGTGTTTAGATGTTGATGATATTCAAGATTTTCTGTGTAAAGGTTAATCTCGTTTATTGAACAGTCACGTTTCATGGTCAAGACTAGATATTGAAATGATTACTTTTTACTGTTGATGCGTATGTATAACACAGGGTAATTCTGCTGAAACAGTCAGCTTAACCAAAGGAGATTTAACATGATGAGAGGTTTGATATTAGGGCTGGTGGTGATGCTGGTATCTGCTTGTACTACCGTTACAACCGATGTAGATAAACAAGCCGACTTTTCAGCTTACAGAACGTTTGACTTCGGTGCTCAGGCGGAAGCTCCTACCAGTATTGATGGTCGACGTATTGAGCAAGGGCTTGCTGAACAGCTTGAGGGTAAGGGTTTAAATAAGGTAAATAGTGGCGGTGACCTTTACGTACATCATGATATCGTAGAAGAATCCGAGCTTGTTTCTTCAGGATCGTCGGTGAGCTTTGGCTATGGCTGGAATAGCTTTGGTGTGATCACTTCAAGCCCAGAAAGATATAAAGAACGTAAGTATGGGAAGTTGGTGGTTGAACTGGTTGATGCAAAGGCTAATCAAGTCGTTTGGAAAGGCGTTTCAAGTCGTAAACTGTCTGAGTCAATGAGCTCTGAGAAAAGAGAATCTCTCATCCAAGAAGAAATCGCGAAGATGTTTGAAAGCTACCCTTACGGTGAAAAATAATTAGTATTCTTAACGATTAAGAATACTAATTGCCAATAGTTACGCACAGGGTTAAAAGAACTTATCATTTTGGTTCTGGTTACCTTTGTGCGTACGACTCTGATTGCTTTACTCGGACTACTTTTCTGCTTGTTGGCTCCGAGCATGAGCCTTGCGCACTCACACCCAAATTTTCTTTCCGTTCATAACCAGAATATCGCTGTTGACGCTAAGTCGAAGCACTTTTCAGAACATCCCATCTCTTCAATACAACAAGACTTTCCGAGTTTAAACAGCCGGAATGTATTGAGGGTTAGCCATGCTAAGGAAATGAGCTCGAACGACGATGTAGAACCCGAATGGTTTGAAATGCTTGATGTAACATGGTGGGCGCATCGTTCGGAAATTTACTCGATGAAGCGGCTAAAACGCATCGGTAATGAGGCTTTAGATTGTTGTATTGAATGTATTTTTACTCACTCTAAATACAGAATAGGCGTGAGAAAAGAATCGAATTTCATATACCGCTTTATACATGCTCGCTAACACATTCCATGTTTTTGCAACTTTTGGTTAATTATGCTTAGGAGCGGTTTATGTTTGATTCGATCATTCAGGTCTTGAGTGCTTTTTGGCATCAAGATTTCACGGCGTTAATGGCGCCAGGCAGTGCAGGTTTGGTTTATTTTGTTGTTGCTGTGAGTATCTTTTTGGAAAGTGGTTTTATTCCTGCTGCACCTTTCCCATGCGACAGTGTCGTCGTATTATCCGGTACGCTGGCGGCGGTTGGCGTCCTTGACCCAATTATGATCATGTTGGTGATAGCTGTTAGTGCGGGGTTGGGAAGTTGGGCGGCTTATTTACAAGGCAAGTGGCTAAATCGCTTACCTAAGGTTCAAGGCTGGGTGAGTGCGGTTCCTCAAAAGCGTTTGGAACAAGTCGACGTATTACTCAGTAAACATGGATTGGTTGCGCTTTTGTGCGCGCGGTTTATTCCGGTTGTTCGTTCCCTATTGCCATTAATGATGGGGTTGCGAGTGAAACGTATTAGTAAATTCCATTACTTTGCGTGGCTGAGTGCGATTTTATGGACGCTGATATTATGCGGTTTTGGTTCATTACTTCCTTTGCTACCAGAAAATATGAGCAAAGCAATCACAATGCTATTAATGGCGGCACCAATAATTACTCTTGTGATTGGAGTGCTTAGTTTCTTGTTTGTTAAAGCACGTCGAGCGACCTGTAAACCCAAGGATGTGTCAGAGTTTTCCCAATAAGTTTACTTTGATTTGCACTTTTAAGCTTGTATGCAGATTAGACCTCTAATCGACAGGTTTTTGTCAGTAAAAAGAAAGGCGCATACATTGCGCCTTTCTTTTTGAGTGTCGTTAGGGTTTCGAATTTAATAGCCAATGCTATATAGGTATTCGCCAACTTCTTTGCACTGAGACTTGTAGATGTTCTCTACTTCAGACTCATTCTTATCTGCTGCTTTAAATTCAAGTTCGGCAGACGATAGCTGGTCAAAGCTGTAGTCTCTCTCAGACATTAAGTAGTGTCTGAACATCGCTCTGTGTTCCGGAACTGCAATACGTGCGTTAGAAACGTTGGCACACTCTAACAGAGTGTCGTTACTCATTTCTTCTGGCTTAGTTTCTGTGTTTGCTAAGGTTGAGCCCGCTGCAAATAGTAATGCTAGTGCGATGGTTGTAGCGATTCTTGTCATTATATGGACCTCAAATTGGTTCTAGTAACAATGAGCATATTGGTTCTTATCGTTACATTTTCGTGTTCTCTGTATGTCATAAAAAGTTAAACAACAGAGAAGGCGTTGCGACCATGAGTAAAGACGTACATTAAGTTCGCTTCCTTTCTTCCTGAGAGGCGATAAAGAGAGCGTTGACTCATGAGTCCGCCATAACTGTCTAGAGGTAAGCGAGATGCTTGTTTTGCCAACTCCAGTAGTGGTGGAGAAGAGAAAGCAATAAGTAAAAAATAATCAGGAGTAAAATCTGATGATAAAACGCCATCAGTAGCTGATGTTCGGCGACAGGAGACAAGCCCGAACAACTCGCGCTTTATATGTAGGTAGTAACTTTCTGAACCCCAAGAGCTCAGAGAAGCTGAGGCATGAAAATCAGTGTGTGCTAGCTCAAAATCGTCCTGTTGAGAGAGTTTAAGTAGGCGCTCGGAAGTGTAATGTTTGGTGTGGTGCCACTCATGCGCATATGAAGCTGTGATGAGCCCTGAGAGCAGGGACAAAGAAAGCATCAATAATATACGGTGTAGATAACGCAAGAAGTAACCCTAAACATATAAAGCCACAGTTACCCACCATGATTAAGGAATCTTAGTGGAACTATGATAACGATGAAAGCCAGTGTCTGATCAACTCAGCGTATACTAACGAGATGGAAGGGGGATGAACAGAGTTTTCTGATCGCACTTAGGTATATCAGCGAATAACACAATAATTTTCGCTTTCGAGTAAGCGAAAATGGAAAGAGAGTCGTTGCACAGGACGATTAAGCTAACAGGATTATTACTAGGGAAGAAATAGAATCTTCTTTTTCTTCCCCATATGTGTCGCATCGATATTATGCGCTTGCGTAAATAACGCTGCCGCCTTTTATGGTGTCAATGATCTCGCGAGACAACTTCTCTGGCAAAGCAGGGCAACCCCAACTGCGTCCGAGGTATCCATTCTTCTTGATGAAGGAAGGGTTTGCGTAATCGGCACCGTGCACGACAATGTAACGCTCGCGAGCTTTGTCGTTTAATCCAGAGCTTAGCCCATCTAATCGAAGTGAATAGCCATTTGAGCCGTAGTAAGTGGTATCAGTCAAAAAAGTGCCCAATGATGTTTTTCGCGAGTTCACGACATTTGAAAACTGTGTCGCTGTTTTCTTTCCGCTGTTCACGCCGTGAGAAACATACGTATTGTAGATTAGCTTCTTTTTATCTAAATCCACCACATAAAAACGCTTTTCAGTTGATGGTTTACTATAGTCGATGATCGTTAGTACCGACTTCTTTCTATCGGGTGTCTTCTGATAAGCGATGTAAGCGTCACTGAACAACTTAAAGTCTACTATGCCATCTAGCTTGGCTTGTTTAAACACATGTTCAACTTGCTTTGGTCGTAAATGATCCCTGGGTTCGTTATCTGATTGTTTTGCAAAAGCAAAAGGTGATACAGACAACAGCGCACATGTAAATAATATAATTAATTTTTTCATCTTGGCTAAATAAAACTCTATGGTGTTACAAATTTACCGATTGCTTCATGCATTCGTTAAAACAACATGCACATCAATATAATTCTATTCCCAATGTTTCTTATTGCACGCTTAGGTGCTTGATATTGGGTTGACGATAAGTTTTCGAGTTAAAAACTAACTGATTGAAACTTATATAAAATATGAAGTTTAACGATGGTTTCTATAAACTTCGGCGTAAATAATATCTGATATATGTAATTAATAAAACTGTGTTTAAGGATATTTGTGAAGTTGCTAATTTATAAAAACGGCGTTTTATTTTTCGTACTTTAGAAACTCTTTTTATTTCAATGTGTTTTCTTTTTCTACACTTTATCCAATACCTCAAAAGTTTGTGACTTAACTCGTAACAAATCGTAACGCCGAATCGTTATGTGTATAAGTGCATTTATAATGTATGAATAAACAACAGGGTGGTAAGAAAAGGCAGTAAAACAGCGGTGAATCGGTTGTTTTTAATTCACGATTGACAAAGCTAAGTCTAAGTCGTTCAAAAATTGAACTTGTGAATGTATCATTTAAGTGAGGGTGATGAGCTCAACAAAAGTGAAGTGACGCGTGCTACTGTTTATTTTCTAATTTATTCGATTACATAAGGAAGGGTACATAGTAAAAATTGAAAAAATAATTCTATCGTGTGGATTAAAATATATAAATAATAAAACTTCGAAATTAAAAGATAAGAACGCCAGATCTTAATTCATTAAATTTTTGAACATGAAAGTAAACTCTATCTATTATGCTTGGTTTGGTTTGGTTTGGTTTGGTGTGAAAGCGCTCATCTCATTAAGAAAAGCGCTAGAATTTATTTAAGGACGGTTATGACAGCATTTAATAAAGTGTTTATTGTCTCTCCCAATGTTAATGATTTTGCAATGTTGCAAGAGTCGCCATTGGAAATGTCTCTTCAAGTAACGGCAAGCAAACCTATCCAACTCTATGGAGAGTCTGTTAAAGCCAGTTGGAAAAGTATTGATATTGAATGGTTAGACGTTATGGGTGAAAAGCCATTGCCCAGGCCTGATATTGCAGCATGGGGATCTTTTACTCTTGCTGTATCCGCTTCTATTGCGGATAAGCTCGATGTGTTGAGCGAGAATGTCGAATTTTTACCATTAAATCTACAAGGAAAGCCTTGGCGAGCATTAAACATTGTCACTCAAATTGATGCCATTGATACCTCTGCTACCGAGTATAATCTTCGTCATGGTAAGCTAAGTCGTGCTAGACCGTTTAAGAAACTCGTTTTGAATAGAGAAGCCGTTAATGAATCTGACTTGTTCAGAGTAAAAGGTGCTGGGCTCAGAACGTTTTGCACGGACAAAAAAGGTGGCTTGTACGATAGCGTCAAAGCGCTGAATTTGACCGGTTTGGATTTCAAGGAAGTGCTGGTTTAAAAACGAATAAATAGTGATTTACTCAACTAAAGTCATAGATATAGGTATGGGGGAACAAAAGCTGAGCATCTATCAATGAAGCTCATATACAGCTAAATACAGCCGCCACAGTTGTGACTGCTGTATGTCTCCCCTTAACTTATGTTCTTGAAACCCTAATTGAGCTGACCATGGACGCATCAAATCGACTGTCATCATTTGCCGATTGCCACCACAAGCTCAATTGTTCTTTAGTCATTGGTTTGCCAAATAAATAGCCTTGCATATAGTCGCAGCGGTATGCCGATAGCCATTCATGCATCATATTGTGTTCAATACCTTCTGCTGTAACCGTTTTATTTTGGGCATGGCATAGCTCAATAATAGGTTTGATCACATGGCCGTTGTTGGTGTTCATCAATGTAACGAGGAACTCTCGATCAAATTTGATTTTTTGAACCGGATACTGAACGAGCTGAGTTAACGATGTGTAACCAGAACCAAAGTCATCAATTGCAAGACGGTAGCCACGTTTTGATAGCTCATCAAGTAGAGCCGTGCCTTGTTGTTCTGCGGCAAAGGTTTCGGTTATTTCTATCTCAATACATTCTGGTTTAACACTGTGCAGTGTCGCTTGTTCATGGATGTAGTTTGCCATTTCTATCGAGTTTAGCTCTGCTGATGAAAGATTGACCGAAAGAACAATATCCTTACCGAAAATATTCCTTAATTGATGGTATTCCGCCGTTGCATTGGCGAAAACCCAGCGGTCAATTTTATCAAATAATCCGGCTTGCTCTGCAATTGGAATAAACTCCTTTGGAGGGATAGGGCCGATACCTTCGGCTTCCCAGCGCAACAAGACTTCTAACCCCTCAATTTCGTTGCTTCGATTGTTCATATAGGGTTGAAAAACAAGGTGAAACTCTTCCTCTACATTGCTTTTTCGGAGCGCACGTTCAAGTTGACTTCGTCTTTGAGACTCAATATTGAGAGCGGCTGAATAATAGGCGTATTGATTTTTCCCTGCCCGTTTTGCTTGATACATAGCCGCATCGGCACTGGAGAGTAACTTTGCGATGTCAGTACCGTCTTGAGGATATTGTGCAATACCTACGCTTGCCGTAACGGGAAATGAATTACTCCAAGATGAACTGAGATTACTAATCGGTTTTAGCAGCTCTGATGCAAGCAAATCAGGTAAGCGTTTTACCTCTTGATTTGAGCTCAGCAAAATTGCAAATTCGTCACCAGACAACCTGGCGGCAAAGCAGGGGCTGTTGTAATCGTGCGAGAACTTTTGACAGGCATTCTTGATGTGTGATGAGAACACTTTTAATAAGTTATCTCCCAATTCATGCCCGTATTTATCATTCACGTATTTAAAGTTATCAAGATCGACGTAAACAACCCACAGAAACTGCGAAGGGGAGATAAGTTCACGAGTGGCAAGCTCATGAAAACGATGGCGATTGGCGAGTTGCGTCAGGTGATCCGTTTCAGCTAGGCGTTTTGTCTTTTTATAGATGACATTAAGTTCCTCATACATATCAAAAAAGCGTGCAGAGAGGCGTCCTATTTCATCGTTTGTTTCTAGCTTTTCAATATTGTCACGTTGATTAGATTCAAGTTCGTTCAGCTGCTTATCAAGGCGAGAAACAGGGCGCAACACATAGCGGTACAACACCAAAATGATTAATGTGATGGTGAAAAACGCCGCTACGCCAAAGGAGAAAGCAAGTTCTAGCCACACTTTATCGACTTTATTCCACATTAAATATTCGGCAGGAGAAAGCACGGCATAAAAGTGCGGCAGCAGCTCAATGGTTTGAGCGAGAGGAATATCAAGATAAATGGGTTTGTCGGCGAAAGTAATCACGCTGTGTGTGTCAAACTCGATGTCATGCTTAATCTCGTTAAAGGCTTCAAGTGATACGGAAACTACCACAAAAAACACATTTTTCGAGTCAAAGCTCAAAGGGTGAGTCCCCGTTCTTTTGTCGACGACCTCATATTGAAGAAGAATGCTTTGTCCACTGGAGTTATAAATAAAGCCAGTGTGACTGAAAGCCTCTCTCTCATTGAAACTTCGTGATATGTACTCTAACACCTTTGGGTCGACCACACCTGATGATTCGTAATATTTGTTTTCTGTGTAATAGAGAAGGTTTTGTTTGCCGTCGAGGATCGCCATGCTCGCATCGCCTTTGTAACCATGGCTTAATACTTCAGCGGTCTCGTCTAATCGATTAAACAAGACTCGCTCACGATAGGGGTTGTTATGATTAACCAAATAGTCTTGTAATACATCACTTTTACTGAGCGTATAGGCATAGCTATTAAGAAAAATATTCGCTTGTCGAAACTGCCCGGCGAGCTTTTCCATCTGCAACTGAATATAGCTGTCTTCCCGCTTGATGAGCGTCACTTTTTGAATGCTATAAATAATATAGCTAGATACTAACGCGCTTAATAAGATCACTGGCGCGACAAGCAAAATGACTCTATTGCTTAACTTCATTATGGTTCTTAGTTTCCGTTTGTGTCCCTACAAACGTCGCGTACCAGGTAAGGTACTGAACGGATGATGTGTTTTGGCAAATTGTAACCAGATTGTAAGGTGAGCGTTCTCCAAAATCAGGCAGCTATCTAAGAATTGTGATGACGTGAAAGGTTTCGAGCTTATTAACTAGAGGTTTTCTCAGTAGTTGGACGTCTCTTTTCCTTCCTCCTTGTATAAAACCTAACCGTAATGATAGGAAAATACCGTCATCGAAACGTTTCGATTGTAAAGTGTGACTCAAGTGCGCTTTTCCTATTCAATGACAATTGAATTACAGATCATTCTCACACCTTATCGATCTCACACTGGTCAAATTGCGATGACGAATTATTATTTCATCGAAACGTTTCGATGAGTTTTCTGTTAATAACGAAAACACTTTAAAACAGGCGCTCATGGTTGTATGAACGTGTAACCGAAAGGTCGATGAGATGAAAAAAAGTACCCTAATTAACTCAGATATTTCTTACTTGGTGGCGACGCTAGGCCACACCGACGAGATCACGATATGTGATGCTGGTCTACCAATCCCAGAGCATGTTCAGCGAATCGATTTGGCGCTAACGCATGGGGTACCAAGTTTTCTTGATACTGTTCGCGTAATTCTATCTGAGTCCCAAATCGAAGGGGTCATCATTGCGGAAGAGTTCTCTGATGCAAGCCCAGTTTTGCATGAAGCGTTGCTCAACGAACTGAGCAAAGAGAGTGAAGAGACGGGCAAATCTATTGAGGTGAGCTACGTGTCACATGAAGCGTTTAAAGCACGCACGGCCCAAAGTCGCGCTATCGTAAGAACCGGCGAATGCTCGCCATATGCGAACGTTATTTTCCAAGCGGGCGTGGTTTTTTAAGCCAGAGATATTGAGGACAGATTATGACTCAAGCCATTCTACAACTAAGCGAAATTGAGAAGGCGTTTCCGGGCGTAAAAGCACTCGACAAAGCAAGCCTGAATGTTTATCCAGGCCGTGTTATGGCGCTGATGGGTGAAAATGGAGCAGGCAAGTCAACGTTAATGAAGGTGTTGACAGGCATTTACCACATGGATGCGGGGAGCATTCAATATCAAGGTCAGCCGGCGGCCTTTAAAGGTCCACGCGATTCACAGGAAGCTGGTATTAGCATTATTCACCAAGAGCTGAACCTGATTCCTGAACTGACGATTGCCGAAAATATTTACTTGGGACGAGAGTTCACCGGCTCCTTAGGGCGTATCCAGTGGGGCAAAATGTATGACGAAGCTGACAAGCTTTTAAAACGTCTCAATGTAAAGCATTCATCAAAAACATTGCTTGGCGATTTAAGCCTTGGTGAACAACAAATGGTGGAAATTGCAAAGGCACTTTCGTTTGAGTCGAAAGTCATCATTATGGATGAACCAACGGACGCACTGACCGATACCGAAACGGAATCACTGTTTAAAGTGATTAATGAGCTCCGCGAGCAAGGATGCGGCATCGTATACATTTCGCATCGTCTTAAAGAAATCTTTGAAATCTGTGATGATATTACCGTGCTTCGTGATGGTAAGTTTATCGGTGAGTGCAAGGTGTCCGACACTGATGAAGATGGCCTAATTGAAATGATGGTTGGCCGAAAATTAGAAGAGCAATATCCACGTATTGATGTCCAACATGGCGAAACCTGTCTTGCAGTCATTGGTTTGACTGGGTCTGGCGTTCAGGATGTGAGCTTTACTCTCAAGCGCGGTGAGATTCTCGGAATTTCTGGCTTGATGGGCGCAGGCCGCACTGAACTCATGAAAGTCATTTACGGCGCATTACCTAGTGAGCATGGTGTTATCAATCTTGACAACAAAACTATTAACCCGGTTAGCCCGCAAGATGGCTTGGCAAATGGTATCGCTTACATCTCTGAAGATCGCAAAGGCGATGGTTTGGTTTTAGGTCTTTCAGTTAAGGAGAACATGTCACTTTGTTCGCTAAACCAGCTGACCAAAGGCTTCCAGATTCAACACAGCGACGAAGTGATTGCAGTGGAAGATTTTATTAAGTTATTCAACATTAAAACCCCAACGCGAGATCAAATCATCGGCAACTTATCTGGTGGTAACCAGCAAAAAGTTGCGATTGCGAAAGGGTTAATGACGAAACCTAAAGTTCTGATTCTGGATGAGCCAACACGTGGTGTTGATGTCGGAGCAAAAAAAGAGATTTATCAGCTCATCAACAAGTTTAAGGCCGAAGGCATGAGCATCATCTTGGTTTCTTCCGAGATGCCTGAAGTGCTCGGCATGAGCGACCGTATTTTAGTGATGCATGAAGGTCGTATCACTGGCGAATTTGATGCGAAAGACGCCGATCAAGAAAAATTACTCGCCTGTGCCGTAGGCAAAGAGATCAATGAGGAAGCAGCATGAGTACGAATACCATGAGCAAACCAACCGAAACTGGCAACAAGAAGTTGTTTACAAAAGAGTGGCTGATTGAGCAAAAATCACTGATAGCTTTGATCTTTCTGATCGTTGTTGTGTCATTTTTGAACCCGAACTTTTTTACGGTCGACAACATTCTCAACATTCTTCGTCAAACCTCCGTGAATGCCATTATCGCAGTGGGTATGACATTAGTTATTTTAACCGCAGGTATCGACTTAAGTGTTGGTTCGGTATTGGCATTGTGTGGTGCCTTTGCGGCAAGCATGATTGCGCTTGAGGTTCCGGTGCTGGTGGCGGTTCCAACTGCTTTAGTCGCAGGTGCAGCGTTAGGTGCGATCAGCGGTATCATTATTGCAAAGGGTAAGGTGCAGGCATTTATCGCTACGCTGGTTACCATGACGTTACTACGCGGTGTGACCATGGTGTACACCGAAGGTCGTCCAATCTCGACAGGCTTTACTGACACCGCAGATGCGTTCGCATGGTTTGGTACTGGCTACGCGCTAGGCATTCCAGTTCCTGTTTGGTTAATGGTGGTTGTGTTCGCTGCGGCTTGGTATTTACTTAACCACACGCGCTTTGGTCGCTATGTTTACGCACTAGGCGGCAATGAGTCTGCGACTCGCCTATCAGGTATCAATGTAGACCGAGTGAAGATTGGTGTCTACGCCATCTGCGGTATGTTAGCAGCGCTTGCAGGCATTATTGTAACGTCTCGTCTTTCTTCGGCGCAGCCAACAGCAGGTATGGGCTACGAGCTAGACGCTATCGCAGCGGTTGTTCTTGGCGGTACCAGCTTGATGGGCGGTAAAGGCCGTATCATGGGTACCTTGATTGGTGCGCTGATCATCGGTTTCTTGAACAATGCACTTAACCTACTTGATGTTTCTTCCTACTACCAAATGATTGCAAAAGCAGTGGTTATCTTGCTGGCGGTATTGGTAGACAACAAAAACAAGTAATTCATAACAATCTGTATATATAAAACAGTGAATACAAACCGAGTCAGGGGACGTGTACTGGCTCACCCTACACAAAGGACTAGAACGATGAAAAAACTTGCAACTCTTATCTCTGCTGCACTTCTTTCTTCAACCGTATCGGTAGCGGCGCAAGCTCAAGATACCATGGCGATTGTGGTTTCGACGCTAAACAACCCGTTCTTCGTAACGATGAAAGACGGTGCGGAAGCAAAAGCGAAAGAATTGGGGTACGACTTAATTGTACTGGACTCGCAAAATGACCCGAGTAAAGAACTGTCGAACATCGAGGATTTAAGTATTCGCGGCGTAAAAGCAATTCTTATCAACCCAACGGATTCTGATGCAGTGTCTAATGCAATTCGTATGGCGAACCGTTCTAAGATCCCTGTGTTGACATTAGACCGTGGTGCAAGCCGTGGTGAAGTTGTGAGTCACATCGCTTCGGACAACGTAATTGGTGGTGAAATGGCAGGCCACTACATCATGGAAAAAGTCGGCGAAAAAGCAAAAGTCATTCAACTTGAAGGTATTGCGGGCACATCGGCAGCGCGTGAGCGCGGTGAAGGCTTTATGAATGCCGTGAAGGGCAGCGATATGGATCTTCTTGCTAGCCAACCAGCTGACTTTGACCGCACGAAAGGTCTAAACGTAATGGAAAACCTGCTAGCGGCTAACCCGGATGTACAAGCGGTATTTGCACAGAATGATGAAATGGCGCTAGGTGCACTTCGCGCAGTTCAAGCTTCTGGCAAAGATGTCGTTATCGTTGGTTTTGATGGTACGGAAGACGGCATTGCAGCAGTTAACCGTGGCAAACTAGCGGCAACTATTGCTCAGCAACCAGACCTTATCGGTGCTTTAGGTGTTGAAACGGCTGACAAAGTTTTGAAAGGTGAAGAAGTAGAAGAGTACATCCCGGTACCACTAAAAGTAGTCACTAAGTAAGTTTTTAGTTCCAATAAATCATCCTAATTTTTGCTCTCTCCTCCGTTTATATCTGTCGTTTAGGAGGTGAGGGCAAACTTACCCAAAATACTGCAAAGTGTGGGGTATAGATGCCTTTGGCTTTTTGTCGAGACTCCTTTATCAGGAAGAGAAGTTAAAGTCATCTAATGTATTTTCCTAAACCGTTTTTAAAAAGGGTTCATTCAGAACCGAGGATAACCGTATGAATAAGTTAGTGGTGTTAGGTAGTGTAAACGCTGACCATGTTCTTCAAGTGCCTTCTTTCCCTCGCCCAGGCGAGACGCTGCATGGTCGCAACTATCAAGTTATCCCAGGTGGCAAAGGTGCCAACCAAGCCGTCGCGGCGGCGCGATTAAATGCAGACATCGGTTTTATCGCTTGTGTGGGCGACGACTCATTCGGCATTAACATTCGCGAAAACTTCAAAATGGACGGCATCGATATCACTGGTGTGAAGATGCAGCCAAATTGCCCGACAGGTATCGCGATGATTCAAGTGTCGGACAGTGGGGAGAACAGCATTTGCATTTCAGCTGAAGCGAACGCCAAACTGACAGCAGAAGCGATTGAGCCAGATTTAGAGCGTATTCGCCAAGCAGATTACTTGCTAATGCAATTGGAAACGCCGATGTGCGGCATTGAGAAAGCTGCGCGTGTAGCGAAAGATGCCAAAACCAATGTCATTCTGAACCCAGCGCCAGCTCGTGAATTGTCAGATGAATTACTGTCTTACATTGACGTGATTACGCCAAATGAAACGGAAGCTGAAGTTCTGACAGGTATTACTGTAACAGACAACGAAAGCGCGCAAGAAGCGGCGAATGTGCTACATGGTAAAGGTATAGAAATTGTCATGATCACACTCGGTGCAAAAGGCGTTTGGCTAAGCCAAAACGGTCGAGGCGAAATCATCTCGGGTTTCCGCGTTGAAGCGACGGATACTACCGCAGCGGGCGATACATTTAATGGGGCATTCGTCACTGGTCTCCTAGAAGGTTTACCTTTAGAATCAGCGATTAAGTTTGCACATGCGGCGGCTGCAATTTCTGTGACCCGCTTTGGCGCGCAAACGTCGATTCCAACCCGCGAAGAGGTGGACGCGTTTCTCGCTGAACAATAAGGCGCACAACGCCTCATTAAAATAGGAGTAGTAACATGGCGACGATGAAAGACATCGCAAAACTGGCAGGGGTTTCCACTTCAACAGTGAGCCATGTTATTAACAAGACGCGTTTTGTGAGCGAAGAGATCTCTGAACGCGTTAACAATGCCGCAAAAGAGCTTAACTACTACGCGCCCTCTGCGTTGGCGCGTAGCCTCAAAGTCAATCGTACCAAAACCATTGGTATGCTCGTGACAACCTCAACCAACCCATTCTTTGGCGAAGTCGTAAAAGGCGTCGAACGCAGCTGCTACCAAAAAGGCTACAGCCTCATTTTATGTAACACCGAGGGTGATAACGAACGTATGCGTCAATCCATTAATACGCTATTGCAAAAGCGTGTCGATGGTTTGATCTTGATGTGCTCGTCGCTAGAAGGAGAGCGTATCGATGTATTTGAGCGTTACCCAGATATCCCAGTTGTGGTAATGGACTGGGGGCCGATGCTATTTACAAGCGATAAAATCCAAGACAACTCACTTCGTGGCGGTTACTTAGCGGCGAAATACTTAATTGATTGCGGCCATACCGAAATTGGGTGCATCACTGGCCCTTTGATTAAACACCAAGCGCAAATGCGATACGAAGGTTATAAGCGAGCAATGAACGAAGCTGGCTTGGAATTTAATGCCAATTGGATCATTGAGTCTGACTTCGAATGTGAGGGTGGGTATCAAGCGTTCAAAAAAATGGCTCAGCGTGGCGCATTACCCAGCTCGATTTTCGTCTCTAACGATATGATGGCGATGGGTGTGATTAACGCCGCAAATGAGCTCGGTATTAAAGTGCCGGACGACCTATCCATTATTGGTTACGATGACATCCATATCGCGAAATTTATGTCGCCATCGCTAACTACCATTCATCAGCCTAAGTACCGTTTGGGGCAGGCTGCCGTTGAGACTCTTGTCCGAAAGTTGGATGAAAAATCAACAGAGGCACAGGTCGTACAATTAGAGCCGACTCTAGTGGAACGAAAAAGCGTCAAGAGGTTAAAGTCAAACCTCACTGAATGACGTGTGATGTTGAGCTAAAAAATTAAAAAAGTCGTTTCTCTTTATACGATAAAGCCTTACTATCGTCGTTGATTATAAATAAAACTATTAATTGTTGTCTGGCGGATTAGTCAAATGTTATCAAAAGGTTACGCTAAGTTATCTGTAAAACACCCTTGGTTTCACCGAGTTAATGTTATTACAGTTGTATTGATTTTTTTTGTGAGCTGCTATCAGCTACTGGTTAATGAAGCATTTGAGTACGCAATTGGCTTTATTATTACACTTTTGGCGTCAGCTTTATTTGCATCAGCTTCTGCATTCAAAAAACGCTATCTAGGCTTGGACTCATAGGCACGTCTATTTCCAACACCGTTCAATAGCATCATTTATTGCTTTCAAGTAAACATTGAACTGAATTATGATCGAGTGCATCAAGAGGAGGACAAATGTCCTCCTTTTTGTTGGGGATCACGCTCTAATATAAGCGTATTCCAAACAAAATAATAAAGGACATGTTATGGACCTCTTTGCCTTACTCGATATTAATAATACTCTCGTTAACATTCCGATTGGCGACGGCTACGCAATGAGCTGGATCGAAGCTTTCGGTACCGTTTTTGGACTGCTTTGCATTTGGTTTGCCAGCCAAGAAAAAACCATCAACTACTTATTCGGTTTGCTGAATGTCACGCTTTTTGCCGTTATCTTTTTTCAAATTCAGTTATACGGATTATTGCTTCTTCAATTGTTTTTCTTCTGTGCGAACATTTACGGCTGGTATGCGTGGACTCGTCCAAACGCACAAGGTGAAACGCTGGAGGTTCGCTGGTTAAATAAACAGAAACTTATTACTACTGCCTCTATTAGCGTTGCATGTATCGCATTATTAACGATCTATATCGACCCATTTTTCTTTGCGCTAGCAAACATTGCTGTTGATAGCTTGAATCTCTTTGGTGCTGACTTGGCTGAACCGGTGCTTGAACCTGACGCGTTCCCGTTCTGGGATGCAACCATGACAGTACTTTCTGTTGTTGCACAAATTCTGATGACACGTAAATACGTCGAAAACTGGATTCTATGGGTTGTGATTAATATTATCAGTGTGGGTATCTACGCGACGCAAGGTGTTTACGCAATGTCTGTTCAGTACGCGATTCTTATGTTCATCGCTGCCAATGGCACGCGTGAGTGGGCTCGTAGCGCTAAGCGCAATGGCGATAAAACCTTAGCGCACGCTGCTGCGTAAGGAACGAAAAATGGCCAAACAACCTCATATCGGAGTGGATGAAACACAAATCGCTTCCCTCGTTATTGTATGCGGCGAGCCAGATCGAGCGAATCGTATCGCGGTATTATTTGATGATGCAGAAATGGTGTCGGAAAACCGCGAGTACCGTGTGTTTACCGGCAACTACAAAGGCAAGCCTGTTTCAGTATGTAGTACAGGTATAGGTGCGCCATCGATGATCATCGCAGTGGAAGAGCTAAAACAGTGCGGTGTGACTCATGTGGTACGCGTTGGATCGGCGGGGGCAATGCAATCAGGCATTCATCTTGGCGAGTTGATCATTGCCGAAGGCGCGGTAAGAGATGAGGGCGGCTCTAAAGCGTATGTCGATTCGTCTTATCCAGCCTACGCAAGCTTTTCACTGTTAAAGGAAGTTGAGCGTTACTTGTCGATGCAAAAAGTGCATTATCATTTTGGTGTGGTGCGTTCTCACGACAGTTTCTATACCGATGACGAGGATGCAATATGCCAACATTGGAACAAGAAAGGCATCTTAGGTGCCGATATGGAAACCTCTGCGCTGTTTACGGTCGGTCGACTACGAGGCCTTCATGTGGCTTCGATATTAAACAACGTGGTGCTGTATCAACAAGATGTGAAAGAAGGTGTTGGTCAGTACGTTGATGAGGCCAAAGTAATGATGCAAGGTGAGAAGAGTGCCGCGATTACGGCATTAGAAGCCTTGGTTGCTCAGCGTTAGCCAGTCTCTATCTCAGTAAGTCACATAAACAGAATAGATGTAAAGCGACAGGTCACTGTCGCTTTTTTATTTGGAGTTACGGGGTACAATCCACCTTAAATAGTTGTCCGTAACTTTTTCTGAGAGAGCAGAAAATGAAAATCAGCCCTTATCCGACTGGTCGCTTCAAAACATACCTTGAAGAAAAGAGTGCCACCTTTCGCGATTTGATTTATCAATGCCAAATAAATTCGCGTTACTTTGATGCTGGGGAAGCAATTCTCCGCCAAGGTGAGCAACTTCAGTACTTGTATGTTGTGCCAGTAGGTCGAGTCTCGATGAACATATTGGCCGCAAATGGACGACGTTTTCAATTAGGGGAAGCTAACTGCGACTATCATATTTATGGTGAAATGGAGTTCTTCACTCAGACTCCTTGTCAATGGAATGTGATAGCAGATGAACATATGCAGGTTGATGTTATCTGTATCCAAAAACTAACCGAAGCACTGCAAAATCATCCCCAAATGATGGTGTTCTTCGCTTCAGCATTGGCTGAGGATTATCAAGACTCCATGGATATCTACACTAATCGTTTGTTGCATCCCATTACTTACAACATTGCCTATGATCTTCTCGTCCGTAATCAGACGGATAAGCTGCTTGGTGGCTTTGATAAAGTGAACCAAGAGGCTGAGCGGTTTGGTACCTCAGGCCGAGTCTATCGACGTGCAGTTAAGGACTTGATTGAAAAGGGATTGATTACCAAAACGGACAACGGTTTGGAGATTATTGATGAGCTGGCACTCAAAGCGTTTATTGAAGCGCATGAATGATACGCCCAGGTATTGAAATTGATGAGTTTTATAAGTCTTTGATATATCTAAGTCTTGAGTAAACGTAACTAATGTAAAGTACCTTAAATTTTGTTGAATGCATTAAAGAGTAGCGTTATATTGCGAACGCGTATGATAATAGATCTCATTAAGGCTTAACAAAATGAAAAAATTCGTCGGTGCGGCTATGCTGTCGTTATTTACTGTTTCTCCTTCTTTCGCTGCTAAAGTTGTGATTGACCACTACATGGGTCAAACAGAGCTAGAGCAATCCCCAGAGCGTGTGGTTGTGATTGGCTTTGGCCCGCTAGATGCGCTGGACAACTTTGGTATCGATCCTGTTGCAGTATCTAACTCGTCTAATCTTCCTAGTTACCTTTCAAAATACAGCAAAGATAACTACACCTCTGCGGGTAGTTTGTTTGAACCTGATTTTGAAACCATCTACATGCAAAAACCGGATTTGATTTTGGTTGGTCCGCGAGCGTCTGCGAAATATGAAGAGCTGAGTGAAATTGCCCCTACAGTTGTTTTCGCGGCGAAAGAAAACCAAGGCTATTGGGAAGGCACGCAAGCGCAATGGCGCAATATTGGTAAGATCTTCAATATCGAAGAAAAAGTAGAGCAGAAAATTGAAGCGCTAGATGCTCAATTCAAAGCAATCCGCGACTACAACCAATCGAACAAAAATGATGCATTAACGATTTTAAGCATGGGTGACAACATCAGCGCGTTTGGTGCCCAGTCGCGATTTGGCGTCATTTATAACGACTTTGGCTTCTTGGAAACGGTTGAGCACGTGAAAACGGGCACTCACGGAGATGTCATTTCTTATGAGTTTATTCGTGAAGCTAACCCGAAAAATATCCTCGTGGTTGACCGAAATTCTCTGACAGGTACGCCGGATAACGATATTCGTAAATCCATGGATAACGACTTAGTCAAAGCGACTGCGGCATATAAAAATCATAAAATCACCTATTTAGATGTGGACGCTTGGTACTTGTCGATGTCTGGTGTGACAGCAACAGAAAAAATGGTCAGTGAGATAAAGCAAACCGTTGAACTGTAATCCAAGATAGCAGAGGTTAACTTTGAAGAAGTTATTGCTAACCCTTGTGGTTTTAAGCACGGTTTCGTTATTTGTTGGGGTGGCAAACATGACGCCCCAACAACTCTTTTCAGGTGATGAGAAAGCATTAGAACTTTTCTTTACCAGCCGTATACCACGTTTATTTGCCATATTGCTTGCTGGTGCTGGCTTGAGTATTGCGGGTCTTGTCATGCAGCAAATCAGCCAGAACCGATTTGCTGCACCTTCTACAACTGGTACGATCGAATGTGCCATGTTGGGCTACGTACTGAGCGTGGTTTTCTTTGGTAATGATAATCACCTTTGGCTCGTGTTCGGCATCTCGGTATTTGGGACGCTGGCGTTTGTTTTCTTTATTCAGCGCATTCAATTTAAGAGCGTGGTTTTTGTGCCGCTTGTCGGGATTATTTTCGGCAATGTCATCCAATCCATGACTACGTTTATCGCTTACAAATATGATGCACTTCAAAGTCTGAATGCTTGGACAGTCGCAAACTTCGCTAACATCTTGCGTGGTGATTTTGAACTGCTGTACATCGCGGTACCAATGGTTATACTCAGCTATCTTTTTGCCGCAAGGATCTCTGCCGTAGGTATCGGAAAAGATTTCGCGATTAACTTGGGTTTGAATTATCAGCAGGTTGTGACGATTGGCGTGCTATTGGTGTCCATCATGTCAGCAAGTGTCGTGATGATTGTTGGCCAGTTGCCATTCTTAGGGCTGATTGTGCCGAATCTCGTGAGTCACTTTTATGGCGATAATCTCAAAAAGAACATTCCGCTTACGGCCATGTATGGGGCGATTTTAGTGTTGTGTTGCGACTTGGTGAGTCGTTTAATTATTTTCCCTCATGAAATGCCAATCTCTATCGTGATCAGCATATTGGGTGGCGTGGTATTCATCGCTATGTTGTTGCGAGGTAAGCAACATGCGTGATTCAACGAAAATCCTGCTGCTAGGTGGCATTGCGATTCTTTTCGCGTGTCTGTTTATTGGTATTGGGCTAACGGCTGACAACTACCAATATTTTTTGTCTCGTAGAGTTCCTAAAGTATTGGCGATAGTGCTAGCGGGTGTGGCCATTGCTCAGTCTTCACTTGTATTTCAAACCATTACGCACAACCGAATTTTAACGCCAAGTATCATGGGTTTTGATGCGCTGTATGTGTTAACCCAAATTTTGATCGTGTTGATTTTTGGTGGGTTGAGTACCTTAGTTCTTAACTTGTACGTCAATTTCGCGATTGCAGTAATTGTAATGGTGTCGTTTTCGCTACTGCTGTTTGGGTTTTACTTTTCAAAAGGAAGCAAGAACCTGATTACGTTGCTATTGGTCGGCTTGATCTTTGGTCAGCTATTTTCCAATGCGGCGTCATTCTTTTCTTTGCTGATGGACCCAAACACATATGCAATTGTTCAGTCGAAACTGTACGCCAGTTTCAATAATGTCAAAGTGAACTTGGTTTACTTTAGTGCTCCGGCTTTGATGTTTGCATGTTGGTTGTTGTTTAGGATGCATCGCACTTTAGATGTGTTTTGGCTCGACCAAGACAATGCGAAAAGCTTGGGTGTTGATGTACCTAAAGTGACAAGAAATGTGTTTATTATCTCGGCGGTTTTGATTGCTATTTCTACGGCTTTGGTAGGGCCAATCATGTTCTTTGGTTTACTAGTGACCAACTTAAGCCGAGAAATGTTCCGAAGTTACCAACATAAAACGCTATTGGTCGGATGTTCGTTTCTATCCATAAGTTCACTACTTGCTGGGCAATGGATAATCGAAAACGTGTTTAGTTTTGAGACGACGTTGAGTGTCGTAATTAACTTTATCGGCGGTGCGTATTTCTTATACCTGCTGCTGAAAAACAAAGTTGTATAAATATGATAGTAATAGATAAATTAACGAAGGCTTTCGGTTCAAACAAAGTCGTAGACGAGGCCAATACTCAGTTTGAAAAGGGCAAGGTAACATCGATTATCGGTCCAAATGGCGCGGGAAAGAGCACGCTGTTATCTATGGCCTCGCGCTTAACGGAGCGAGATGGCGGTAGTGTTATCATTGATTGCAAGGAAATCGCGGAATGGGACACAAAAGAGCTAGCGAAAAAACTGGCAGTACTTCGCCAAGCTAACTCGATTACAATGCGGTTTACCGTAAAAGAGTTAGTCTCTTTTGGTCGTTTCCCATACTCTAAAGGAAATCTGACTAAAGAAGATCATGAGGTCATAGAACAAGCAATCGACTACTTAGATTTGCAAGATATTCAAGACAAATACTTGGATGAATTAAGTGGTGGTCAGCGACAGCTTGCATTTATTGCTATGGTGATTGCACAAGATACAGATTATGTCTTTCTTGATGAGCCTCTTAATAACTTAGATATCAAACACTCTCTTCAGATCATGAAAGTTGTGCAGCAGTTAGCCCATGACATGAATAAAGCCATGGTGGTCGTGATTCATGATATTAATTTCGCGGCGTGTTACTCAGATGTCATATTGGCGCTTAAGAAAGGCAAGGTTGTGGCGAGTGGTGCGGTTGAAGAGGTTATTCAAGCGTCTACGCTAGAGGACATCTACGAAACGCCATTTAACATCATAGAGTTAAACGGTAAGCGCATGTGTACCTATCATTAAGCGAGCTAGTTCGTTTTTAACGAGATCAATAGATAGGCGGGCTTACTTGGTGAGCTCGTCTATGATTGGGCATCGGCTCTCTGCATCTCCAGGACAAGAAGAAACCCAACCTTCAAGTTGCGTTTTGATCTCCATGAGGTGTGCAATTTTTTCTTCAACCTCTCTCAGTTTGTCCATGGTTCTTGCTTTTACTTCGCTACTTTTGCGGTTGGGGTTATGAGCAAGTTGTACGAACTCTTTGCATTCTTGCAACGAAAAGCCTGCGCTTTTTGCGCGTGATACCAAGTTAAGCTCTTGAATATGATTATCTGAATATTCGCGATAGCCAGAGTCGCTACGCGCTGGTGGAGATATGATCCCTTTGTCTTCATATAATCGAATCGACTTAGATGAAAGCCCAGTGAGCTTCGCGACGGCACCAATATTCATGTTTAACCTCCATAACGTTTAAGGCGAGTATATACCGATGTTGTGGATAAGACACTCCTAAATAACAGTCAGTTACCTAGAGTCTCCTTACTCTTTAATCACTTCATGTGGTGGCACACCAAATGCCTTTTTAAAGGCATAAGTGAAGTTAGAAGGGTGGTGGTATCCGGCTTCATAGGCGGCTTCTGTTATCGTCACTAGGCCACGTTCCAAATGTTGCCTAGCAATCTCAAGACGTCGAAAACGAATGTAGCCGTTTATGGTCATATTAAGTGATTGTTTAAATCGACGCTGTAGGTTTGAAACACTCATTGAGAATTGGCTCGCCAACTTTTCCAAGCGTAGTTCTTGATCAAGGTGAGTTTCAATATAGCTGACAATATCCTCAATTCGACCATCAATGTGTCGTTCAATACTGCTGTTTTTAGCACTGAAATTCTTAGGAATTTGCTTGGTGGCTTGATGTAATATTTGATAGATCAAGCTTTCGACCTCTAGCTTTTCTTGGAACTCTTGCGGTGTTTCTCTATTTGTTAACGTTTCGGCCAGCTCGCATAGCGTCTGGTTAGGCTCCAACTGTTGAAACGCCTGATGAGAGTTAAAAAAGGCTCGATGACTACAATTTTGCTCAAGGCGGGCCTCTAGCCATTGGGGCTTAACCAATATGTTGATCTTATTAATGAGGTTATCTTTGAGCAGTGAACGACGAAAATTTGCAGGTTTGAGTAAGTTCACCACTACACCCTTAGGGCCGTCGCTCGCGTCTAAATCAAATTGCAAATCGTCGTAGCCAAACGAGAGTCTACCTTCTAAAAGAATAGTGACCAGCAGTGAGGCGTGTGCAGTAGAAACAATATTCGAATCAATAAGTTCTAGACAACGCCCGCCATGAACAAAAATTTGATCATTGTACTGATATGATAGGAACTTACCTTCGGCCAGTTGAGTTTGACAAGGTTGGCCTTGCGTGACAATCCATTGTTTCTCTGTCGCCTCTAGTCTTTGGGTTAAAGCTATCTTGGCAATTTTAGTTCGTTTTGTTGTGACTTCCTGCATTTGACACTTCCTCATAACACTTGTGCGATTTCGCATAACCGAATCGCCTTTGTATTTATAAAACTCATGCTTATTATACCTGAGAATTATTATCATTAATATTTAGGAATTAAGTTATGGAAAGCCCTGCTTGTTCACCTATCAAGCTTTCAAGCCTTTGCCTTGCAGTGGGAATGGCGCTATCAACCCCTGTTTTAGCTCAAGATACTGAGTCACATTTTGAAGAGGTCGTTGTATGGGGAACGAAAGTTTCCAGCAACACTGAGTCGATGTTTGCGGACGACATGTCACTGAAGCAAGCGGATCATATGTCTGATTTACTGCGCGATATTCCCGGTGTGGATGTTGGTGGCACACACTCTGTGAATCAACGTATTACGATTCGTGGTTTGAGCGAAACCGATTTGGACATTCGTCTTGACGGTGCTTCTCAGCATGCGAGCATGTTCCATCATATTGGTAACTTGACGTTGAACCCTGACATTCTCAAATCTGCGGACATTCAGGTAGGTAATAACTCTGTGACTCAAAACGGGTTAGGCGGTTCGGTCTACTTTGAAACGAAAGACGCTCGTGACTTACTTCGTTACGATGAAAAGTTTGGTGCGCGTGTTTATGGCGGCTATGCATCCAACGACAACCAACAAGGTTCGTTGACACTGTACGGACTTTTGTCCGAAAACATTGATGCGATGGTCTATGGCCATTACGTTACGCGTGATGATTTTGAAGATGGTGATGGCAATAAAACCTATGGTGCTGCAGGTGATGTTTACAACATTCTGGCTAAGCTGGGGTATGAACTAAATGACATCCATCGTTTTGAGCTCTCTTATGACATGTACCGAGACAGTGGAGATTACAGTCCGCGTCCTGATATGTCTGGTAGTGCAAATAATAGCCTGTCGAGCAAGTTACTTATCCCTACGGATTATGACCGCGATACCGTTACTTTGAGTTACGAGTTGCGAGGCGAACAACACCAAGGAAACGTCACTCTTTATAATACCGAGACAGAAATTAAACGTGACGAAACGGTGATGGCCCCTCGTTGGCCCTCGAACCGTTTATCAAAGAACACCGCCAAAAACCAAAACTTTGGTTTGAATGGAAAATTCCAGTCAGATGTTATGTTAGGTGAGTTTGATAATCGAGTCACTTATGGCTTCGACTACATGGATAAAACGTCTTCGAGTTACTACGGTAGTCGTAAGTTTATGGACGAATCGGCGATTTCAACCGCACTGTTTGTAGAAGATCAGTTCTTCTTCTCTGATGCCTTCTTTATTACCGCAGGTATGCGCTTTGATGATTACAAACGCAAAGCTGAGACAGGAACCAGTAATTATGATGATGTGACTTGGGCTCTAGCTGCAGAGTGGGCGGTGACTCAAGATTGGACGTTGTTTGCGAGTGCACGTTCTCTATTTAAAGGTCCAGAGCTAATGGAAACCTTTATTGCTTACCAAGACGTTGCATTTTTAGAGGATGGGCTAAAGCCAGAAACGGGATTGAACACGCAGGGTGGTGTTCGTTTTGATAAAACCTTTGATAAGCATTTCTTTGGGGCGAATATTACGGTATTCCAAACGGAAATTGATGATTACATTGCAGACCAGTACCAAAACGCGACTCAAACTTACCTGATTTACAACTTAGGTGATGTTGAGATTAAAGGCTTTGAGGCAAGTGCTTCTTATGGTTACGACAAGTTTAACAGCAAACTTTCTTACTCTAAGTCGGACACCAAAAACAAGAATACTGGTGGTCCTGTTGCTGGGGGCAATGGGCGTAGCATTGATATGGGTGATAGCATTGCTCTAACTTTGGATTACCAGTCAGACGCTTTAGAAACGATCTTCGGGTGGAACTCAATGTTTGTTCTAGAGGAAGACAACGTCTTTGATGGTCAGCCAAAGAAAGCAAGTTATGATGTGCATAATCTATACGCTCAATGGGTGCCGTCTGATATTGATGGACTGTCGGTGACCTTTGGTATTGATAATGTATTTGACGAGTTGTACAGCTCTCATGCGTCTCGTTCGGGTACTGCACGTGGCTTCACGCTTGATGACTACGAGCCGGGTCGCAACTTCAAGCTCTCTGCAGCTTATCAATTCTAACAAGGTTCTTCATAGGACGTTTCAAAGTAACGAGTAAGTTCATGATTAAAGAAAGCACCCGAATAGATAGTGAACACGCTGACAAATACTTAGTGACGCTTTGTCGGCATTTTGGACGAAAGGTTCCTGCTACTTGGAATGAAAATAGCGGTTTGGTGACATTTCCGACGGGAAAAGCGGAGTTTAACCTTTGTGCATCTAGCCTAACTATAACCTGTGAGGCGGATTCAGAAGAGAAACTGAATACGGTTAAGGCGATCATTTCATCGCATGTGGACATGTTTTCTCGTCGAGAAACATTAGCACTTAGCTGGGTTCGTTAGCGCTCGTTTAAGGATGCTGTGATAGAAAGGGAATGTTAAAAGCAAAAGCCCGCAATCTTATGATTTGCGGGCTTTTATTGTTTGAATGCTATTGCGCTTTCTCAGGCTCTAGGCTTTTTTTTTCCTGCTGCATTTTTGCTAGGAAGTAGATGTTAACGCAAGCTATAAAACCGTTAGTTAGTACTACAGGCCAAGAATCAATCATTAGTCCGTAAGCGGTAAATAGCGCACAACCAATAAAGTTAAGGATACGAAGCTTAACAATATCTTTCATAGTTAGCGAAATAGCGACCATGATTGAAGCTGCATAACCTAAAATCTCAACCATATTCATGTCCATTTTTTGACCCTCTTAAAATCTGCCGAATTTTGTCGGTACCAATTCTTCTCATCTTGAGATTAATGAGGAAGCTCCATGCCTCGAATGGTCTTTTTTTGTTGTATGGACGCACTATATCAATGGAAAAACCGTGATAAAAGCCTCAAATCAAGGTTAAGAGAAGGTTAGCGATTACGCAAACGTTTAGGACTGGAATTACTGATAATTTTACTTATTGTGTTGATTGATAATAACGATGACATTAATAGCTCAAACACCATTGAAAGTAAGGGAATATTTACATATGATTGAAAATGATAATTATTTTCAAGTGCTGTGTTTATGTATTTTATTATTAGCTTGGTCGTGTTTTTTTTGTTGTATATCAGAACAAAACCGAACTCGTGGTGTGCGGGGATTCATATCGTAAGCCACATTTTTATCGTTGCATTTTGTCCTGCAATTTATGTTGTTCAATATTTAATCGTTACGTTTTTTTCGTCACCGATATTGATTAAGCTGTCATCACGCTCCGGTGTATACAACATTCTCATTGCTTTTCTTCCATCATTGATCGCAACCGGCAGTCTGGCGTTTAGCTGAATGATTTCATCTTTCTTCTTTTCTTAAAACAACTACACTTAATTAAAATAAGGTATCAATTTCATATAATTATTCGATATCTACGCGTCAGCACATGTGTCACATTTCTGTGACTACGAGTAAGTTTTACTTATGTTGCTCGGTAGTAGGGTATTTATCGATTGTTTAATGATTCAATACTTAGTTTAATCGCATAAAGGTGTGCAGTATGCCGCACTAAATTAATAAGAAATTATCTAAAAAGGTTAATGGGAAACGTAAGCCATTAGCGGAGGTCAGATGAGTACGCACACGGTACCGCAGAGCGCGATTGTAAATGCTGTCAAAGGTGAAGTTTTGGTTTTGGGCCTGGATGGAAACGTTAAGGTCATAAAAGCGGGGGATGAGTTAAGACCTGGCGAGATTATTATCACAGAAAATAATGCTTCTCTCGACGTACAGATAAATAATGAGCTTTATCTGGTCGATGCAAATTGTGTTGCTTGTCTTCCTGTGCCTTCTTCTGAACCGTTAGAACCAGTATTGGTACAATCTCCAGTTAATGGCTTGGTGACTTTTGACCCAACGGCTATTGGAAGTGCTGACTTCGACGCCAACGATATTGCCGCTATCCAGCAAGCTATTTTAGACGGAGCTGACCCTACCGCTATCTTAGAAGCAACAGCTGCTGGCGCAGGTGCTGAAGGCTCGGCTAATGCTGGCTACGTGACGGTTGAATATAATAACCCGGAAGTACTCGCGTCTACTTTTTTTGAAACGTCTGCGACTCGCAGCGGAGAAGATGATCGCGACGAAGATGACGGTTTGAATGTCACGATCTTTGCTGATGGTGGGCAGTCACTGCAATCTAGCGTAACAGAAGGCTCAATTTCTCTATCTAGCTACCCGCAAACCATTTCTTCTAGTGTGCTGGTTGAAGCAGGGGATCTCGCACTTGATACTGCTTCATTTGTGCCTGAAACGTCCTCATTAGAGTCTTTGTTAACCGAGTTAAACAGTGACATTACCTCTGGTGGTCAGCCAGTAGCGTTCGTTTACGACGAAGCGCAAAATGCCATTATCGGCACTCAAGGTGGTAACGAAGTGCTTCGTATCGAGATCGAAGCGACATCTTTAGGCCGTGATTTAGAGTTAGAGGTCGTTACCACGATTAGCCAGGGTATTGACCATGTGGCGTCCATCGCTGATGGCCAAGTATCTATCGTCGGTGATCAAATCAATATCGCTTTTGACATTACAGGCGCAGATATTGGTGGTAATAGCATTCAAGCGCCTATCGATTTTACGACAACCGTTATTGATGGCGATGATCCTGCGCCGCAGAACGTTACTTTTGAAAACGTTGAATCTTCTTCTACACCAATGACTGGCACTTTTGTTGATATTGGTAGTGATCAATTGGCAACGGTCACGTTTAATCAAGAAGGACTTAGTCAGTTCGATGGCCTACTGAGTGATAATCAGGCGACAGAAGCGGTACTCTCTGAAGACGGCAGTACTATCACCTTGTCCATTGCGGGCTCGAATGAAACCGTCTTAACCATCAGTTTGAATACTGATGGTACCTACCAATTTGAGCAATTTAAGCCGTTAGAACAAACAAACGGTGAAGATACGATTGAGCTCTCTTTGCCAACCACAATCGTCGATTTCGACCAAGATACGGCAAGCAACACCTTTACGATGACCATCCTCGATGGCGATAATCCAGTGATTGAGAACGTGACGGGCTTGTCTTTAGACGAGGCGGGGGTTGACCAAGGTTCACAGGAAGGCGCGGCAGTAACAAGTGGTACTGGGTCGATCACGACAGCGGTCGGAAGTGACATCATTGATCACTATGAGTTGGAACCTACAGAGTTCAATGTTGGTGGAGAACTCCAATCTCAAGGGCAGGTTGTTCAACTAGAACTAGCGTCCGAGAGTAACGGCGTACGTACTTACGAAGGCTTCATCGAGCTGGATGGTGTGCGTATTACCGTATTTGATGTGGCGATTGATGCACCTGCATTGGGCGAACACCAATTCAACTTGTATGAACAACTTGACCATACGGGTGCTAACGATGACTCGCTCACTTTCTCACTGCCAGTTTACGCGGTAGATGCGGATGGTGACCGCTCCTCGATTACCGACGGCTCGAACACACCAGAAGCAGCGCAAATTGTCATTCAAGTTCAAGATGACGTTCCTACGATTGATGGCGTTGAGGCTCTAGCCGTCGATGAAGACGATTTATCAAGCATAGGCTCCGATCAAAGCGACTCTGTGCTCGCGCAAGGCAACTTCACGACGACTCAGGGCTCAGACCGTGTCGTAAGTTATCAATTAGAGAGCGGCACTGATCCACTCAATGGGTTGGAATCACAGGGTCGATCTATCTCTCTGACGGAAACAACCAATTCAGATGGCAGCTTTACCTATTCTGCAACAGCTGAAGGGGATGCTATCTTCACCTTACAAGTGAACCCTGACGGTTCTTATTCATTTACCCTTGAAGGTCCAATCGATCATGCTGCGGGTAGTGATAGCTTAACTCTAGACTTCAATATTGTCGCAACGGACTTTGACGGTGACACCAGTTCACTTGTTCTACCGGTTACCATTGCTGATGATGTGCCAACCATTAACAACGTTGTTGCTCTTACCGTCGATGAGGATGACTTGAGTTCGGTAGGCTCTGACCAATCACAGCCAACGCTGGTTGAAGGTCAGTTCACGACGACTCAGGGTTCTGATGGCGTCGTACAGTATCAGTTGGATGTAAACGCTGATCCTTTAAAAGGCCTGCAATCTCAAGGTCAGACCGTCTCCATTGCCGAAACGCAAAATGCAGACGGCAGTTACACCTACAGCGCAACGGCAAATGGCAGCGCAGTTTTCACATTAATTTTGAATACCGACGGCTCGTACAGTTTTGAGCTGCAAGGTCCAATCGACCATGCGGCAAATAGCGACAGCTTAACCCTCGATTTTAATGTTATTGCTACTGATTTCGATGGTGACACAAGCCAAATCGTATTGCCTGTTACCATCGTGGATGATAAGCCGACCATTACCGACGTCGATGCGATTACCGTTGATGAAGATGACTTAGGCACGATTGGGTCAGATCAGACTGACCCGATTTCAATCGATGGCAACTTCACCACCACACAAGGCTCGGACCGAGTAGTGAGCTATCAGCTCGATGCTTCTGCAACACCAGTTGACGGCCTTACATCACAAGGCGTGGCAGTTACGCTGACTGAAACCGCAAACGGTGATGGCAGCTTTACTTACGAGGCGACAGCGGGTAGTGAAGCGGTCTTTACGCTGACGGTGAATACTGATGGTAGCTATAACTTCACGCTTGAAGGTCCAATCGACCACGCGGTAGATAGCGATGAGCTGACACTCAACTTCCCAATCATCGCAACAGACTTTGATGGCGACACCACAAATGCCATTATCCCAGTGACAATCGTGGACGATAAGCCTGTTATTACCGACGTCGACACCATTACGGTTGATGAAGATGATCTAGCGTCAATTGGCTCAGACCAAAGCAATCCAATTTCTATTGATGGCAACTTTACTACCACACAAGGCTCTGACCGAGTGGTGAGCTACCAACTCGATGCTTCAGCAACACCAGTGGACGGTTTAACATCGCAAGGCGTGGCTGTCACACTGATAGAAACCGCAAATGGTGATGGTAGTTTCACTTATGAAGCGACTGCGGGTGGCAACCCAGTATTTACTCTGACAGTAGATACTGATGGCTCTTACAACTTCACGCTAGAAGGGCCAATTGATCACGCGGTGGATAGTGATGAGCTGACACTCAACTTCCCAATTATCGCAACCGACTTCGATGGCGACACCGTTACTGAAACCATTCCAGTCACGATTGTTGATGATGTACCGACCATCACAGAGGTGGATGCGTTGAGTGTCGATGAAGATGACCTTAGCGGCGTGGGCTCAGACCAAACTGACGCTGTGTTCGTTGAAGGCGCGTTTACCACTATTCAAGGCTCTGACCGAGTGGTGAGCTATCAAATGGATTCAACGGCTGATCCTGTTGCGGGGCTAACGTCTCAAGGTGAGGCGATTACCTTGGTGGAAACCGCGAATGGCGACGGCAGCTTTACTTATGTTGCGACCGCAGATGGCAATCCTGTCTTCACGTTGAATGTAGCAGCAGATGGTACTTACGACTTTACGCTGCAAGGCCCGATTGACCATGCAGCTAACAGCGACAGCCTGACGATTGATTTCCCAATTATTGCCACCGATTTTGATGGTGATACGACTTCGGCAACCATTCCAGTCACCATTACGGATGATGCACCAATCATCGATAATGTTGTGCCTCTGGCTGTAGACGAAGATGATTTATCAGGCATTGGTTCAGACCAAAGCGACGCTGTGTTTGTTGAAGGCGCGTTTACGACCACCCAAGGTTCAGACCGTGTGGTGAGCTACCAACTTGATTCAACTTCTGATCCTGTCGCAGGTTTAACTTCTCAAGGTGAGCCTGTTACTTTGGTAGAGACGGCGAATGCCGATGGCAGCTTTACTTACGTGGCTACCGCGGATGGCAATCCGGTTTTCACCATGAACGTGAATGCAGACGGTACATACAGCTTCCGTCTAGAAGGTCCAATCGATCATGCGTTAAACAGCGATGAGCTAGTACTGAACTTCCCAATCATTGCAACAGACTTTGATGGCGATACGACGACCGCGACCATTCCAGTCACGATTACTGATGA